>CBHCMF010000229.1:0-6699 GCA_965974465.1 uncultured Noviherbaspirillum sp.
GGCCATCTCGGGCCTGCGATGCTCACCGTAGCTCACCTACGGTTGCGCTTCTCGGTCCGACCTGACCTCCCTTGCACGCGCATTCAAACCGCGCTAGGAGAACCACGCCCAGGTCGCTTGGATGATGCTGTGCTGGCTTTACTTCTTGGCATTATCCTGATCTTCCGCCTCTTCTTCCTCTTCTTCCGAGATCGAGAGGTTGAATCCCTCCGCTGCGCCGGCATTACCGGGTTGCCCACGTGTTCCGCGCAGCTTGATCTGCAGTCGCAGTTCGTTGGCGGAATCGGCGTTGCGGATCGCTTCGTCGTAGCTGATGTGTCCCTCGTTGTAGAGGTCGAACAAGGCCTGATCGAAGGTGCGCATGCCGAGTTCCTTCGATTTGGCCATGGTTTCCTTGATGGCGTGGAACTGGCCTTTGAGAATCTGTTCAGCGATCGTCGGCGTATTGAGCAGGATTTCGATTGCGGCCTTGCGGCCCTTGCCGTCTTCAGTGCGCACCAGGCGCTGCGAGATGATCGCGCGCAGGTTGGAGGACAGGTCACCAAGCAACTGGTTGCGCCGCTCTTCCGGGAAGAAGTTGATGATACGGTCGATGGTCTGATTGGCGTTATTCGCGTGCAGCGTGCCAAGGCAAAGGTGGCCGGTTTCAGCGAAAGCGATCGCATGCTCCATGGTTTCGGTATCGCGGATTTCGCCGATCAGAATCACATCTGGCGCCTGGCGCAACGTATTCTTCAGTGCGTGATGCCAGGACAAGGTATCGACACCCACTTCGCGGTGCGTGATCAGGCAGGACTTGTTCTTGTGAACGTATTCGACCGGATCTTCGACAGTGATGATGTGGCCTGAGGAGCTAGCGTTGCGGTGATCAATCATCGCGGCCAGCGTGGTTGACTTGCCGGAGCCGGTGCCGCCGACAACGAGCACCAAGCCGCGCTTGGTCATGATCA
Organism: uncultured Noviherbaspirillum sp.; assembly: GCA_965974465.1. Classification (GTDB taxonomy): domain Bacteria; phylum Pseudomonadota; class Gammaproteobacteria; order Burkholderiales; family Burkholderiaceae_D; genus Noviherbaspirillum. The sequence continues at coordinate 951 of CBHCMF010000229.1, forward strand.
CATCTTTTAGAATCTCGGGGAGTTGCAGCTTTTCGAAGCTGGGGATCTCGGCAGCGATGGTGCGGATAACCATGCCGGTCTGCTGCTGTTGCACAAAGACATTGACGCGGAAACGACAGACATTAGGTAGCGAGATCGCAAAATTACATTCCAGGTCGGCTTCGAATTCCTTTTGCTGCTTGTCATTCATCAGCGCGTAGGCGAGCTTCTTGGTGATTTCGCCGTTCAGCTTCTGTTGGCTAAGCGCCTTCATTGCGCCTTGATGTTTCATGCTCGGCGGGAAATCGGCCGAGATGAACAAGTCTGAACCACCCTGCTGATGCATAGCCTTCAGCAGTTGATGCATATACGCGCGCGCCTCATCGGGCCCGAAGTTGGAAGACATGGCTACCTTTCTGTTGCGGGACATTCGATGCGCATGCCAGGTGGCATGCGGTTGACAGCAATTATGTTTCCTGCGAGCTACATTCGGCAAGATTTTTATGCAACTCCGTCGCTGGCTTCGCGTTGCAATAATTACATCCCACATGTACAAAAATAGCCGCTGCTTTTTACAGACTTACCCATAGCCAGCGGCATTTTCCTTGCTGTACGCCTTTTAGCAGTTGTTTCTTCGTGCTTTTGCAGCGGCGTCTTTGTTGGCATAACGTTTGCTGACTCCCTGCTTATCAACCATAAAAAGGAGGTTCGCGACATCGCGTCAAGGCGCTTGTCTGAAGCAGAGGCCGTGCGATGAGCAGGGGCAAGCTTGCTTATGCTCGCCTCATTTTACGGTTCCCGTCGTAGTGACTTTCATTGTGGATTTCGTCTAACCCAATCAAGGAGCGACTCATGGAAACGACCAATATTCCAACCACCCCATCCGGCAACGGCAGTGACAGACTATCAACCACCACACAGAGCACCAGGGGCACTGCTTATAGCGAAGGACGAGGCGCGCCGCAGCGTACTGCTGCTTCACTGCGCAGCGAATTGATGAATCTGAAGAACGACCTCGATTCGCTGGTCAATCGTTCAGCGAGTCTGTCGGATGATGAGTTGATCCAGGCGCATACGCAACTGATGGCGAAATTCAGTTCGGTACGCTACGCCGCCAAGGGGCTTGCCAGCGAGGCTAGCCGCCAGCTCAACCGCAGTGTCGAAAGCACGACCGAATATGTGAAAGACAAGCCCATGCAATCGGTGGCCGTTGCCGTCGGTACAGGCTTGCTGCTCGGCTTGTTGTTCAAGAGACGGTAAGACGGTAAAGGGTCGGGTATCGACCGCCATCGATCTCTCCTATTTCGCATAAGGAAGACCGTGATGTTTGCAGCAATTCACAAATCCAAACAACTCTATCTCATTACACTCGACCGGATCAGCGACTACATGGATCTGGTACGGGTGGAATTGAAGATCCGTGAACACCAGCTCGCACTGCGCATTGCCGGATTCGCGATCGCGATCCTGTTTGCGCTGCTCGCTCTGGTCTTTGTGGGGCTGGCGATTATCGTCAGTTTCTGGGGTTCGGAATACCGTACGCTGGCAGCATGGTTCGTGGTCTTTCTCTATGCGGCAATCGCGGGGATCAGCTTTGGCTTGTCTATGAAGCGCTTCCGCTCGCACCCGCTTACCGCAACCCTGCGTAATGAATTGCAGAGGGACATCAACGTCATCAAGGAAAGCCTATGAGCAACAATCATTCACTTGAAGAAGAACGGCAGGCCATCCTGGAGCGAATGCAAATGCGAAGAGAAAGCTATCGGCGCGCGCTGACAGGCGGTGGCGACCTCGACCAATTACCAATAGAGGCGGCCGGGAAAGCGGCACTCACGCATGTCCAAGGCGCACATGCGCCGGCTTACAATCCGCTGTCACGGCCCATTCCCACCCGGTTTCCACGTAGCACGCTGATGCGGGTAGTGACAGAACATCCGCTGGTGTGCGCATTAGGCGTGGCCGCACTTATCGCTATCGGTCCAAGGCGGATCATGCGGACTGCCATGACGAGCGGAACAGCACTAACCACGTTGGCGTCACGCAATCAATCGAACATCGCTTTAGTGGGCAAGGTGCTGAGCATGGCCGGTGCGTATGTGCAAAACCGTACCGGGCGCGATCGTCGTTAATCGCAGATCGTGGCAGCGCCTGTGTCCAACACGAAGCGGCATGCGAAGTGCAGTGCCGATTACCTCGCCAATTTGAAAGGAACACATATCATGAAAAAAACCATTTCCCTGCTGAGTATCTTGATGTTGGCTCTTGGCCTGTCCGCTTGCAACACCATCAAAGGTTTCGGGAAAGATGTCGAACGGGGTGGCGAGAAGGTGCAAGGTGCTTCGGACAGCGCTAAACAATAAGCAATGGATAGCCCCCGCCGGTCAGTTTAACGAGAACGCATTTTATAGCCTGCGTGGGCCTTTCCTTTCTATTGATGAAATGCGTTCTAGCCTATTCTTATTCTGATAGCCGCCCGAAATCGTTTTACGTTGATTTCGGCTGTTCTACTACATCCTGCACATACAGCAACTTGATCGTGACGATGCAAGTCGCGATGAGCGGTGACGCCAGCACGACACCGAGTGGCCCGGCCAGGGCGGCCAACAATAATGTTCCGAAGATGACCAAAGCCGGCGGCAATGCGACCGCACGCTGTTCGATCAGCGGCGTCACGAGGTAGTTTTCACCGGTTTGTATTGCCACATACAGCAGCAGGACATAGAAGGCGAGCTCGGGATCCAGGTTAAAAGAGATCAGTAATGAGGGTACCGCCGCGAGGATTGGGCCGATATAGGGAATAAACTCCAGCATCCCGCTCATCACCCCTAGCGAAAAAGCAAGCGGAACCCCCAACCACCACAGGCCAACGCCGGCCGCGACGCCGACTACTGTCATCGTGATCAAGCGACCGACCAGCCACCAGCGCAAGACCATGCCGATTTCATCCATTACTTCACAAGCGCGCCCTCGTCGTTTCTTTGGCAGCAAGTGCATCAGTCCGCGCTGGTATAGGCGTGGCTGCGCGGACAAGTAAATGCCGAGGAACAGGGCAACGCCAGCACCTCCGATAGCGGACATGGTAGAAGTGATCAGTCCACTCGCGCGCCCAAGCGTCTGGAAGTCTATGCGCATGCGTCCCAGCTCCGTCAACAGCGGTTCTAGCGGCTGTGCCAACTTGTGTTGCCAAAACCATTCGCGCATACGCGCTATCGAACGTGGCAAGGTTTCCAACAACTGACCGATCTGATCGCCAAGTGGTACCGCCAACAGATAGACCACCAGAACGATCATGACAGTCAACGCTGCGATCGACATGCTAAGCGCAACAGACTCTCTGAGTCCCCTGCGCTGAACCAACCAGTTGGTTGGCGCACGCAGCAGTATCGCCACCAGGATGCCGGCAAAAAGGACGAGAAATACGTCACTCGCATACCAGATCAGTGCAAGGACCAAGCCGGTGAAGATCGTCAGGCTAACCACCAGGACGGTGCGATGCAAGAACTGCGCATCGCTAAGTCCTTGCTGCCGCTCAGTCGTAAGGAGACTGCTTTTTCTTCGTTCTCGCTGACGGCGTTCCGTACCGACATACACATCTGCATCGTGCAGACCAAGGGTGCGCCCGGCGCTTGCCATTGCGCCGGAGCGTGAGTCGATATCTGCCATATTCAGCGTGTACTGCTATCGGTTTCTTCGACGTCGGTTTCTTCTACTTCTATTTCTTCTACTTCTATTTCTTCTTCGTCTTCTCCGCCGCCGCTGGTATCGGCTTCCGTATCCTCCCCAGCGCCGCTGCCGGTAGCGCTGCTACCTGTGGCTTCCTCTGGAGGACTGATTGTGGCGACTTGTTGCGGCCAACTCAGAACGGCAGAAGCAAGCGCTCCCCTCCTCTCCCCGGCGTCCGCCACTCTGACGCTCCTGTTCAAGGTATAGCCAGCAGTTTCTGCCCGCACACGATAGTTGCCGCTACGCGGCAGGTCAACCAACAGAATAGGTGCGTCGCATGTTGTCTCCAACACGGAATTACCTCTTGCGTCTCTGATATCGACGTCCACATCGGCGAGATAGGCGCCGTTGCGAGCGGCGAAGGTCAGCATCATGTCGTAGTTTTTTGCCTGATTCTTCATGTATGCAATTTCATCCTGGCCAACTCCGCCGCAGAGATACGTAATATCTCCCTCTGTGACCGGCTTCAGACCGGCGATCGGAGACGGTGGTTCACTCTCCGTCATGCCGGCTTCCGATCGCATGCCATTGACTGCACCGGAAGGCGCTTCAGCGGAAGCACCGCTCTCTTCCTCCGATTGTGACGCGGAAGACGCGCCGGAAGCGGCGTCACTCTCGTCCTCGGATTGCGACGTGGATGATGCACCAGAAGAAGCCTCGCCCTCTCTCTCCGATTGCGAACCGGAAGAGGCGCCTGAGGTATCTGACGTCGGGGTGGGATCGGTATTCTGCGAAGACGCCGGCGTATCGCTCACTTGTGCCAGCGCGGCGTGAGAAACAAGGCCAAGAGCCATCATTAAGCCAATCAACGTTTTCATCGCTGAAATCTCCTTTTCAGGTTGGTATTCGGGCTAATACCGTTTTAATGCATCATTCATGCCCGGCCAGATAGAATGAAATGCATGCGCCGCCCGGGAAACTTTTACAAATAATGGAAGTCTTTTGATCGGCGCGTAGCGCTCTGCATAGACAATAGCAGGGGGCTCACGTCTGGCACTGAAAATGCTATACGCTGTTTATCGAAGCCACTTCGGCTTGTCATGCAAGTTTTAGAGAACAAAGCGATCCCGCTCAGACGCTGCCCCGTGACTCAGACCATACTGCAGTTGCCCGTCAAAATCCTGCCGCAACCGGATGAGACTACCTGCGGCCCGACCTGTTTACAAGCGGTGTATCGCTACTGGGGTGAGGATGAACCGCTCCCTAACGTCATCGCCCGTGCCGGTCGGCTTGAGCATGGTGGCACCTTGGCCGTCTTTCTTGCTTGCGACGCATTGCGCAAGGGCTACAAGGCGTCGATCTATACCTACAATCTGAATGTCTTCGACCCTACTTGGTTTACACAACCAGGCGTCGATATCGCCGATCGCTTACGCAAGCAGAGCGAAATCAAAATGGACTATCGCCTGCAGCATGCGACGACAGGGTATCTCGAATTTCTTTCACTTGGCGGACGCCTGCGTCTGCTTGACCTGTCACGTTACCTAATCCGCGGCATCCTGCGCCGCAAATTGCCTATCATCACTGGATTGAGTTCCACGTACCTGTACCGCGTCGCGCGCGAATACGGCGCAGAGGATGAACCGGATGACGTGCGTGGCTTTCCCGCAGGTCACTTCGTGGTGATTGCCGGTTATGACAAGGAGCGCCGCAAAGTGCTGGTAGTGGATCCTTATCAGCAAAATCCTTACGCCGACACCCATCGATACTGGCTGAGTGTGGACCGCGTGGTCAACGCCGTGCTGTTGGGCATTGTGACGCATGACGCGAACCTCTTGATCATTCATCCGCGGTGTCCGCCGCGACAGGAAGTACCATGAATATCCTTTTTGTCGTCAGTCAACAGCAAGATTGGCCTAACGACATTCCAGGTGTCACTGTGATATCTGCACAAACCTACCTCATGGACCCTGCCTACGGTAACACCGGCCCCACCAAAGTTTTCAATCTCTGCAGTACCTATCATTACCAAAGCCAAGGCTATTACGTGTCGCTACTGGCGGAAGCGCGGGGCCAGCAGCCCGTGCCCGACATGCAGGCCATGAAA
>CBHCMF010000230.1:0-6684 GCA_965974465.1 uncultured Noviherbaspirillum sp.
GCCTTATCATTCACACGGTGTACGCTTTTTGTGCGGTAATCCTGGCAAAGGGCAGGCAAAAAATGACGCTAGTAACTGTCGCCGCAGGATCAAGCGCGCTGCCTAGTCGTCCTGTCACAGTGAATGGCGGTGGCGGAAATGCAAGCGGTTACACGAATATGCTTCTTGCCGATATGTGACATTTTGCAAACATTGCAGCGGATGATGCTGCAATGCAGTAAAGTGGTCTCGTCTCCTCCAATCTCCCTGGATTTGGATTCACCCGCTGCCACGACGTCAGCGGGCTTTTTTTTCGCGGAGAGAACCACCGTGCCCAAGGAAGAAATCACGACTTCCCGCAAAAGAGAATAACACCCGCGAATGGCTGAGTGATTTTCCCCCTTTACGTTCACCGACACCTGCACCCTACGAAAATAACCAGGTTGCTGCTTCAAAAGCTGAAACAATAACCCTACCTGACCGCCCTACTCCCCTCTCTTTTGTATTCAACGGCGCAATGCGCAAGCGCCTGGCCAATTTCATCACGGTCCACAGCACGGTACCGCAAGACTGCGCGCGCAACGCATTCAGGAAGCCGTCCTTGGCCGCGCTGCCATGTGGTTTGCAACGCAAGATGGCTCGGCTTCTTCACATATTTCGACAAGTCAGCGCTTGTGACTGCACAAATGGGTATTTGCCCGCCCATGCTACGTTCCGCTTGCGCACTGAAACCGAAGGGGAAAAAGAGCAACGGAAAAGTGCCGCGCCTGATCGCTGATGCCGTTTCCATAGTCCTTCAACGTCATAAAGGGCAAGTTCATGAATAAACGATTTGCAGTATTCCTTTCTTTAGCGTTCACGAGTCTTCTCACCGCGTGCGGCGGCTCTGATCCAGCCTCGACTGCAACGGCAGAACAAGCGTCGACCGCTATCACCGCAGCGGAAACAACGATCGTCACCACGCCCGACACTTCAGGTGTCACGCCCGCATCGCCAACAACCGCTGACCAACCTACCGCAGCAACGAATGCCGACCTGGCGAGTGACCGCGCTATTAGCGACCGCTTGGCGCTGCAAATCCTGCAAGGGCCTCCTTTTGCCCCCAAAGACGCGACCATGTTCTCGCCGCAGACTTACAACGCGCCGCCCACTCCGCCGGCGCCCCCGAAACCGACCAGCGAGTACCAACTGCGTGCGGAATTGGCAACGGCCTTGGCGTTACGCTTTGGGACCCATGACTCACGCACGCGCGAAGGCGTCGCTGTCTTTGACGACCCAGTGATTAAAAGCTATGTGTCCGATCCGCGCCTCAGGGCTGCGCTAGCTTTACTAAAAGGCACTGCTGGCGAGATAGCGATTCAGTCCATTCGCAATGGGGATTTTGTCACAGTGATCTTTGGCGCTCTTACGGGCGATACAGGGCCTGGCCCCATTGCCTTGGTCCGTTTTATGCCGGGAGACACAAAACCAACCATCATCTTCAATGATCGATACCAGTATGAGAACCCTAAGTTGCTCGCCGAAACCATGGCGCATGAGGTGCTTCATTCAACAAGATTAAATTCCAATAAAGAAGAATTGATTGCCAACACCATTGATGCCCTGATCTACGGCAAACTGATACTCGAAGACGGCACGATTGCGCGCTCTCAAACTGAACTGGCCCGGCGCCTCAACACCAAGCTCATGGCCTTGATTAACAGCCGTGATGCGGAAGGAAGAATCCGCATTTTGACGTCGAGCACAGACAATGTGTATCCAGGCTCTTCTGTCACTCTGCCCTACTTCGCGGCTGCATTCTTACCATTCGGTGCTGATACACCTGGCAACACTGCGTTACGCGTGATGCTGGCCAACGTCACCGGGAAAGATACGTCGAACGCTCACTTCGATGATCCTACGATCCGCTTGCTGGATCGAAATATTAATCTGCTCACGCCTTCCGAGTGGGTGCAATTAGCCAATATTTTGAAGCTCGACACGGGCTTGTAATACCGCGTTTGAGGCGACAGTTACGCTTAGTGATAAAACATCGGTAATAACGCTGGCAATGGTGCGGCAACAAGGTGCACCATTGCTTCTTGACCTCTACCGCAAGCGCCGGATATGACCTGCCCCCCCATTTGGTAACGGACCAAGTCAAGCAGCTACCCACTCTCTCTTCACACCGACTAATGCACGGATTTTCTTCCATTCTTCAGCAAGTGCCGCACGCTTATGGCATTTACGGGTCATCCGCGCCGTGAGCTTGTCCGGGATGTTATGCAAAGGCCGCCCTCACCCGGCGTTCGACCTCAAGCGTAGCTAGCACTAGCCTGCCGCTCTCGACTTGCTCAATCCACGGCGTCAGGTCGGTCAATGGCGTGGTGCCGTTTCGCCCTGCTCCAATAACCTGCGCATACGCGGCCTTGCTGTCGATCAAGTAGAGCGTATTCTGCGCCCGGTTGGTCAGCGTTGTGCCTCGGAAGCGCTCTCTGAAGGCGGCGTGCTTGCGTTCGTAGGCCCGGCGTTCGTCGGCTGCGGCGATTCGTTTGCGAGTCTCCGCAGCCTGCACGGTGAAGTCGCTTGGCCCGGTCGCAAGCTTGGCGAGGTAGGCGAATAAACGCCCTCCCCTCAGATCCTTTAGCAAGTCCGCGACGGCTACCGCGATATCCGACAACCGCTTGCCGTTGGCTTTTGCCTTAGCCATCAATGCAAAGACCCCCGCTCTGCTGATGCCTAGTCCTGTGAGCCACGTCAGGTCTATCGGCAAACCGTTTTTCACCCTTGTAGCGGGTTGATTCTTTGAGATAGTTGGTTCTGTTAACGTTTGGCCGGATGACATTTTGTCAGACGGTGGGGTGTGGAAAACGTCAATTTCAACCTCGATAAAACCCAAGATGGCGGCGGCTTTTTGGGTCAGGCGAATGCGGGCGACGCTAAACCGACCGTTGCGGCTTTTGCGTTCTTGCGGCAGCACTTCGATCAATCCGCCCTTCTCCAACTGTTCAAGGTGCCGGTAGACGGTTCGTTCGGATGCTCCGATTCGTTCAGCAATCTTTGACTTGTGGGCAAAGATGGTCGCAAAGGGTTCGTTCTGCGGCACGAAGCGGCAGAGTTCTGCAAGGGTATCTTTGGTGCTGCGAGACAGTCCAAGCATGTGCTTGGCGTTGTCGAAGGCGCGGAGTATCCGCACGGGCAGGTTTCTACTTTTTGCGGGCGCGAGCGCGCCACTGGAAGCCAATTGTTCCATTCTCATTATCCGTAGGCGTAAAAAGTCCTTGCGCTACGGTTTTGTGAGAAATAGAATAGGCGCTGTCTAGTTCACCTATGGTCTGTTCCCGCAGTACCGTAGCGATTTTGAAAAAGCCCGGATTCCCGTCCGGGCTTTTGCTTTTTCAAGGGTTCAGTTTCGTTTTCAGTTCATAGCAATTGAGTTTCGTAAGTCGTTGATTTTTAAAGCCTTCGTAGCACGAATCTACGCCTTTAAATTTTTTTCAGTCAATTAGCTTTCGTAAGCCATTGATTTTAAAGGGCTTCGTAGCACGAATACCTATTTCTTCAAATTTTGCGCCCTGCTCTCCAATACTTCTTCAATGGCGGCCTGCACAGCGGCTGCTTCATCTTCTGACGCAAATTCAATCCGCATCACCTTTGCTGCACGAATCACGCTGCAGTACGTCGCGCGGCCTGCCTTGATGACGCGCTTAGGCGGTTTCGGCCTCACTTCCTTTTTTTGTGTCGCTGCAACCATCTTGACCGCTTCATTCTGGTCGATGCCAAGCGAGGCGATTTGCTGCACGGCGTCGGTTACTTCCTGCGTCAACCCGTTCTTTGTGAACGCCGCTAACTGGGCGGCGGCTCGGTGTCCGAGTAGGGATGGGTGGTGGGATAAAAGTGTCAATACGGGTTCGGGCAACTCTCCGAACGCCATCAATTCACTGATCGTTGACTCTGGCTTGCCAGCTTGCCGGGCAATTTCTGCTTGCGTCAATCCCGGCTGCTTTTCCTGCAGCATCTTGAAGCCCAGATACTTTTCGTATGGGGGTAGATCAGTCTGCAGCAGGTTGGCGTAGAACGCATTGATATCGGCTTGCGCGTCGCTGGTGTCTACGATGACTGCCGGAATCAGGTCACGCCCAAGTTCGCGGAAGGCTCTGACGCGGTTGTGGCCGGAAATGATTTCATATCCCCCTTCCTGGCGCGGGCGAACCGTTATCGGCGTCACAAGGGGGTTGTTGGCGAGGTTTTCTTTCAGTTCGCCAAACTCTTGCTGCGTTAGTTTGCGGCGGCGTCCTTCGACTTCATGTAGGTCGGCCAATGGCAGCTCAAGGTTGCGCCCGCCGGCCTTGGCGTCCTCAAGCGCCTGCGTCAACTCATTGACTCTATTGGTCAGCCATTTGCGATCCTGATACTCGCCCATGCGCCCGGGCGCTGTGGAAAACGGCTTGCTTTCGATGTCCTCTGGGGGTCTATTCGCGGCTTCTTTCTTACGGGCGGCGACTGCATCCAGAATGTCCAAGCCCTTTTGCTGCAATTCCTTTTTGAATGACATGATTATTCCTTCCTATTCCATGCCGTTACGACTTGTTGATCGATGAGTTCTACAAAGCGGTCGCAGGCTTCGCGGATACGCTGGTAGGTGCGACGATCACCTTGATACTGGCTAATGTCGTAGATCGAGCCAAATTCACTTGCCTTGCCGGAAGTCAGACCCGATATCGGGATTTCGACCGGCAAAACCATATCCTCATAGGCCGCCGTAATCCAACCCCGAACAACAGATGTGGCGACATTCTGGGTATTGACCTTGCTGAGCAACACGTTCACGAAGTCAAACACCTTTGTCATCTTCGGCTTACCATTGCGCTCAAGGCGCTGATTGGCAACCCGGAAAAGATCCGAAAACAGCCGCCAAAACATTGCGCTGCTGGCAAAGTCGATGGCTTCCGGTGGGAGGGGAATTACGATGCCATTTGCTGCATAAATCGAGTTGAATGTCAGGTAGGAGAGGGAAGGGGGCGTGTCGATGATAATCACATCGTACTGGTCCCGTAGTGGTTCGAGTCCGCGTTCTAACACGTTCCAAAACTCAAACTCGCCATCCTCGGATGCCTCAATAGGAAGTACTACTTCGACATTAAACAGAGAGAACGTGGCCGGAATCAGGTCTACGCCATCCCAGTAGGTTGGTTTGGCGGCGTAGCTCAGGTCTGGCTGGTCGCCGTAGAAAAACGGCAGGATCGTTTCATCGTCCTGGACTTCGCTTTCCGGCATGCGGTCACACAGCGTGGTGAGGCTGCACTGGCTGTCCAGGTCAACAAGTAAGACCCGACGCCCGCGCAGGGATAACCCTTGCGCCAGATGCAGTGTCGTGGTGGTCTTGGTCGACCCGCCTTTCAAGTTCGAACATGAAATAACGAAGCCTTTCGCGCCTTCTGGCCGGGCGATATACTCCGGGCTGACCTTGCGGACCCACTCGCGGGCTTCGGCTAGTGTGAAAATCCGGTTCTTGCCCTCAACTTTCCCGGTTGGTAAGTCATTGTTCGGCCGCCCGACAAGGTAATTCAAGCGTGGCTTGGTAATTCCACAGAGTTGTGCTACTTGCAGACTAGTATAGACGGGCGGACGCTTGCGTGGATGAGGCTCTAGCATACGTTCGCGTGCCGCATCAAGCACTAGATTGGCGTGATTGTTGACCTCAAAAATACGGTCAAGAGTTACCGGCTCAGTTATGAAACGCGACTCAGTGTTCATGTTTATCCAATCTGACGATCAAGAGCATTTTTTTTAATAATCGTCAGATTATCTTATGAAGCAACTGTTTTCAAGTAAACATTGTTATTGCGGATAACCGAATTGGATAGGGGCGACTACGGTACTGTAAACTTAACCGGGTCGTAAAGGCGGCAATGAGGAACTCAAGACCAGAATAACTCGATGAGGAGACGATAAGATGGCGACGACTGAATCTTGTTGCTTGTCTGTCTTGCTCGGTACAAAGCACATGTTGGTCCGGGTGACGGCTTCACAGATCGCTTCGGCATCTGCTGCATCATTTTTATTCGTCTTCACGTACGGCTTGGCGAATTGCGGTGCCATCAGCTTGACCGTATGTCCCAGTGCAACCAGCTTGCGGGCCCAATAATGCGCGCTGCCGCAAGCTTCCATCCCGATCAAACACGGGCGCAGCTTGATAAAAAAGTCCAGCATCCTGGCCGCTCCAGCTTTTTTCGCAGCACCGCTTTCCCATGCTGGTCGACGCTATGAACATGAAAAACGCTCTTTGCCAAATCGATGCCAATTGTCGTGATCTCCATGATGAACGCTCCTTTCATTGTTTAGGATGAAAACCATCCTAAATTAGCACTTTGATGCCGCTTTGAAAGAGGGCGTCCATTACATTAGAACCCAATTACCTGTAGCAGGAGTGCCAACAAGGTCAAGGCAGGCAAATACCGAACATTACGGTCGCTGAGACAGGTTTAGCGTGTTTATTTCCGCTTACTCAGATGCTCCTAGATTGCCGGCCCTCAGTCGTCAAAACTATCCGGACTAACCGCGAACGGTTTCATTTCTTTCTCCCTAATTCCACCTATACGCATGCGAAGAGATTTGTAGGGAGTAGGGTAGGACGTAGCCAAGGCCTGAGGGATTGAATATCTACGCTCTCGCGGTTAGTCCGGGTGTTGGTACAATGGTTAGTATCGTTTGCTTGCCGTAGAA
>CBHCMF010000231.1:0-6675 GCA_965974465.1 uncultured Noviherbaspirillum sp.
TAATATGCATAAAAAATGCATGTTTGTTAGAATGCTTGCCGCTGGCAACTGCAACGTCTAAAAAATGCGTATCACTCGCTTTTCCGATATTGGTCTCCGTGTCTTGATTTACTTGTCAGGGGCGGACAGACAACGAGCGCCAGTCACAGTGGCAGAAATCGCAACGCAATTTGACATTCCAAACAATCATCTAGTGAAGGTAGTAGGCCAGCTGGCGCGTGCCGGCTGGATCCAGGCACGCCGGGGGCGCCATGGCGGACTGTTGCTCAGTGTGGACCCAACAACTTTACGTATCGGGATGGTTCTGCGTGAACTGGAAGGAGATGCCGAACTGATTGACTGTGAGGGGCAGCAGTGCTGTTTGAGCGCAGATTGTTTATTACGCGGCGCGTTGGCAAAGGGTTTACGAGCATTCTATGATGCTATGGACCGGTACACGCTCGCTGACGTAACGCGTGGGGCAGTAGGGGAGCAGATTATTGTGATGCATCGTAAATTTTTAGGTAGCCCTGTTAAGACATAGACTCAGTAATGTAAGAACCTGCTCCGGGTCTTTTTACGCGGCCTCTAGAGCGGTTTGAGGGGCAGTGTGCGGGAACCAAAGTCGGGCCGAGGAGCGGACGTGTACGTGATGTGCACTGAGCACCGCAGGCCAGAGATTGGCCGCGGCCGGCGAGGCCCGTACACGGATCAGCAAACCGCTCGAAAAAGACCCCGAAGAGGTTCTGGCGTGCTCACCTTGTGAGCAATTTTTTTGATTTTTAATATGCATATTAAATGCATGTTTTATGGAGAGAAGAATGGTTTCTGCAATAGCTCGTCCCTATATTGATGCCAGCGTTCCTGTACTGCGTGAGCATGGTTTAGCCATTACCAAAACGTTCTACCGCAACATGTTTGCTGCACATCCTGAGTTGACCAATCTGTTTAATATGGGGAATCAGGCTAGTGGCGTTCAACAGCAATCACTCGCATCCGCCGTCGTCGCCTATGCCGCCAATATTGACAATGCTGCGGCTCTTGCCCCCGTGGTCAGCCGGATTGCACATAAACATGCATCCGTCGGAATTAAAGCAGAACACTATCCTATTGTTGGTCGCCATTTGCTGGGCGCTATTCAGGAGGTGTTGGGCGATGCAGCAACACCAGCGCTGATATCAGCGTGGGATGAAGCATATTCTGCGCTTGCTATGGCTCTCATCAATGCGGAGAAGGCGCTGTATCGACAAGCCGGAACGGCACCCGGCGAATTACGCGACATGCGCGTGGTTCAGGTCTGCAACGTAAGTGAGGATGTCAAGGCATTCATGCTTGAAGCTGCGGATGGACTACCTCTGCCAGCTTTCAAACCAGGGCAATACCTAAGCGTTTCGGTAACGTTTGAAGAGGGCACGACACAACTTCGCCAATACAGTTTGTCCGATGCGCCAAACGCGCAATACCTACGTATATCGGTGAAGCGAGAACGAGGCGAGGGCGCGCGGCCGGTTGGATGCGTCTCGAATTGGCTGCATGATCATGTTCAGGTAGGGACATGTATCAAGGTCACTTTTCCGTTTGGAGACTTCACACCTGATACGGCCTCATCTACTCCTATTGTTTTACTCTCCGCAGGAATCGGCATTACACCCATGGTGTCTGTTTTGAATTGCATTGCGCAGTCCAATCGGAATCGGCATGTCATCTTTGCGCATGCTGCACGTGGTAAAGGATGGCATGCACATCGCGAAGATGTCGCCGCGGCTACTAAGGTGATGCCGAATCTTCGTACCGTCACCTTTTACGAAGATGCCCATAGCGGAGAATGTGACGGTATTACTGCGCATCACGGTCGCATGGAAATTTCCCGCCTTCCTGGGTGGCCTCCCAATGACGCAAACGTCTATATCTGTGGCCCTGTTCAATTCATGCAAGAGCAATGGCGCGCGCTCCTCGAGGCAGGTGTACCGGTTACTCGCTTGCACCGCGAAGTCTTTGGGCCTGAGCTACTTGACTATTTAAATTAATTCACGTTTGCGCCACTCCATGCAATGGGGGCGCATTGAATAGCGGCGCATTGGCACCAACGGTATAGAGGCGCAGATCTGCTTGAGTAAATGCAACAAATAATTGGCTGTGGCAGAATTTGGCACTCATTATCCTCACAGGCAGAATGCAAATGGCAATGGAATGGCACTCTTTGGGGCCAAGACGCATAACGGAAGTTATCGCCTTGGGCTGTGTATGTGGCGCATTAGCGGGGTGCGTGACGACACAACCTCGCACTGATGGTGCAACACAGGTGAATCTATCGCTGTCCGAGGCATTGGGCCTCAAGTCGGCAAAAGCGACCACAGAGAAAGCGCCTGAATCCATCAATGCTAATCAACCTCCAGCCGTTGTGAAGGCCGATTCTACGGCTCCCTTATTCGACCGTAAAGCGAAGACCATGCTAGAGCAGGCTTTGACGTGTACGAAAATCAGTTCAAATTTCGCTGTTGCCGAGTCAGCGCTTGTAAAGGCTGGGTGGCGACAGGATCAAGGAATCACACCTGTTCAGTCGCCTCAACAACTCAAGGTGTTTGGTTTAAGCACACGGAAGGTCGCTATTTCACGCGACGGCTTCCTACACTATTTCCGCAGCTACTTCACCGGAATCAACCGCCAGCAATTGATTAAGGCAGCAGGACTGAAATTAGGAAAAGATGGCAGATCTTATGGCCGGTTAACAAAGTTGGGTGTGCTGGAGGCGGACGCCGAGAATGGGGAAATCACCTTGACTTGCACGATTGATGTGGAAGGGCCGGAAGGTTAAGTTGAGCATTTCCGCGCTATATAACGCAGCGCTGTCTGTGGCGCTATCTAATTAAATTTTTATCGGGGACGCAATGAGACTTCCAATCTATGTTATCGATGCCTTTACTTCAGAGCCGTTTAAAGGAAATCCGGCAGCGGTAGTTCCATTGGATGACTGGCTGCCGACGCACGTCATGCAATCCATCGCAACTGAAAATAATCTGTCCGAAACCGCCTTCTTTGTAAAAAATGCAGAGAATAAGTTTCAAATTAGATGGTTTTCGCCTTTAAAAGAAGTGCCCTTTTGCGGTCACGCTACGTTGGCAAGCGCATTCGTTATCTTTAAGAGGGGCGATACTGGTTCCGTGATCACATTTCAGGCGGATGCAGTCGGAGACTTACCAGTCACTCTGCTCGACGACGGAATGATCGAAATGAGTTTCCCGAATAGAGCCCCCGTTCGGGTGGAAAACATTCCAAGCGCCTTATTCGAGGGGTTGTCCATTCAACCCATTGAAGTGCTGAAGAATGTGCAGGCGTATATTGCGGTGTATGAGAATGAGCAGCAAGTCCGTGACCTTGTTCCGAACGTGCAAAGGCTCGTGGAACTTGGTCCGTTGGACGTCGCAGTGACCGCTCGTGGTGATAAGTATGATTTTGTGTCTCGGTATTTTTGGCCTGCCAACGGCGGTGAAGAAGATCCGGTAACCGGCTCAATCCACGCCGGATTGGCCCCATACTGGGCAAAGAGACTTGAGAAAACACACCTTACCGCAGCACAGGTTTCGCGCCGAACCGGTTTGTTGAACTGTCGGTTGGAAGGCGATCGTGTGTATATTTCTGGAGCAGGCGTTAAGTACCTAGAAGGCGTCATCGAGGTTTAACATAGCGCTGGATGCGGCACCATGCGGACGTCTTCGAGCACATTGCCAAATTTACGGGCTAGGCGCAGATGTCCGCCTTTCCCAAATTTTTATGTTTACTGTTAAGTCGGGAAAGTCGCCAAAAGCCCTGCAGCACCTGGATTTTCGGTGTTCGCCTTCCCATACATAACGGACAGGCCGATTCTGTTAAATATTCAGTTAGAGAGCTCCGATATGGCACTTGACGCAGTTGTAGAGGTAGTAGTTAAAATGATTGTCCACTGACCGAGAAGTGCTGCGCTGTATATAAGCGCTGTACGAATCAGCGTATTCCCCGGAGTTCCGCCAGGTGGAGTGAGGGGAGAATGTTAGAAAAGAAAAAGGAGGAATAGTATGCGTAACAATGTGGTGTGTATCGCGTCTTTCAAGGCGAAAGAGGGGGCTGAGGAAAATCTGAAGCGGGCCCTTGGAATGCTTGTCGAACCTACCCGGACAGAGAAGGGGTGCGTTAGCTATGATCTTCTCTATGGAATCGAGGATGCTCGCCTGTTCACGGTGGTTGAAGTGTTCAAAAGTCGTGAAGCTTTCTTGTTGCACGGTGAACAGCCGTACCTTGTGGAGTTCAAGGAAAAGCTGGGCGACTTAGTGGAGTCCGTGTCCGTGAATCTGCATAAGGCCGTAGAGTGAGGCCGGGTGGTGAAGGCACGCCGAGGAAGGCGGAACAGAGGCCAGAGCAATCATGGCCTAATCCATCAGTCGAGCTGACCTCAAAAAGCGGTGCAGCTCGTTCGTTTCATCAGCATGGGTGTGCGCTCATTTAAGGCCGTACGGGTTGCGCTTCTCGGCCCGGCATGATCTCCCTTTTACGCACAATTAAATCGCTCTTGGGGGCAATGTCTTATGCGCTTGATCTTTCAGCCAATCGCAAAATTTGTCTAATTTCTTGTTTGGTTGTCGACGTCGCTTCGCGACATACGCGTAGCTGCTGTTCTGAAATCCAAATGGTGCTACCAGACGGCCGGCATGAATGTCATCAATGACCAGATGCCAAGGTGCGACACAGATTCCCAATCCTCCGATGGCCGCTTCCAGAGTGAAGTAATAGTGCTCGAATTCCAAGCCACCTTGTATAGGCCACACAAAACTAACCGACTCGCCCCACATTTGCCACGCATTCAGGCGGGTTCTGGTGTGGAGCAGCGGTTTACCTACAAGGTCCGTGGGCTTTCGCAATTGGATTTTGGCTGCGAGCGAAGGCGCCAACACTGGCCCCAACCTCTCAGAAAAAAGCGGTAAAACGTTGACATGATCGGCATTGTCGGCATCGTCCACGGTAATGATCAAATCGTAGCGTTCGCGGTCGATATCCGACGTTGGCTCTGCCGTACTCAGTCGGATCTCGATATCGGGATGCAGGACATTGAATTGGTAGAGACGCGGAATCAGCCACTTGGCAGTGAAAGTGCTGAAGCAAGAAATATCTAATGTCCCTTTGTCATGCTGACTTACGGTCCGCACGGCTGTCTCGATCTGGTCAAATGCCGTAGACAGCGCTGGTAACAGCATCTTCGCCGCAGCGGTCAGTTGAGGCTTGTTTTTTGACCCTTCAAATAACTGTATCCCTAATGTCAGCTCGAGATGGCGGACTTGACGGCTGATTGCGCCCGGCGTAACAGCGAGTTCGTCGGCAGCTGCAGTCATCCGGCCAAGACGGGCCGCAGCCTCAAACGCGCGCAATGCATTCAATGATGGCAGACGGCGTTGCATATGTGAGTTTATTTCAAATAAATAATCAAGAAAATCGCTTTTCCGGCTCTAAGGCCTTTGCCAGAATACCGTAACTTCATCAATGCACCCACCATGAAGAAGATGGTGTGGCGGCATCGATAATGTTATAGATATTAATTATCATTTTGAGGAAAAGTTACATGCCATTTATTCGTACCAGCGTACATCGAGACACCAGCCCGCAACAAAGGGAATGCATCGTCGAGGGTATCCATCAAGCCTTAGTAAGCAGTATCGGCATGCCGCAAGATGAACTTTTTAACTTGTTGACGGAATACGAACCGCAGCAATTTGCATGCAGCCGGACATTTAATGGCATCGTGCGTTCGGATCGGGTTGTGGTCATCGAAATCACGTTACGCCGTGGCCGTAGTGATGCGATGAAGCATGCACTCTATGCCAGCATTGCGCAAAATCTTGAAAAGAATGCGAATGTGTCGCCGAACGACCTGTTCATTTTCATGCACGAGAATGACTATTCGGATTGGTCGGTCGGAGGCGGGAAATTTGCAATGACGCTTGTGCAGAACGTGGGGGCAATGAATTGACACCGGACAGACGTGAACAATGATGTTCAGCGTAGCCACCATTTTTAAAATTTCATTGCCAATCAGACTGGCATGATGAAGCGACTGTTATCACAGAAGGCTTTGCGAAAAAAAACAGTCACGTTGACATGACTTGCTATTCGCTATCATGTTCGGCCGGAAATTTTCTGCCAATTCAAAAGTTGCAAGTATTTTTCTGGCTGAGAATCCATGAGGCGAATAATTTTGTCGAGAATCTCTGCCGCAGAAGTGCCTTTCTCTTTTTCCGATTGATAGAGTGAAATTCTCTCTTCTCGAATTCTGGCTGCTTCATGATTGAACCATGCCTCGCTCTCTTCCGTGACGGGCTCTCCCGTAGCGGTATATATTGCCTTTTTACCTGTTTGCGGCTCCAGGTGAGAGATATGCACCAGAGGCCCATCAAGACTGAAGGCATAGACGCTGGCAAGTTGTTCCGCAAGTTCTGGGTCGGCATGCGCCATTTCGGAGAATGTTCCCAAGCCTTGGGTTGCCGTACCAGCGTTAGCTGAACGGGATAGCTCGTATGTCGTTCGGGATATGGCTACTTTCTCGGAAGAGGGGGAAGACGCTGCGGCAGAATTCGGCTGTACGCTAAATCGGCCTTTTGTTGTTGAAGCGCGCGACGTTGGGTAATTCGGCTGAGTGATCATGAGATTCCCCGTATAGCTGTAGGCGCGTTA
>CBHCMF010000232.1:0-6670 GCA_965974465.1 uncultured Noviherbaspirillum sp.
TCCCTGCCAGCATGTGATGTAGTCCTTTTGCAAGATAGGAGACTCCAGCGCGAAACGCGTCGGACGAATAACGCAGCGTGTTTCGAACATGAAGGCCATTGTGTCGGCAATCTTCAATGGCACGCTGGTGTCAGCGGCACTGGCTTTGTCGAAGGTCGCGGCATCCGGTCCATGCCCACTCATACAATTATGCAAACTAGCGCCGCCCGGCACAAAGCCGCCAGCCTTGGCATCATACTGGCCATGAATCAGTCCCATGAACTCGCTGGCGACGTTGCGATGGAACCATGGCGGACGGAACGAGTTTTCCATCGCGAGCCAGCGCGGCGGAAAGATGACGAAGTCGATAGTGTCAACGCCGGGCGTATCGCTGATCGACTGCAGGACTAAAAAGATGGACGGGTCCGGGTGGTCGTAACTAATCGAGCCGATGGTATTAAAGCGGCGCAAATCATATTTGTACGGTGCGTAATTGCCGTGCCACGCAACGACGTCGAGTGGGGAATGGTCTAGCTCTGCGCGCCAAAGTCGTCCCATGAATTTTGTGACAAGCTCGCACTTGCCTTCCTTGTCCTCATAGCTCGCCACCGGTGTCAAAAAATCACGTGGGTTAGCAAGGCCATTCGAGCCGATCGGCCCTAAATCTGGCAAGCGGAACAAAGCACCAAAGTTCTCGCAGATATAGCCGCGAGCCGCTTCATCAATGAGTTCCACTTGGAATCGCACCCCACGCGGAATCACGACAACCTCCTGCGGCTCCACCTCCAGTGTGCCTAGCTCCGTTCGAAACCGCAGGCTGCCGTACTGCGGAACAACGAGCATTTCGCCGTCGGCATTGTAGAAATACCGATCTGTCATGGATTGGTTGACCGCATACAGATGAATGCCACATCCTGACTGGATACCCGGATCACCATTACCGCCTATCGTGATGATCCCATCGATAAAATCGGTTGGCGTTTCAGGATAAGGCAATGGATCCCAGCGCATCTGATTTGGTGAAGCTGGCGCCATGTTGAAATCGCTAGTCATACGGCTTTGGGGGATTTCCTCAAAGGCGGAATGCATGACTGCTGGACGAATACGGTATAGCCATGATCGACGGTTGTCGCCTCGTGGTGCAGTGAAAGCAGTACCGCTCAATTGCTCTGCATACAATCCATACGGAGCCTTCTGCGGTGAATTTTGACCAATTGGGAGTGCACCTGGCAGTGCCTCGGTAGCAAACTCATTGCCAAAGCCAGTCTGGTATTGATATTGGCTTGCGCAAGCTGTTTCCGGTTTATTCCCCTGCATATTTTGCATCTCTTCCTCCTTTTTTGAGGCTTGGGTACCGTGCGGAGGGGATGAAACTTCCCTGTCCGAACATGAAACGCAGTTTATCGCACCCTCCATGCAATATGCGATCGAAGTATGCATATTATTCGGTACTATATGCACAGTTTGTGCATATAAATTAGAAAGAGAGAAAAGGATGGCGGCAATTACCGTAGATCGCTTTGATGTGCAATTGCTTGCCGAGTTGCAGCAAAATGGGCAAGCGACCAATAGCGTCCTGGGCGAAAAAATCCATTTATCGGCATCCCAGGTGAGTCGTCGAATACAGCGCTTGGAAGAAGCACATGTTGTCGATCACTATGCTGCGATACTCGATCCGCTCGCAGTGGGATTAGACGTCATGGCGTTTACCCAAGTCAGTCTGGATAGACATGGCCCGACGTCGAGCGAAAAATTTGAGCAAGAGGTTAAGAAGCTGCCGCAAGTTCTTGAGTGTTTTTCGGTGACGGGAGAAGCCGACTATATTTTGCGCATCGTGGCACCAGACTTGGCTTCGTTCTCGGAATTTATGACAAAACATCTGCTTCGCCTGCCGGGAATCACCAACATCAAGTCGAACATCACCATGCAAAAAATCAAGCAAACGCACGTTTTGCCTCTGGAACATGTGATGCAGCCGAAAGAAAGCAAAAGGCGTATTCAGTACGCTCAGAAATGGGATAACGGCGATGAATAGTCCTGCCTAGGCGGGCGGTTAGTGTACTTTATGGTTCAAGCGGCTTTTCTCCCAACGTCGCAGGGAAAATGACGGACGCGCCATCGCCATAGCGCCGTAACACCTCATGCGCACGAACCGTGTCAGTTTTTCAGAGCTGCGGGAGATAGCATCATCCTCATTTGATTCGCCCAATATATTTTTCTTCGATTTGAGGAACCACGTTCCGTTTTTGCAAGCGTAAAACCGCCTCTCTCAATATATTGGCGGTTTGTTCGTCATAGGTGGCATTAGAGAAATGCAGCCAAGCATCCTGCCGGCCCAAGATCAACGGTTTCCCCGCCTTCGTGTACGGCACGCCCATCGCCTTGAGGGAGAAAAATATTCCCTCCTTTGTGCCGACTACGCCATCCACGCGTCCGGCAAACAACATCTGCAAGCCTTGCTCGTAGCTATTAACCGCATATTTTTTTATCCTGGGGTCCGTAGAAATACGCTTATCGTATTCGGCCCCTCTAACAGCGGCAACGCTCTTGCCATGGAGATCTTCTATGGCTTGGTAGTGATCATTACTCCTGCTTATCACTACATTCTCCACAAAACTGATGCGAGCAATTGCCGTTGCTTTCAAGTCAGGGTTTGCCAGAGAAATGAGAAGATCAGCATCACCTGATTCAATCATGGCTACCGCACGCGGATAGGGCACGATAGAGTTCTTGGTCTTGAATCCGCTCTCCTCTGCAAGCCGATTACCGATATCGTAAACGATCCCCGACTCGTGGCCAGCACCATCCACCATGCCAAATGGCGCCACCGCAATGGTGACGATTCTGAGGGACTTTGCTTCACCGGCGTTGACTAGAGAATGAAAAGCCAGCAGCAGAAAAAACATACCAAATACGCCAGCACGGCCCCACACAAAAGCGCGCCCTGGCTGAGTCATTCGTACGTCGCTAAGCTTGCACAAGATTCGCCGAAACGTTTTGTTCATGATTTCCTCGCGTTGCGACAGAGGCCTTCATAGGTATTGTCGGCCAATAAAAACCACGCGCAATCATCGTCTGCATTTTTCAATGCCCATGTTTTCATGCCGCAACAAAATGCCGATACTGCATGTCACGTTATCGACTACAATCGCACACGCCAATTTATTTGACTGAACAAAGCGATATTTGTGCATGGGAGAGACAAATTTGTAGAAGACCGGCTTCCTTCAGCCCCGCTCTACACATTACTCTCCTGATAATCCACTCAACACCTCATCGAAGATCGCTACGGCCCTGGTCCATCCAGCCGACGCCCCACGGATCTTGACGGGGAAGCAAGAAACGTAAAATCCATCGGCCGGCAAGGCTGACAAGTTACCGAGCTTTTCTAGATGGCAGTAGCCGATGTCGCGCCCCGCCTTGTGTCCTTCCCAAATCAAGCTGGCATCCCCGCTTTCCTTGAATTTCTGCGCGGTGTACACAAATGGCGCGTCCCAACTCCAGGCATCTGTTCCCGTCAAGCGCACGCCGCGTTCGAGCAGGTACATCGTCGCCTCGTATCCCATGCCGCAACCGGCGCGTACATAATCTGGTTGGCCGTAGCGTTCTCCAGCACGGGTATTGACTAGGACGATCTCCAGCGGTTTGAGTGTATGACCGATACGTTTGAGTTCTGTCTCAACATCTGCCGCAGTGACCACATAACCGTCCGGCAGGTGGCGGAAATCAAGCTTCACCCCTGGCTGGAAACACCAGTTAAGGTCGACTTCGTCAATCGTCAGGGCTCGCTCACCGCCGTTCATCGTCGAATGAAAATGATACGGTGCATCCAGGTGTGTGCCGTTGTGTGTGTTGAGTCGTACCTCCTCGACCGCCCATGCTTCGCCGTCGGGCAGATCGTCCTTTTTCAGCCCTGGAAAAAACGGCGCGATCTGCTCAAAACTCATTTGATGGTTGGTGTATTGGATCTTCGGCCCCAGACCGGGTGGATCGGAGATGACGTCATTCTCTAGATGGATCGATATGTCGACAATTCGGCGGGTCATTCAAAGCTCCTTGCATTCTTTTGCAAACGCATCTGTTCGCTAAATGACCAGCATCATAGCCGACCCCGGCGACGAAAGATGGCTTTCAATGCATTGCGTGCACGATCTCAGAGGGGATGTCAGAAAGCGGCAGCACCCGATCCACGGCGCCCAGTCGGATGGCTTCCTTCGGCATGCCGTACACTACGCAGCTGGCTTCATCCTGCGCCAATGTCCGTGCGCCGCAATTGTGCATTTCCTGCAAACCGGCTGCACCGTCATCGCCCATTCCGGTCATGATGACGCCCAAAGCATTGGCACCGGCACACTTCGCCGCCGAACGGAACAGCACATCGACCGAAGGCCGATGTCGGTTCACCAGCGGACCATCGACCACTTCAACGTGATACTGTGCGCCACTGCGCCGTAACAGCATATGTTTGCCTCCTGGTGCGATCAAGGCCTGTCCAGGAACCACGCGGTCGTTGTTGCAGGCTTCTTTGACGGTAATTCGGCATATGCTGTCCAGACGTTCGGCAAATGCCGCTGTGAATTTCTCCGGCATATGCTGCACGATGACGATACCGGGGCAGACACGCGGCAAGGCAGTGAGCACAGATTCCAGCGCCTGCGTCCCGCCTGTTGAGGTACCGATTGCCACGATGCGCTCAGTGGTCTGGGTCATTGCCCGATGGTCGTCCGCCGGCGTCAAAATGACGTCAGCACTGTGCTTGACCTGAGGAGGGGGCAGCGACGCGCTGCGTGTGGAAAGATGCCGCAGATTTGCGGCCGCCGCAGCCTTGACCGCCATCATCAGTTCATCGGCAGCTTCATTGAGGAATTGCTTGAGACCGAGCTTGGGCTTCGTAATGATCGTAAACGCTCCCGACGCCAAGGCCTCCATGGTGGTTTGCGCCCCCTTTTCGGTCAGGGTCGAACAAATAATGACCGGGGTGGGCCGCTCATGCATGATTTTCTTCAGAAACGTGATGCCATCCATGCGTGGCATCTCGACGTCGAGCACAATGACATCCGGCCATTGGGTTTTCATGCGCTCCATGGCAAGCAAGGGGTCAGCCACCGCATGAATGACTTCCATGCCAGGATTGGCATTCAGCAAACCCGTCAGCACCTGACGCACGACAGCGGAATCATCCACGATCATGACTTTAATGCGGTTCATGCGAGTTTCACCACTTTATGCCGACGATTCTCAGCCGGTTTGATCTGACGAGCCCACACATCGCCGTTACTGACATCAAAGAAAATCTGCCGATGGCCGACACCGAATAAGCTCTCGGAAACGATCTGGATGCCATGTCTTCGCAACAGACTGCGCGCTGCTTCGCCATTCTTCTGTCCAATTTTCGGCACCCTCCCGTGCACCTGGTGAGGAAACATGTCGCCGCCACCGAAAATCTTTGCTTGGCATTCGGTCGGGTCGATGCCCAGTTGCTCCAGTTCACCGGTCATCAATAACATCGCTTCCTCCCCGTAACGGCCGTCCAATCCCTCCGCCCCCTCACTTTCCCGGCGTGCCAGCACGAAGTGCGACATGGCACCAATACGTCGTACCGGATGCCAGAGCGTGATCGAGACGCACGAACCAAGCAAGGTCCGGATTCGATAATTCGCATCGCCGACAAAATACTCGCCAGGCTGCAGAAAGATATCGATCATGTCGTCGGACATGTTCATCGCTTTATACCTTGCGGAAAATGGAAGGAGCCACTGGTCGGACGGCATTCGTGATCTCATTCAGACTTTCGGAATGCCCGATGCAAAAGTAGCCGCCAGGTTTGAGTTGCCCCAGAACGCGGGCCACTACTTCCCGCTTCGTGTCGTTATTGAAGTAAATCATCACGTTACGCAGGAAAATCATATCGAACAGGCCTAGATCAGGCAGGTCTGCATTGAGATTCACCTGCGTGAACTGGACGCGGCTGCGCAAACTGCGATCGACCAGCAGTGTGCCTTGCTGCGCGCCGGTGCCTTTCAGGCAAAATCGTTGCAAGTAAGATTGCGGTATATGGGTTGCGCGTTCCATCGGATAGTGACCAGCGCGTGCCCGCTGCAGCACGCGCTGACTGATGTCGGAACCGACCACCTCCCACGGCTGCCCTGTCAAACAGTCCTCGAGTACCATCGCAATGCTGTACGCTTCCTCGCCGGAGGAACTGGCAGCACTCCAGACGCGGAACGGCGGTGGGCCGCTCCGCCCCGTCAATATTACTTTGCGCAGAAATTCGAAATGCTTCTGTTCACGGAAAAAGTAGGTTTCGTTGGTGGTGAGCAGATCCACAGCGGTCTGCACTTCTGCCTGTGCCTCACCGCTGATCAACAGCTTGAAGTACTCACCATAAGACTTAACCCCGCATTGCTGCAATCGCCGTGACAAGCGCCCTCCGACCAGGGCCTTCTTGGCTGGCGATAAATGAATACCGGCCGCGTCATAAATAAAACGCTGAAATTGAAGAAACTCCTGGTCGGTAATCGTGACGCTGCTCATTGTGGCCCATCAGACGAAATGGAATGCATTGCTGCTCCGCCTACCTCCGTTAAGGCGCCAAGGTCATCTTCCGACAGCATGCGGTCGACATTAAGCAGGATAACAAATTTTCCGTTGACCTTGCCCATGCCTTCGATGAAATCGGTTGGAATCTTTG
>CBHCMF010000233.1:0-6614 GCA_965974465.1 uncultured Noviherbaspirillum sp.
GATGCAAAGGCATACTTCAATGCCTCATTTCTTGGTTTGTACAGATGTTTGCAAAGAGTCCAGGAATCTAGCCCGGATATTTCACCAGACCGGCCCTCAACTTGACTGGAAGGCGCATGTTTACTCGGTTTGCGGCTTGCAACAGCCAGATCCAATTTGTACCGCTGGCCTACGCGGGTGCTGGCGTGCGATTTGCGGCCATTTTGCGTCCCCGCTTCGCGTCAATAGGCAAGCTATTGACTTGGCGTGGGAACGCAAACTGCCTCGCAACTCGCGCGCCATCACTCCGCGTCCTGGTGAAATATCCGGGCTAGAACTTATTTCATCCATAGAAGGGCCCGTGTTCGCGCCGGAATCGCTTTGGGAATAAGTGAAACGCGTTCCCGATAGGAAGAAGGAGCGCGATGGTGCAATCTCCAACATGTCGATGACAGCCATATCGAATGTATGTACGGTCAATCAGCTGCAGTGACCCGGTTTTTTCCGGCCTTTTTTGCTTTGTACAGCGCTTCGTCTGCCCGCTTGATGATTGAGGCTTGATCCTCTCCAGGGGCGCGCAGGGCCACGCCCGCACTAAAGGTAATGAGCAGCCGCTGATTGTCGTACATGAAAATTTGCTTCGTCAGCTCTCGCTGCACCCGGCTGACGGTCTGTATGGCGTCTTGCAGTGGCGTATCGGGCAGCACAATCATGAATTCTTCACCACCGAAGCGGGCAATGATGTCCATCGCGCGCAAGGTCTCTTTGACGATCTTGACCAAATGGATCAAGGCGCGGTCACCAGCAGTATGGCCGTAGGTGTCATTGAGTTTCTTGAAATCGTCCAGGTCCAGCAAGGCGATGCACAACGGTGACTTGCGGCGGTCTGAGCGGGCGACTTCGCGCTCAAACACCTCGTCCAAGCCGCGCCGGTTCAGGCTGCCGGTCAATTGGTCTTCGCGCACCAATTCGCTCATTTGTTCCAGTTTGGATTCCAGCTCATTGATGCGCGCTTCAGCGTTCTGCGCCTCCTGGCGTGCTGCCAGCATGTCGTCGCGTGAGCGCAGCGCTTCATCATGCGCGATTTTGGTGTCACGCATGACGTCCTGCAGAATGGCGTTCAGTTCAACCATGCCTTTGGCATGGCTGATTTTTTGAGAATAGTGCCCGATCTTTTGATGGTAATCGCTGGTGCTTGTCGCCACGGCACTCAGGCGGTCGACGAAGGTGAGCATCATGTTCTTGACCGTCACCTTGGCCTCAGCCAGGCTATGCTTGAGCAAGCTCTGTTTGTAAATCACTTCTTTCAAGCTGCGTGTTGCGTCCATCAGCGCGCTGTGACTCAGCGGGCCGGATAGTAGTTCTTGCACGCTGCTGATCTGGCCGCTTAGCCAAGAGTCATCATCCAGCAATTCGCTGACGTTTTCTAACAGGAGCCGGAACAGCCGGAGCAATAGCTCATGCTCTTCGGCCATGTCTTCACTTTTCAGTTCAATCTTGAAGCAGAGTTGCTTCAAGCTATTGCCGGCATGGGCCAGTGCCTGTTCGGTCGTGGCGACTTTGATGGCATTGGCAAGTGTTTCCGCTTCCTCCGCCAGCACCGGTGCGGTTCTCAGCAGAGAGCCGACTGCCAGCGTTAAGGTACGTACCAGCAGTTCGCGCAGAATTTGTATCTGCCGGGCCTCGTCGTCGGCCGGTTCAAGCAGTTTGCTGGATTTCGCCGCCTTTGGTCCCGACTCCATGTCATCCACAAGGGCAATGCCACGTGATTTGCCGGAAGGGGGCTCTACCGGGTCGACCAACGGAATAGCGTTGGTCTTAGCCTGCGGCCCAGAAGTGTTGTTTGCCTCAATAGGGACTGCGCTGGCAGATTGCTGCACCGCCGCGATATCCGTAAGTGGCGCCGGTTGCTTGAGGTGCTGATCGATCAGCTTGCCGAGATATTGGCTATATTCCTGCCAGTCGCGATTGTCCAGCGCGCGTCGGAACTGCGGTGAAAAATGTGCGACTTTTTCGGAGGTATTTGCAAGGCTGCTGGCGAAGTCAGCAAGAACTTTTTCTGCACCTGAAGGGGCGGAGCTAGCTTGGCCAGCGATTTCGTCGTAGATTTCCCGATAAGCATCCGGCGTCGGCGCAATACGACGTGCCGCGAGGCGCTTAAACGCCTCGCGAGCGATATCTGCAGGTCGTTGTTGTTCGGGTTTGTTGTCTTGCATTGCGCCACGCGCGACCTGGACGGAATACGGTTTGATGAATAATGGGCGATATTAGCCCTGCGGCGCCGCAGCCTATCGTTGGAATAGGCGTTAAATTCCCTGTTACTTTAGGGTTAATCTGGGATGGGAAACGCGCGATTGGCACCGCGCATGCCTTATTCCTGCGCGGCCCCCTTATTCAACCAGATGATTTTTGATGGCGTAATGCGTTAGCTCCGCGTTGTGTCGAAGTTTCATCTTTTGCAATACGCGCGAGCGATACATACTGATGGTCTTTACCGACAGGGTCAGTTCTGCGGCAATATCGCTGACGGTCTTGCCTGAGGCGATCATGATCAGGGTTTGATATTCCCGATCGGACAGCATTTCATGCAGGGGAACTTCGCGGTGTTCATCGCCAACCTGATTGGCAAGCTCTTGGGCCAAGGCAGGGCTGATGTACTTGCGGCCCGATGCAACTAGACGGATCGCATCGACCAGTTCCGCCGGTGCACTCTGTTTGTTCAGGTAGCCGGCAGCGCCGGCCTTGAGCGAGCGAATTGCATACTGGTCTTCTCGATGCATGGACAGCATCAGCACAGCAAGCTTGGGGGATTCTTTCTTGATGTGCTTCAGTACATCGATACCGCTGCGGTCTGACATGGAAATATCCAGTAACAGCACATCGGCATCTTTGTTGCGTGCGAGTTTGATGGCGTCGCTGCCGTTTTCTGCTTCACCGGCGACAATGATGTCTCCAGTATCAGCTAGGATCTGCTTCACGCCTTCCCGCACGATGGCGTGGTCGTCGGCGATCAGTATTCTTATCGTTTCTTTGACTGTCATGGTGCTAGAGCCTGACGCGTTGCCGCGCCTGGTATTTGGCAGTTCTTGGAGCTGCGCGATCCTGAAAATGGTTCATCACAAGCGCCAGTGTTACATGTTTATTCCGATAAAGGAATCTTGATTGCTACTTCGGTGCCGCCGTCCGGCAGCCTGGTCACCGACAGATGTCCGCCAAGAGCACTGGCGCGTTCCACCATGCCGCGGATGCCGAAGGACTTTGGCTTGAGCTTGTCAGTGGTAGCGATGCCGCAACCGTTGTCAGCGATTTCTAAGCGTACGCAACGATTCGACCACGCCAGTTTTACGGCGACATGTGTGGCGTTCGCATGTTTTCCGATATTGGTGAGTGCTTCCTGAAAAATACGGAACAGGGCGGTTGCCTGGTCCGGTCCCAGATTGACCTCCTTCTTGTTAGACGTGAACTTACAGGGAATGCCGAGCTGTTTTTCAAACTCTTTTGCTTGCCAGTCGATTGCGGCGACGATACCAAAATCGAGAATGCTCGGGCGCAGATCGACCGAAATGCGATGGATCGCTTCGATTGTGCGATCCACCAAGGCATCAACGTAGTCCGCCTTTTCGGCAAGCCCAGCGTCTTCTGGCGGCAGGCGTCGTTTCATCAGCGCCAAGGCCATCTTGATCGCCGTCAGATTGCCGCCAAGGTCATCATGAATCTCACGCGCGATGCGGGTGCGCTCCTTTTCCTTGACCGTTTCCACATGCGCGGACAACTCGGCCAACTGGGCACGCGAGCGCTTGATCTCGGCTTTTTCCTTTTTGCTTTGCGTGATGTTGGTCATGATCCCCTCCCATTGAATGCCTTCGCCGGGCAGGGCGCGCGGCGTGGAGCGGAGGTTGATCCACTTGATATCCTTCCATTTCTCGATCCAGATGCGGCCTTCCCAGTTCCACGCGGTCATGTCAGTAGCAGAGGCCGCCATCGATTGCAAATAGGAGGCACGATCTTCCGGCAGGATGAGTTCCATGAACAGCGCTGAGTTGGCGCGAAGCTTTTCTGCGGGAATACCGAGTAATGCGTGACAGCCTTCGCTCAGGTAAGGAAAGGAGATGCTGCCGTCAGATTTTTGCATGAACTGATAGACCAAACCCGGCGTATTCGACACGATGGCGCGGAAACGTGCTTCGCCCAACCGTAGTGCGTTTGCCGATGCATGGCGCGCACTGGTGTCGTTGCCGATCGCAATGTAGACGGGAGACGGTTTGCTGTCGCAGTAAAACAGGCGGAATTCAATCGGATAGGTCGAGCCGTCCTTGCGCGTGTGAACAGTGTCCAACCTAGCACGGTGGGAGCGGCTGTTGCGCAGCGGCAGAAGGAGATTTTCCAATGCCTGTCGCGAAACATCGCGGGCTAGGTCGAACGGCGTCATGCCGGCGAGTTCATGCGCGGTGTAATGCAGATTCTTGCGCGCCGCCTGGTTAGTGTGCACGAAGCGCAGGGTGTTGCAGTCCACGACGTAGATTTCGCTGAACGAGCCCTGCATGACGATAGGCAGCCATTCCGCTTGCATCATGTCGATCAATCTTTCCTGTGTTCTTATAGGTATGGTTGCGCAAAAGGCGCTGCGGCGTTTCGGCTTGCTGTTCACGGAAGCCTGTTACTTTTCTAGCGTGCCATTTTCGATGCCATCTGTAGCAATTTTCAAGCCCCTATTGTGACGGAGGTTGATGGTCGAGCGCATGATTTTCGCGTCATCAGCATCGCTGTTCATTGTCATCACGTAGGACGGAGTGGTCTCCAGTTCCCCTCACCGGCAGACGTTTTAAATAAGCGAGCGAGGAATAACCCGTGCCCAAGCAATTGTTTGAGAGGGCGATGTCCGTCGTGTGCAAGGCTTTAGCACCGCATTTTATTGCTATTTTGCAATTTTATCGACGGCGTTAAGAGGAAATCGTCAAGAGCCTGGGATTCTGGTATTTGCGGCAAAGTGGGAAGAGAAATAAGAGCAAGCGGTAAGGACGCTCCTCGAACAAATTTTTGGCAGACGGGGGTTCCATAATTCGTTGAGTGGGTGCTATAATTTTGTTTTTCGCGGCTGTAGCTCAGCTGGATAGAGTACTTGGCTACGAACCAAGGGGTCGTGGGTTCGATTCCTGCCAGCCGCACCAGTATTGCAATAGTTAAAACGGGTTAGCGTTAATAGCGCTAGCCCGTTTTCTTTTGTGCGGATAGTTTTCACCACTGCTTTCTGCGTACACGTGGAGTGGGGGCTCATGCCCACCGCCGGTTTCGTGTACAAAGCAAGCCGGCGGTGAATAGGTGCTTTTTCAACAAGTACTCTAACGTCCGGATCGGGGCATCGGACTATCTTGTAAGGGAGCGGCTTTCGATATCCTTAGGCGGCGCGCCCCATCCAGGCCGTGCAGAAAAAGCGCGGAAAAAAGCAATACAGCCCAAGGATCACGGACTTGGTAGTAGCCGATAAAGAGAGGGAAGGTGAGGAAAGCAACCAATACCCAGCTCGCACCTCCCCAACGCTTCCCATCTGATATGCCACCCATGGCAATCGTGGCATAAAAAATCAGTGCGAACAAAACGAATTGCTGCACGCTCGGCAACCTCCCTTCGTAGCCGACGTAATAAATTACCAAGCCAAACAAGATCAACCCACCCGTTGCGATAAAAGCGTCGGAGGCAGGGAATTGCCGATCGATTCTCAGTGTTGGAAGCCGCATCTTGCAATACCGAAGCACCGGAATGATGTTTGCCCAAAACGGATTGTAGGTACGAGCACTGCCTTTCACGCCATAACGCATTTCTACGCCATCAAGCTCAGGCTGAAACGTGCCGAACAGCTTGTCCCACAGGACGAGGGTGCCACCGAAGTTCTTGTTGATGTATCGCGGATCGGTGCCGTGGTGCACCCGATGGTGCGACGGCGTGATCATGATTTTTTCCAGCCAGCCTGATTTTTTGACCAGGCTGTTATGGTTATAAAACTGTACCGAATAGTGAATCGACGACACCACCACAAAAATCTCCACCGGCACACCGAATACCGCCAGACCGGCAACGAAGGGAAATGCGCTCAACGATGAGTACCAAGAATTTCTGATGCCGAGTGAGAGATTGAAGTGTTCTCCTTCATGGTGCAACACATGCACCAGCCATAGGAGGCCGAATCGATGATGTAGCCGATGCATCCAGTAAAAGCAAAAATCCCATCCCAAAAACGCAAATAGCCACTGCCATACCGGATGCCATTGTTCCACCCAGCGTAGACTGCAATGCATATAGACAAAGCTAAAGGCAGCAATTTCCACCCCTCTGAACACCCACAATAAGATGTGTCCGGAATTGAGATTGAATATCACATCCTTCCAGGGAATGCGCTGTCGGCCGGATAACTTCACAATGAGCATTTCGCCGAGCACGCACGCCAGCATAGTGGTAAACGAAAGAGCAAATACGGTCATTGGGCCGCCTCCATGTGTTGACGCCGCAAGGGCTCCAGACTACAAATCCACCCACATACCAGACCAGCCAGCAGTCCCGCACCCAAGTCGATACTCACATGCCGTCGGAGTTGAATGACGGCGTAGCAGATAGCGATTCCGCATAGCACCATGAGGATC
>CBHCMF010000234.1:0-6544 GCA_965974465.1 uncultured Noviherbaspirillum sp.
ACTACGAATAGGCTTAAACACGCCGCCTTGCATAATGCAAGGCGGCGCCTTTCTTCATTGAAATGCAAACTTTGCTCTTCCAATCAGAGGAGGAGCGGCATAGAAAGTAGAGCATATGGCCATCAGCGTTTTTGAACTATTCAAGATCGGTATTGGGCCATCGAGCTCGCATACCGTGGGGCCGATGCGGGCAGCGTTGCTGTTCGTCAGAGGTCTGAAGGAAAGCGGGCGGTTAGCGCAAATAGCCGCGGTTAAGTCTGAGTTGTATGGCTCCCTTGGCGCAACAGGCAAAGGCCATGGCAGCGATAAAGCCGTCATCCTAGGGCTTCAGGGCGAATCGCCAGATCTCGTCGATACTGATGCGGTAGAGGAAAAATTAAGCCGGGTTCGGACGTCATGCCGTATTCGTCTGCTCGGTGAAAAAGACGTGCCATTCATCGAGAGCGAGCATCTGTTGCTGTACAAGCGGCAGTCCTTACCTTACCACCCGAACGGTATGCGTTTCACCGCCTATGACGATAGCGGCGCAGAAATCGAAAGCAAAGTGTACTACTCGGTCGGTGGAGGCTTTGTCATCAATGAAGATGCTGCCGGCAGCGACCGTATCGTGCCGGATACAACGGCTCTGCGATACCCCTTCAAGAGTGCGGGACAATTGCTTTCACTGTGTCGGGAAAACGGGCTGTCGATCAGTCAGCTGATGCTGGAAAATGAAAAAGCTTGGCGCCCAGAAGAAGAAACACGCGCCGGCTTACTGAAGATTTGGCAAGTCATGCAAGAGTGCGTCAAACGCGGTTGCATGAAGGAAGGAACCTTGCCAGGGGGATTGAAGGTGCAACGGCGCGCAGCGGCGCTGTATCGTAAGCTGTCGAGCCAACCTGAGGTCAGCCTCCGCGATCCCTTGACCACGATGGATTGGGTCAATCTCTACGCACTGGCCGTGAACGAAGAGAACGCAGCGGGCGGTCGTGTGGTGACGGCACCTACCAACGGCGCAGCCGGCATCGTACCGGCAGTGCTGCATTATTACCACCGCTTTATTTCGGGTGCGAACGACGATGGCGTGATTCGCTTTCTGCTTACCGCTGCAGCGATCGGTATTCTGTATAAGGAAAACGCATCGATTTCCGGCGCTGAAGTCGGATGTCAAGGGGAAGTCGGCGTTGCCTGTTCGATGGCGGCTGGTGCGCTTGCCGAAGTGATGGGCGGTAGCCCGGAGCAGGTCGAGAACGCCGCCGAGATCGGCATGGAACACAATCTCGGACTGACCTGTGATCCGATTGGCGGACTGGTGCAGGTTCCCTGCATCGAACGCAATGCAATGGGCTCGATCAAGGCAATCAATGCGGCGCGCATGGCCTTGCGAGGCAACGGCCATCATTTTGTTTCGCTCGATAAGGTCATTAAGACCATGCGCGAGACGGGCGCCGACATGAAGGTGAAGTACAAGGAGACCGCGCGCGGAGGACTAGCGGTTAATGTGATCGAGTGCTGACTGCTTGGTCTTCAGCGATTCAACAAAAAAGGAACAGAGTTCTATGGATACCACCACACAATCATTGGCGCGCACGCCGCTGTATAACCTGCACCTCGAACTGGGTGCAAAGATGGTGCCGTTTGCAGGTTACGAGATGCCGGTGCAGTATCCGACCGGCGTACTTAAAGAGCACACACATACGCGCACTCAAGCTGGCCTTTTCGATGTGTCCCATATGGGGCAGGTGCGGCTGTCCGGTGCAGAGGCCGCTGCGGCGCTTGAATCCCTGGTTCCCGTGGACATCGTTGATCTCCCTCTTAATTTCCAGCGCTATGCAATGTTCACCAATGAACAGGGCGGCATTCTGGACGACCTGATGGTATCCAACAGCGGTGATCACTTGTTCCTCGTCGTGAATGCCGCTTGCAAACAACAAGACATCGCCCATCTGCAAAAACATCTCTCCAGCCGCTGCCAGGTGGAGGAACTGACTGACCGTGCATTGCTCGCGTTGCAGGGGCCTGCTGCGGGGGGCGTCATGGCGCGCTTGCTTCCAGAAACGGCCAAAATGATTTTCATGCACACCGCGAAAGTGAACCTCGTTGGTGTGGAATGTTTCATTAGCCGCTCCGGTTACACCGGGGAAGATGGTTTCGAGATCTCCGTACCCAGTGACAAGGCCGAAGCGTTGGCACGCTTGCTTCTTGCGCAGCCGGAGGTCGCCCCAATTGGCTTGGGCGCACGCGACTCATTGCGCCTTGAGGCTGGTTTGTGCCTTTACGGCCATGATATGGATATCAGCACGACGCCAGTGGAAGCGGGTCTAGGATGGGCGCTTTCCAAAGCAAGGCGGGCAGATGGTCCGCGTCCAGGGGGCTACCCAGGGGCGGATATCATCTTGCGCCAGCTTGCGGAAGGTGTCTCGCGCAAGCGGGTTGGCCTGTTGGTCAAGGACCGCATGCCGGTACGCGAAGGGGCGGAACTGACTGATGCTGAAGGCCGTATTATCGGCAAGGTGTGCAGCGGCGGTTTCGGGCCGACGGTAGGTGGGCCGGTTGCCATGGGCTATGTGGATCCTGCTTATGCAAAATTAGGAACGGCATTGCAAGCGATTGTGCGCGGCAAGCCAGTGCCAGTCGAAGTGGCGAAGGCGCCCTTTACGCCGCAGCGCTATTACCGAGGCTGAGTTTGCCATGAGCGAAGCAAAACCAAACACGGAAACGCCGGTTGTTCCTCGGCCGGTGCGGACCGGTGAAAAATTGCGCGGCGCTGAAAAGATGGCGCGCATTCCGATCAAGATCGTTCCGACCGAACCTTCGCAGTATTTACGTAAGCCTAAGTGGATTCGCGCCGAATTCACCGGCACGCGTGAAGTCCAGCGATTGAAGGCCATCCTGCGTGAAAATAAACTGCACACGGTATGCGAGGAGGCAAACTGTCCGAATCTCGGCGAATGCTTCAAAAGCGGCACGGCTACCTTCATGATCATGGGGGATATCTGTACCCGCCGCTGCCCGTTTTGCGACGTTGGGCACGGCCGCCCCAATCCGCTTGACCCGGATGAGCCAAAAAATCTCGCCAATACCATTAAGGCAATGGGGCTGAACTATGTGGTGATCACCTCCGTTGATCGGGATGACTTGCGTGATGGTGGCGCGGCGCATTTTGTCGCATGCATCCAAGAAGTGCGTCGACTCAGTCCTGGCATCACGATTGAAATCCTGACGCCCGACTTCCGTGGACGTGTCGACGCAGCACTAGAAATCCTTGGCCAGGCGCCGCCGGATGTGTTCAATCACAATCTTGAGACCATTCCACGCCTTTATCGGCAGGCTCGTCCGGGCGCCGACTATGACTCGTCGCTCAAGTTGTTACAGCAATTCAAACAACGTCATCCGCAGGTGCCAACAAAATCTGGTCTTATGCTCGGGCTTGGCGAGACACTGGAGGAGGTCGAATCTGTCATGCATGATATGCGCCGGCATGATATTGAAATGCTCACCCTGGGGCAATATCTGCAACCTAGTGCGCACCACCTGCCTGTGCAGCGCTATGTCACACCACAGGAATTCGACATGCTACGTGTAACAGGTGAAAAAATGGGTTTCATCCATGTGGCATCCGGCCCAATGGTGCGTTCTTCCTATCATGCTGACTTGCAGGCAAAGCAGGTACTTTAGAGCAAATGACAGGGCTATTGCCTATGTTTGCGACTGGGGGGAAAGATCTTTAAAAATCAATGGGATGTGGGGCTATTAACATAGTTATCAACAGACTTGGCCACAGCATCCGTGGATAACTGTTGAGCTTCATCAAAGGAAGAATTCCATGGCTACAAATGCGTTGCGATAACGCAAGGCCAGAAAGAATAAAGTAATTAAGATGCAGAAGCTCCCTTAAGTTAAAAGCCTCCCAGGAAGTGTTTGCCCGCACGGTTTTCCATGCGGGCATTTTTTTGCCTGTTTGTGCGTTTTGCTTAAGTGTTGAGGCTGTTACAATTGCTTACAATCACCTTGAGATATCTCAAGTATTGCCAGCCAAAAAATCAGGATACTTTCTACTCAGAAGTCTTTCCACCACTGCAAACGCACTGCCATGAAAAAGAAGCTTGATACGAACGAAGTTATTGAAAACTTGATCGATGCGATTCTTGGCCCCAAAGCGACCCTGCGGGAACGACATATTTGCCGAGAGAACCTTCGTAGCCTCGTTCGGCTGGCGAAGGCGGAACAGGTCGTTGAAATCAAGGCCAACGTCAAAAGGTTAGCCGGCGCGCTCGAATCTCATGCCGCACGCCGCCGAGCGAAAGCGGTCCTGATGGCACAACGCTTGCCTAGCATACTGGATCACGCGCAGCAGAAATTTGAGTTCAAGCAGTAATGTGGTCTCCGGTGTTCCTTATCGACAGGCGCATTTAGCCAGAGAAGGAATGCCGGTGTGGCATGCGCGTAAAGACGGAAGACGGTAAAATGTCACTTTTTTGACACTCGGCAGGCATGCCGAGAACCAAAATGTCCGATATCCGTTTTGCGCCCGTGCCGCATGAAAGTCTATAACCTCAGTTGCGAACATGATCATCGATTCGAAGGATGGTTTTCTTCGGAAGAAGATTTCAAACGGCAATCGGACGGTCAAAGCATCGGATGCCCGATGTGTGATAGCCATGTTATTCGGCGGCTTCCTTCCGCACCGCGTTTGAGCCTTTCAGCAATGCAGGACGCTAGTCCTGCTGATGCAACGCTTGCAGTACAAATGAAGCTTGTAGCCTTAATGCGCCAGATCGTCGAAAACACAGAAGATGTCGGCGAACGCTTTGCAGAAGAGGCAAGGCGTATACATTACAATGAGACCCCTGAGCGCGCGATTCGTGGCGTCGCGACCCCACAAGAATGCGAGGCCTTGATGGATGAAGGTGTTGACATCATGGCACTTCCCATCCCCGCCCCATTAAAGCAACCGCTGCAGTAGAGCAGGCACTATTCCTTAGAGTGGATTGAGGGGCAGTGTACGGGAGCCAAGATCGGGCCGAGCAGCGGACGTGTGCGTGATGTACACCGAGCACCGCAGGCCTGAGATTGGCCGCGGCCGGCGAGGCCCGTATTCTGATCAGAAAACCGTTCTGGGCACCGGTGACGGCTAAGAGCATAGTGGCCTTCTAAGGATGTCGGAAATTGCGTCTAGCTTGATTCACGCTATACAGGGGACAGCATGCGGAAAATTGCATCGTTCAATGAATTGAACAGTCTGGTTGGACAGGAAATCGGTGTCACAGATTGGTTCGACATAACCCAACAACGGATCAACTTGTTTGCCGAGGCAACGGGTGATTATCAGTGGATACACTTGGATGTCGAACGCTGTAGAAAGGAATCGCCATATGGCACTACAGTCGCACACGGTTTCCTTACGCTCTCCTTACTCCCTATGATCATGCAGAATGCCGTATCTCTGCCGACCTCAAGACTTGAAGTGAACTACGGATTGAACAAGGTCCGTTTTCCTGCACCGGTTCCAGTCAACAGTAAGCTCCGTGGGCGCCTGAGCTTGCAGGAAATAGAAGATATCGAGGACGGCTTGCAGGTCATTTGGAAAGTCACGATAGAGCGCGAGGGCAGTGACAAGCCAGTATGCATAGCTGAGGCGATTGCGCGTTACTACTGCTAGAGCGGTTTGCCCATGTGTAGAAGGAGGGCATGGCAGAGCAAATCTAACCTCCTTGACACACAGCCAAACCGTTCTACTTAACCGGTTCCAAAAACGGTGCGGAATTTCGCACGTCGTCCTGAATAACCGATCTCATCGTTTCTGGTATTGCGTTGAACCGAAGAGAATGTCTCTCGCTTTGTCATCAGTAAGCGGCTTGCGCAGATCTGCCAGCACTTCAACCCCGCGTTTTACCGCAGGGCGCTCGCTGATCTCATCGAACCAACGTTTCGCATGCGGATAGTCGGCCCAGTCGATCCCCTGATTCTTCCATGAGCGAAGCCACGGAAAAGTCGCAATATCAGCGATGGTGTATTCGTCGCCTGCCAGATAAGCATGCTGTGACAATTGTTTGTCAATCACACCGTACAGGCGTTTTGCTTCATTGGTATAGCGGTTGATTGCATACTCAATTTTTTCCGGCGCATAGATACGGAAATGGTGAGCCTGACCTAGCATCGGCCCTACACCACCCATTTGAAACATTAGCCACTGCAGCGTAACAAATTTGTCTCGATCGGTATTGCCAAGGAACTTGCCTGCCTTACTGGCGAGATAAACGAGAATGGCACCAGACTCGAATAGCGAGATCGGCTTGCCGTCTGGGCCATCGGTATCCACGATAGCAGGGATCTTGTTGTTAGGCGAAATTGCCAGGAACTCCGGCTTGAACTGATCACCTTCCCCAATATTGATGTGGTGGACGCGGTAGGGCAGACTACATTCCTCCAGCATGATATGAATCTTATGGCCGTTGGGCGTGGCAGCGGAATAAACATCGATCATTCTTTTTCTCCTTGATGTTGGATGTCAGACCCTGCGTGATTATGCAAGAGTTTGACATTCTATGTTTAGCGCGCAAAA
>CBHCMF010000235.1:0-6528 GCA_965974465.1 uncultured Noviherbaspirillum sp.
CACCGGCACCGCACTGATCGCCCTTGCGCTGCTGGCGTGGATCATCGAGGTGCGCGGAGCGCGCCGCTGGTGCTACTTCTTTGAAGTGTTCGGCAAGAACACGCTGTTCATCTACATGCTCTCGCAAATAGTTGTTGTCGCGCTGAACAAGTCGGACACCTACGCACCAATGGCAGCAGCACTCCAGCCGATTGGCAGCCCAGAAGCCGCATCATTGGCATTCGCCGTCCTGTTCACGCTCGCCTGCTGGCTGGTCGGTTACTGGCTGGACAAGCGGAAGATCTACATCAAGGTGTAGTGTTCTGGAACTCGATGCGGTTGTTCTCGTACTTCCATTTTGCATAAGGCCCGAACACCCGCAGGTTTTCCGGATGAACGTAGCCCTTTTCCGCGCGCTTTAGTCGCCGCGCCAGCGTCGCATCGGCAGGCGCGCCGTTGGCGGGCGAGAATACGTCTCGCCGCACACTCCCTTTATCGTCAACGCCACGCCTGATCATTGTGAGCGTGCGGGAAGCCGGGTCGAAGTACATACGCATGAGATCAGTATTCATGTCTTGCATGTATAGTCCGCCGTTACGCCACTGCGCGAAGTAATAGTCATCGCACGCGTCTTTCGGAAACCGCTTCCATTCACATGCGAACAGGATCACCACATGCCGATCGTCCAGCTTCCTGATCGAGAGATGGGCTTTGCTGTAGATCCAGTTGCCCACGGGCGCCATGGTGGACGAGGTGAGGTGATATTCGCCTTCGACGGTGGGTACAATTCCCTGTGCGGATGCGGCGGCGCAAATGCTGAATGCTATCAACGAGATTGAATGCTTCATGATTTCCTTGTGCTGCGCGTTTCGATCGCCACGCATATCTCATTTCCCAACCACGCCTCTGCGATCAATTTTCCGCGTTTCCATTGTGCGACCGCTGTTCTATGGTCCATGCATCCGAAGGAGGTAGATGGGCCGGCACAGTCGATGATCTCCTGAAGATTTTTTCCTACAAATCGGTTATCCGGACCAAATTTCATCGCAAGTTCAGACTCCGCCTTTTCTCACGTACGTGGCTCAGGAATATCGATGCTGCCAGCAATAGTATTGCGAATGCGAGTCCAACAAGAGTGCCCATATCGTTCAGCCTAGCCATCGTTCCGTTCGACGTACACCTGTTGCCAGACTTTTTCCATATGCCGCCTGAATTCCTCGTTGTCGGTCGCTAACAGCGCCTTGTCGGCATTGTAGGTTCCGCCCATTGGTTCCTGGCCCTTGAACTTGATCAAGGACTCGCCACGAATGGCGAACTTTTGCTTTCCCTGACGCAGAATCACTTTTACGGTGGAGGGATCAATGCCTCCTCCGCAAAACGTCTTGTAAGCGACTGTGACTTCTGCGCGGCCGTCTCCATCCAGATCGGTGATTTTCGTCGCATGCGGGAAGAACGATGCAGCGCTGTCGAGTCCTGGACAGTGCACTCCATCCCTGATGACCCAGTTAGCAATCCATTTGCCGCCGGCTCGGTCGTAATAAGCAGCAGCCAGTTCGATGCGCTCGATTCGTCCGTTAGCCGACCTGATCCATTTCTCGGTCAATACCAGGATATGTTCACCGAGAGAGTCGAGTACTCGTTTGCCGAGAACGACGTTGCCGGCAGTGATAAATTTGAGCCGTTCGATATCGGCATGCGTAATGGCCGAATGAGCCAGCTCGCTCGCGTGGGCGATTTGGCTGAGGAGCAGCAACGGACCGACAAAGTACTTAGCACTCAATGCCATCTTGGTCATTCGAGTTGTATCGAAATTCATTTTTCAACCGGTGGCAGAATTCGGCCCTCGCAAAGGCCGCTTTGCGGTTAGGGTAACAACCGGATCGGTCTTGCGGCTTCGGATGAACGGCAGGGGCTATCCGATTAGATCATTGCACGAGAGACAGTTTTCCACCTTCACATAGACCGGATTCGACTTCGCCATGCTTACCGGCAGTCATATCCCTGCAAACCAGTTCCAGCTTTCCGCTCTTGTTGCGCTGGCGGGTGTACAGGTTGTTGAAGTTGTAGGGCATCAAAGTGCCACCGGATGCGACGTCGCCTTTCCATTGAAACGTGTAGCCGTCTGAATTGATGCTCACGCTTGGTTCGGGAGTCGGGCTTCGCAGGAGGCTCAGGTTCTCTATAGCGGAGGCCGACCAGATCTCGCGCATTGTGGCGGTCTGGCGGTCGTACAAATAGTATTCATACGATTTGTAGGCTTGCCCTGGCTTGTATTCGAATTTCGGGCAGGTCTTCCTGACCACAGCGTGGATGCTTGATGCGTTGATGACCTGGATGTTATAAGCAGGGCATAGATTGTTAGCGGCCTTGTCTTGCATAGCGACGTTAAAGGTGTGAACGCCCGCCGAACTCCGAAAAGATAAGTTGCCCGACTTCGGATCGAGGACCATCAAGATCCTGCTCTGGTAGTGCGCAATCATTTGCAGCCGTTCGGGCTTTGTCGAGTCGGAATAAAGTCTGATACGCTTCCAGCGCAGCGAATCTTCAGGGCTCTGGCGGATCTGATCAGAGCGCGCGCGCCCCTCCCGTTCCGCCATCTCGGATGGGTCTTCGCCCGTCGGTGTGTTTGCGCAGGGATCGCTCG
The DNA here is from genome assembly GCA_965974465.1 of uncultured Noviherbaspirillum sp. Classification (GTDB taxonomy): domain Bacteria; phylum Pseudomonadota; class Gammaproteobacteria; order Burkholderiales; family Burkholderiaceae_D; genus Noviherbaspirillum. The sequence continues at coordinate 2,624 of CBHCMF010000235.1, forward strand.
TACACTGATGGCCCGATGAAATGGTTTGCTTTGCTTGCTTCGCGGATTCCACCGAAAATCCGCTAAGGGAATTGAGGCAGAGTAGGAGGCAAATGATGGTCTTATCGATTTTCATGATCGGTCAGTCTAAGGTGACTGAAGAACGGGCATTTCTGCCAAGGCGCGGCACATCGCCAACCTGAACTTGTCTTTGTTGTTCCAATCGTGAGAGCCGATTTCGGTGCGATGAATCTTTTCCTTCGTCCATGCTGAGATTCCATATAATTTCAACGTGCCGTGGTGGACATCATAGAGCAGTGCACCGTCGAAGCCGCGCTTGTGCTGTTGGTCACGGTATTTCGACAGCGTCTTGGAAAAGGCAAGCCGTTGCTTCTTATCGGAGATGCTGGCCATCGCCTTGTCAGAAGAAATCGTAGCGACTGGCTCCTGCACCGTGCTGGCTATGTTCAGCGTATAGTCGTCGCAATCAAAATTGCCGACCGAATTTTGATACTCGTCCAAGTATTGAGCTACCTTTTGCTGCGCGCCCCTTGAGCGGTCCGTACCAAGGATTAATAATTGCAGTCCGTCGGGCGATTCAGCAAGGGATACGCGGGGTACAGCGGCCAGCAGTGAGATCGAGATTGCAGTTACTAGATTCATGTTTAGCGTGTGCTTTCGTTGTTCGACGCAGCGACTTTAATGTTCAGCAAATTTTTATTCGTTTCATCGATATCGAGAACGGCAAGTTCCCCTTGCGCCTTGGCGTACTCTGCGTATGTCGCAGGGATGTAGTATGCGTGAATGCGCTGTTCCATCTTTTTTCCATTCAGCGTGAAGGTGTTGGCGTTACCTTCGTCCTTGTAGCGCGAAACTTTAAGGGCGTCGCCTTGATTACCGAAAGTCCGGTGGCAAGTTCGCCGCATATCGTGCCAATGAACCTTCGTTGTGGGCGACGAAGTCACGCCACGTATTCAGCAATTCAGAAAAATACTCAGCAGACGAATAGCGATCGAGCAAATAGACAACTTCGACGTCAGCCACGTTCATCTTGGGAATGAGTGCAGATAGCACGGTTATCGCGCCTGGTCGTTATCCCACTGCCAGATCGTTTCGCCGTATTGCCCTTCGAATTTCGGCAATGGTTCACCAGCACGGAAGTAGCGCCTCGACTTTTCTAGCGCTGGTGAGAAATAGAAGCCGGCTACTTTGCACGTCTCGCCGCCTGCTTGCCGCAGCGTTTGTTGAGTCACATCGGCAACTTGAGAAGGAAGGTCTACTTCCTCGAATTCATCAGGGATCTCTTCTACAAAATGCCAAAGGGCAGGTCTGGTCGTAAAGGAAAGCTGCGACACGGCCGATGGGGCCAACTCTGCGTCAACGGCGCCGCCAGGGATACGAATCCAGTTTGCAAACAGCGCCGCATGCTTGGATTTGGTCGCGAAATCAAGCATCGCCACGTCATCGAACCAAAGCTTATCTCGACCGACCCAATTTAACGCGTCCCAGCCGATCTCACTGAAGATACTTGCTTCTTTCAACTTGAATCCATCATTTCCAGAAACCGCGAATTGCAGTGCGGCTTCCGGCATGTTGGCAGCAATATAGACGCCTGTGCGTGATGGCACCTTACCAGTTTCGCCAGCAATATCGTAACGGATTCGGAATCTCGGAATCTGTGGCGATTCGGCTTTGAACTGCGGGAAGCAGTAGGCAAAGCCAAAATCATCCCAGCGAGGTAGAGGCTCAGGGCTGAACGTATCATCAATCTTTGATGCGAGCCCGTTAATCAAGGCGACTACCTGATTGTATTGTCGTTCTTCCTCGGCGGTCAGCCACTGCATCGAGAACTGCTCAATTCCCCGTAGTTTTTCGTCGGTCGCGGTCATCTTGTATTTGCCGAACGCGCGCATCGCGATATCTTTTGCGATGGAAGCCTGAAGATCCTTTAGCATGGGCCAAGCATTGTCCGCCCAATTCTGGGACGTGTTGCGAGTTCCCCACTGCTGGTTTACGAGCAACTGATCGCGATCCTGTGCGTTCGCGGTCTCAAGCAGAGGATCTATCACACCATCAATCGCCTGGGTGACGACTGCGTGGAGTCTTTTCAAGTGTTCCATTGAAGTGTATTTGTACAGCATGGCCGCTTGGCGCGCGTGCCAAGGCGAAAGAGATGACGTGAGCATAGATCGCATCTTAAGGTAGTTGATTCATCAATTAGTTACTTGGCCAGGCAATGCCGGGAGCCCGATCTTAGAGGCCATTCCCGCGCCATCGAACTCGGTATAACCCCAGCCGGTTTCGAATGGTCCGGAAATATTCGGATGATTGATGTTCTGGCGTATCGATAGATGTTTGTCGAAGAACGCCTGCTTCTGCATTTGATTCATGTTTTTTGTAGCGGCATTCACTTCATCTTGTGTCAAAGGCCTGCCAAGCTTTGGATTCTTACCATTGCGCCCTTGCACAGGATAGTACAAAACTGAATCGTTTTTTCCGTTCCCTCGTTCAACATTGAAAACGATTTGCTCATAGCCTCCCTCAAGGTGTTTTCCGGGAAGGTTATCCTTGAACTGGCTAGATGCCTTTCCCCGCCAAGTATTGAGCGATTCCCCCGCTTTGATATCGTAAATCACAAACTGGCCGTTGACATTCCAATCGGGCCACACCGCCAAGAAGCGCCGCCAGGCGTTCTTTGGGTTTGAGTCGGCCTGGAGCTTATCGAATACTTCTTTGGTCACCCAACAATCGCTCATGGCACGGCTATTCGGTGCAAGTATTCGATACAGCCTTGCGGGACCACGAATGACGTGCGCTTCCAGCGTATGAAACGACCTTATCGATTGATCGGAAAGGTATGGAAAGATGTCTTTCTCTGGCCGAGGGTTGCCTGCAGCATCAACCTTACTCGAGGCTTTATCCACTGCTGCGCGATATCGTTTCGGGACGGCCTGTGTTATGACCTTGTCCCCTGTTTCGCTTAACCATGGCGCACCGCGTTTTCGCATCAATGCGACGGCTGCGGCTTCCGGGAGCGGACCTCGATAGTGGATGTTAGCTACGTTGACTATCCCGTGATTTGATTGCAGTGCCTCACGCTCCAGGCGCAGTACCACGGCGTCGATAATGTCTTGCACTGGCTTGATTGCTTTGCCGATGTAGTCGTTTGCTAGCAGGCGAATTCTTTTGACGTCTTCTAATGTGCTCTTGGCTTTGCCACCAATCGACGGGACGTACTTAACCTTATTGACTAGCCCTTCCAGAACGCTAATCCCTTTGTCAAATGCTGCAAGTAGGGCACCAGTATTAATCTTTCCACCTACCGCTTTGATCTTCATGGCCAACCAGAGGAAGATCTGATCGATCTTGTGTGACTTGAGATATTTCTGCACGTCTTTCCGTCTCAGGAAGCTGATCACCCAGTTCATTGCGGCATCGATTGCCTCGAAAACCTGTTTGCCGCCAGAGCGGCGAATAAACCCAAAGAAGATCTTGAGTGTGCCTTTGACGAGCGAACCAAGTGTCGGAAACAACCCGATTAAAGTCAGCACTAATGCGACCCACGCCCAAGTATCCTTATAGTCGTGGGTTAGTTTCTTACAGTTTGCGATCAAATCCCGTATGTCGCATACTTGGTCGACAAGGGGAATCATCGATATACCTGCATCGACCATGATCTGTGCTGTCGAACGGTTCTCGTTGAAATCTCCTTCGATCGCTTCCCAGAACCATACGAACGGATTCGTGCTGGGATCTTGGGACTTGACTTCATCTCCGGTTGCCCACGCCAACGCATCGCGCATCTGCGTAGTGTTAATTTCTGCCATTCAGTTGTTCCTTAACGACGACTGCGCTTAGCCAAGGATCTTTTCGAGAGGCTCGTATGGCTTCTCTTCGATAGGCGTCCGCGGTTTGTACACAACTTT
>CBHCMF010000236.1:0-6494 GCA_965974465.1 uncultured Noviherbaspirillum sp.
AGATCAAGGTGTGTTTTGACGCGTGCCATCACCTCATCAATCTGCAAAGGCTTGGTGAGGTAGTCGACCGCACCGTCCTTGAATCCTGCCACCTTATTGTCGACATCGGTCAGCGCGGTCATGAAAATCACCGGGATATCACGAGTGCTTGCGAGGGTCTTCAGGCGTTGGCAGATTTTGAAGCCATCCCAATCTGGCATCATCACGTCGAGCAGAATGAGATCCGGCTGTACAAATTTGGCACGTTGGACACCTTCCTCACCGCCTTGTGCTACGACGACCTGAATATTGCTGCTTTTGAGTGCCTTTATGACCGGCGCTAAATTGGCCGGTGTGCCGTTCATGATCAGAATGGTGTAGCGAGGTGTACGCAATGTCGATATCTCTGTCATACACCTGCCTCTTTTTGCAGATGTTCTTCTACAAACCGTAGGATGGCCTTGGATTGAAAGCTCTTGGCGAGCGTGCTCAAACGGTTCGCGAAGGGACGATAACGCTGGTCGAGTTCGGCAAGATAGCTTGCCCGTTGCAGAATGTCGTTCATATTGCCAATCTTTGCTAGGTAATGCAGACGGTCCATTTCGTGAAAAGGAGGGGCTTCCAGTGGCGCTTGTGCTTCTGTATCTTGCGGAGCCGATGCGGTGGCAGATATATCATAGGTCCAAGTCAGATGCAGCAAGGTCGCGATCTGCTGGAGTATGCTTTCTCTGGCAAGTGGCTTGGCTTGGAAAGCGTTCACGCCGGCTGCCAGATAACGTTTCACTTCGCTGCCGGAGGCATTAGCAGATAAGGCAATGATCGGTATTTGGCCGAAATAGGGGAGTTGACGCAGATAGCGCGTTGTTTCCATGCCATCCATGTCAGGCATGACGACATCCATTAGAATCAGATCCGGCCGCAGCGTACGGGTCTTGTCGATGGCGTCCCGGCCGCTTTTCGCTTCTATCGTGATAAAGCCGACTTGCTCCAGCAGCCCGACCGCCACAGCCCGATTTTCGGCAAGATCATCTACCACCAGGATGGTCTTGCGTGGGCCTTCGTAGCCGGTCACGTTTCCTTCTGGAATGGCGGCGATATGCGCCGCGACGACAGGTAGGTCCAGCTCGAACCAGAATGTACTGCCTTGACCAACGTGGCTGTCGACATGGATTTTGCCGCCCATCAGCCGGACGAATTGTTCGCTGATGGCTAGGCCCAATCCCGTGCCCGACGCGCGTCGTTGCGCTTCGCCCACCTGTGCAAATGGTTGAAAAATCGCCTCTAGTTGATCTGTGGGGATACCAATGCCGGTATCCTCCACCTCGAACCGTAAGCGACAGGGCGGCGTGAAACGGACGCGCAACGTCACCAGGCCCCGGTCGGTGAATTTAATGGCATTGGATAACAGGTTGAGCAATATCTTGCGCAGCCGTTTTTCATCTGCATGGATACCCTCAGGAAGGTTGGGGCCCACATCGCAGTGGAAATCCACGCCCTTTTGTTTCGCCTTGATCCCGACTATTTCGGCGATGGCGCGCAGGAAGCGAGGAAGTGAAATGTCGTTGGGATAGAGCTCCAGTTTTCCGGCTTCTATTTTTGCAGAATCAAGAATATCGTTAATGAGTGTTAGCAAATGTTCGGCGCTTTGTTGAATGATGTTTAAGCCGGCGATTTGCTGTTCGCCGATACTCTTATCGTGCCGTAGTATCTGGGTATAACCCAGAATGCCGTTTAGCGGCGTGCGCAATTCATGGCTCATTTGCGCAAGAAAATCACTGCGCACTTTCGCTAGGCGCTGGGCTTCGGCCAGCGCAGCTGCGCGCGCCGCCTCGGCTGCTTTGCGCTCGCTGATATCGCGGGCAAAACCTACCGTGCCTAGTACAGTGCCATCTTCATCGATCACCGGCGCCTTGAAGGTTTCCATCCAGATTGTGCCACTGCTGATGATTTGGGCTTCCTCCACCGTCTTGCGGCAGTGGGAGGTCATGACCTCGACATCATCGGCACGAAAAGCATCGGCCAGGTCGTGCGGACGTAAGTCGTAATCGGATTTGCCTACCAGATCCTCAGCATGCAAACCACAGGTGTCTGCGGCTGCCTGGTTGACCGCAAGATACCGGCTTTCCGTATCCTTGAACCAGACCCACCACGGCAGCGTATCGATGAGCGTGCGTAGATAGCGAGTCTGTTGGCGCAGCGCGGCAGTGCGATTTTGTACCCGTTCTTCAAGACTGGTATTGAGCGTGCGGATGATGCGGTAGGACCGTCGCAAGCGCAGCAAAAAAAACACTGTACCGCCCAACATGGCGACGCTGCCACCGAGTCCTGTCCACAGCCAGCGTTCCCGCGATTCACGCTGCTGCAGCTCCGCTGTTTGCTGCTGATTGCGGCGGGTCAGCTCATCGATCTCACGTTGTTTGCTCTCGGTCTCGTCGCGCTGCGCCAGTTTCACCATGCGGGTGTTGGCTTTTTGTTGCGCGGCTTTGGTCGTCAGATCGGCAGTTTCGACCGAGAACGGGTAGGTGCGGTGATACTCGCTCATGTGGGCGAGTATCACCGACATGTGTTGCGCACTATTATTCCAGTAGAGGGACAGGCCGAACTTTTTAGCTAACTCATATGCCCTCTCAGCAACGGACAAGGTAGCTGTCTGGTTGCCAAGCGACAGAGATACATTGCTGTGCGCATTCAGTCCATACCAGAGACCGATGTTGTTTGGATACCGTTCGTAGGCAGTCATGACTTCACTGAAGAGCGGCAAGGCTTTGGCATATGTCGCCTCGGCAGGAAGACGTGCTTGTAATCGCTGCGCCTGCGTGTAGGCCTGAGCCCCATCGTTTTCTGCCAGCTTTCGCACGCTGCGCCACGTTTCGAATGGATCGACGGCATAGACGAATTCCATTTGTGCCAAGAAGAAACTGAAGACCAGCAGCATCCAAATAGCGCGCACTCCCAAGAATACGGTCCCCCAATGCTTCTTTTTCGCAGATGCAAAACGGGGACGAAATTGCTTGGTCATTGCTTCCTTTGCCCTTCTGGCTTGATCTCCTGATTCGACATCAGGCTTGTTCATTTGCCAACCACAACCATGAACGGAGGCGGTGCCTCTGTCCTTGATGCGTCAGAAGCAGGACGTTGAACATCGTCTGATACTGTTGTTTGTGTATAGATGGAGCTACTGGGCCGTATCGTGATCGATACGGCTGTCGTGATGGCCTGATAGCAAAAAATGAAAGAGGGCTGCATATTCACCCATTTCAGAAGACATCTCGTTTCAAAAGACATCACGTGGGAAAAATCGTTGCAATTTTTGGACTGACTCCGCCGTTACCGAGAGTGAAAGTTGACTGACATTACGTCCGGAAACGAATCTATAATCGATGAATTGAAAAATCGTTTTGCGAATGCATTGGCAAAACGCAAAGTGTGAAGTATGAGGCACGAAGTGTCGAGGATTCAATGATTCGCATATTGATTGCTGACGACCATGCGATCGTGCGCAGCGGCGTGAAGCAACTGCTTGCCTTGACCAACGACGTTGAGGTGGCTGGTGAAGCAACGAATGGTACGCAAGTCATGGAGCAGTTACGACAGACTGCTTTCGACCTTGTCTTGCTTGATCTGAACATGCCTGGCATTTGCGGCGTGGACCTGATCACCCGTATCCGCATGCACGATGCCAGATTACCCATTCTCGTCCTCAGTATGCGCAACGAGGCACAAGTGGCGCGTGGCGTGCTGAAGGCTGGAGCGACCGGATATCTGACCAAAGACAGTGAGCCGGAAACGCTCATGATGGCGATCCGCAAAACCGCTGCGGGCGGACGCTTCATCGATCCGATGTTAATTGAACAAATGGTGTTCGGTGTCGATACACTGGGGCAGTTTCAAGCGCAAGAACGACTGTCTAACCGCGAGTTTCATATTTTGAGCTTGCTGGCACGTGGCAAAAGCGTCAATGCGATTGCCGCTGAACTGGCGATCAGCAATAAGACGGTGAGTACGCACAAGGCGCGCTTGATGCAAAAGATGAATTTTCGTAGCAATGCCGATCTCGTACGCTACGGTGTGACACACGGCTTGGTCGAATGATAAAAAACGGATCGAGTTGATGGAACGCTATGCAGAGAAAGCGGACGGTCCTCCCCTCGATCAGAGGACAATAGCCGGCCAAAATCGGCTACAGCTCACTTCATTCGCGCGATATTGCTTTTGTGACTTGGTCATGTCAGCATAGGCCGATTATTTTCTGACCTTTCATGCTGCCAACGTATGCGCACTCGAAGAGCGGTATTTCTTTTCATGATGTTGATGATGTCCTCTGCCCGGTCAGCTGAACCGGCTTCAACATTCCCCAAGCAGATCGAGAACGCAATTGGCATGAAATTCGTCCTGATTCCTCCAGGCGAATTCGTGATGGGTAGTGCAGAGTCCCCCGATTCTTTTGCCAAGTCCTTTCCGCACTATGGACGTCAACGTTTCCAAGAGCTTGGCGACGAAGCGCCGGAACACAAGGTCCGTATTACGCGAGCGTTCTATCTTGGGCAATATGAGGTGACAGTCGGCCAATTCCGACGATTTCTGGAGTCGTCAGGTTATATACCGGAATCGGAAGCCGACGGTACCGGCGGCTATGGCTACAATCCCGATTATGATCCGGCCAAATCGGCGCGAGGCGATGCATTCGAAGGGCGAGATCCAAAATATTCGTGGCGCAATCCAGGCTTTGCGCAAGGCGATGATCACCCGGTCGTCAACGTTACCTGGAACGACGCGGTGGCGATGTGCAAATGGCTTAGCGAAAAGGAAGGGACGACCTATCGCTTGCCAAGCGAAGCCGAATGGGAGTACGCCGCACGTGCTGGTACAAGAACGCGCTATCACACTGGCGACGATCCGCAATCACTGGTGAAAGCGGCCAATATATTCGACGGCGATGCAAAGAAAAACTGGGGAAAGTGGGCAAAGTATGCGCTTTCCGGACACGATGGTTTTGCATTTACCTCGCCAATCGGCAGTTTTTCGCCGAATGCGTTTGGGCTTTACGATATCCATGGCAACGCCTGGGAATGGACCGCAGATTGGTATGACGATCGGTATTATGCGCAATCCCCTGTCGAGGATCCGAAAGGACCTGCGGCGGGGACGGTGCGCGTGCGGCGCGGCGGCTCATGGCATACCTGGGCGTTCTACGCGAGGTCGTCCTATCGTAACTGGAATTCGCCAGATACGCGGTACACGCTTGTCGGCATGCGCCTGTTGCGTGAAGCTGATTAAGTACCCGCGCATAAAAAACTGTGAGAGGGATGTGGTCCTGGCCGAATGCGATGCAAGGCCCCCGACCCGACGCAGTGCGAGCACTGTTAGGGGAGGGCAACGCGGCAGCGCGCCCGGCTGGGCCGTAGACACTCACCGTTTTTTATGCGCGGGTACTTAGCAATCTTTTCAGAAAATTGACCGCATCTTGCTTTTCGACTGTACGTATCCTGCGTCAGTACGCTCAGGTCGCCCATTGAATAACCGATTTCGGAAAGGAGCAAGTTCTGCTGTGTCCGCAATGAATTACCAAGCAGATCACGATCGTGTGATATAGTCCGCTGGTCCGGTGGCGGATTTTCCGCTAGGCTTAGGCCGAGTGTTACTTTCTCGGTTTCTCCTTTCTTCGGTCGAGCATGCGCCATCGTATCTCGTATGCTGACCGTATTCATCGTTCATCGCTGTGTCCGGTCGACATGCCGGCGCAGTGCCGTTCTCCCGAACCTTTCTACCCAAGACGCGGTGGATAGGCCACGATAACTGTTCATTCCCCGTGCTATGCGCTCGTTGCGCATGATCGTTGGCACCAATCGGTCGCGCGCACGCCACGTGGCACACACAGCGGCCGACACTATTACTGGATTACCTCATGGCAAAAGAAGAACTCCTTGAAATGATGGGCCTTGTCACTGAAGTTCTGCCCGATTCGCGCTTCCGCGTTGGACTGGAAAATGGACATCAATTGATCGCCTATACCTCGGGCAAGATGCGGCAAAATCATATTCGCATTCTGGCGGGTGACAAAGTATCAGTGGAGTTGTCTCCCTATGATTTCAGCAAAGGGCGCATCACTTTTCGTCATCTCGAAAAGCGCGGACCAGCGCCGTCCCAGCAACCACGCAGGCGTTATTAAACAGAAAAATAGAATCCCTGGTTTTCGGATCGGCGCAGGACAACGTCTTGCCAGGAAACACCTTTGCATTGAACGACGGGCCCAGCCTATACTGACTGATTCAGCAGGAGGTCGTGATGACGCAAAGGGAGGTGTTGGACATGTTCCGAGACCAAGCGGCCCAGCTTGGCGAAATCGAGGCGAGTCAAGCCGATATCATTCTGCGGTTGGCACAGTTGCTTGCCGATTGTCGAGACTGCTTGCCTCAGGAACGCTTTGATGAATTCATCCACATCGGCGCGGTGATGTACCAGGAAGGATTGGGGAAGTTCAGGGCACGCGCGGAGGTCTTGAAAACGATCAAAGA
>CBHCMF010000237.1:0-6463 GCA_965974465.1 uncultured Noviherbaspirillum sp.
AACTCTCGACCTCAACCTTGGCAAGGTTGCGCTCTACCAACTGAGCTACTCCCGCAAAATCTAACATCAATTCAACAAAGTCCAGCAACGTACATACCAAACTCTGCCGAATAAAAAAGGAAGCCGCTTTTAGCTTCCCTTGAAATTCTGGAGCGGGAGAAGAGTCTCGAACTCTCGACCTCAACCTTGGCAAGGTTGAGCTCTACCAACTGAGCTACTCCCGCGTTCACAACAGACGTGCATTATAGAGATCTGTCGTTTTTTGTCAAGCAAAAATGGTCGACTAAACGTAAGGCTCCGCCCTATCTTTGATAAGCGGCCATGCTTTCTGAAGATAATAGAACATAGACCACACCGTCAGTGCAGCAGCAACCGCCAGCAACCATACACCCCATAACCGAGTATCGATAACATCAAACAGCGTATCGCTGTACAACAGCATCGGAATAGCGATCATTTGCGCAGTGGTTTTTATCTTACCGATGGAGCTAACCGCAACCGACTTCGACGCCCCAATCTGGGCCATCCATTCGCGCAAGGCAGAAATCGCAATTTCGCGCCCGATAATGATAAAAGCAATAACGGCATTGACACGGTCAAACTCCACCAGCACGAGTAGAGCACCCGCTACCATCAGTTTATCCGCGACTGGATCGAGAAAAGCGCCAAAAGCAGAAGTTTCGTTCCAGCGCCGAGCTAGAAAACCATCGAACCAGTCAGTGATCGCAGCAACCACGAAAATACCTGTCGACGCAACACCTTTGGCGAACGGCGGCAACCAAGCATCCGGCAAGTAGAAAACCCCAACTACCAAGGGGATAAGCGCGACGCGCAACCAAGTAAGCAGAATTGGAATATTGAAGGGCATAATCGGCGTCTATGAATTATCGCGATTATCGCGTGGAAATTACCCGCGCTGCAATTGCAATTCATGCGCCGGGGCATAGAACTCGCCTTTAGTGTAATTGCCTGTAGATTTCTTCTGCTAGCTGCCTGGAGATACCCTCGACCGATGCAAGCTCATCGACGCTAGCGTCCGCGACGCCACGCAGGCCTCCAAAGCGCGCAAGTAGCTTCTGACGGCGCTTTGTACCGACCCCCTCGATCTCCTCCAAACGTGAGCTTTGGCGGGCCTTGGCGCGTTTGGCACGCATCCCAGTAATTGCAAATCGATGCGCCTCGTCGCGTATTTGCGCGATCAGCATAAGCGCCGCCGATTCTTTGCCCAACTCCTGAGGCGCCCGTTCGTCGGCAAAAATCAGCGTTTCTAAACCTACCTTACGCCCCTCACCTTTGGCAACGCCGACAATCAAGCTAATATCCAGGCCAAGTTCGCTAAATACCTGCCGCGCCATTTCTACCTGCCCTTTGCCACCATCAATTAGCACGACATCAGGCATGACACCCTCACCGTTAGCAACCTTTTCATAACGCCGAATCAACACTTGACGCATCGCGGCATAATCATCACCCGGCGTAATATCGTTGATATTGAAGCGCCGATATTCCCCATTTTGCATTGCATGATGATGAAATACCACGCAGGAGGCCTGCGTTGCCTCTCCTTGCGTATGGCTGATGTCAAAGCATTCGACCCTCAAGGCATCGATGTCGGTGATATCCAGGCCCAACGCATCTATTAAGGCCCGTGTGCGAGCCTGCTGCGAGCCTTGCTCTGACAACAACCTTGCTAGTGCAATTTGCGCCCCCTTATGTGCCATCTCCAGCCACTGCCGCCGCTGGCCTTGAGGCTGGAACACCAGCGTGATGCGATGCCCGCACTGCTCCATGAGGGCCATCATTAAAGCAGGCTCGTCGAATTCCACATTTAGAATCAGCGTCGCGGGGATGAACTTCTCGATATAGTGCTGTGCGAGAAAAGCCTTAAGCACTTCCACCTCGACAGCACCGTCCGCAGTAGCGATAGCGTCGTCGACATGCGTCGGGAAATAGGCTCTGTCACCGAGATGCCGCCCTCCTCTCACCATCGCGAGGTTAACGCAGGCACGCCCCCCCTGCACGACGACCGCAATGATGTCGATATCAGCATCGCCCACGGTCTCCATGCTTTGCTGGTGCAACACGCGCGACAAGGCCGTGATCTGGTTACGTACGGCCGCAGCCTGCTCAAACTTCAGTTCGGCGGCAAACGCATGCATTTTCTTTTCCAATGCTTCAAGCACTTCCGTCTGTCGCCCGCGCAAGAACTTGCCGGCATTCTCGACGTCAAGCGCGTAGTCTTCGCGGCTGATCGCGTTCACACACGGCGCGCTGCAACGCTGGATTTGATGCAGCAGGCAAGGCCGGGTACGATTAGCAAAAACCGTGTCTTCACAAGTACGCAGCTGAAAAACTTTTTGTAGGATTTGGATCGACTCCTTGACCGCCCAAGCGCTTGGGAAAGGGCCAAAGTATTGATTTTTCTTGTCCACGGCGCCGCGGTAGTAAGCCAGGCGCGGCACGTCCTGGGTGGTAATCTTCAGATAGGGATACGACTTATCATCGCGAAACAGGATATTGAAGCGCGGTTGCAGCGTCTTGATAAGATTGTTTTCCAGGAGCAGCGCTTCTGCCTCGCTACGCGTGATGGTGGTCTCAAGGCGTGCGATGCGTTCAACCATCATTGCTGTACGCGGACTCGTCAGCGTCTTTTGAAAGTAGCTCGACACACGCTTCTTGAGGTCGCGTGCCTTGCCCACATACAGTATATTGTTGTCCGCATCGAAATAGCGATATACACCTGGAAGGTGCGGCAACTTCGCGATAGTCTCCAGAACCTCTGCACGAGGATCTGGAGCAATAGCGTCAGACATCGACTAACACTCCGTCATGTGGCATCCAGCGACTGTGCAGTCCGTTTTGCCGCCAGATAGCGTGGATCTCGCTGCAACTCATCCCAAGCCATGGCAGGGATTTGAGGCACCAGAGCGGCAATACGTGCGGACGATACCCTCGCTGCTGCACTCGATTTCACTTTTAATCCTGATAGCAATTCATCTGCCTTGTCAGGTGAATTGCAGATCAATACCATGTCACAACCAGCGGAGAGTGCAGCATTGGCCCCATCAATCACGCCGCCTGCAACACTTGCGCCTTCCATGCTGAGGTCATCACTGAAAATCACACCCTCGAAACCCATGTCCTTACGAAGGATCGATAGCCACTTTTTGGAGAAGCCGGCTGGATTTTTATCCACCTTAGGATAGATGACATGCGCAGGCATCACGGCCGCCAATCCGAGCCCAAGCCAATCATACGGCGCAGCATCTTCTGCCAGGATTTCTTTCAGATTGCGTTCATCGACTGGAATATCAATATGCGAATCCGCTTTCACAAATCCATGTCCAGGAAAATGCTTGCCGCAGTTCGCCATGCCAACCAGCGCAAGACCGTGATTTAAACTCTTTGCCAGCATGCTGACCACACGCGCATCGCGGTGGAAAGCCCGGTCGCCGATTACACCAGATTCCCCATAGTCAAGGTCCAATACTGGCGTAAAGGAGAGATCTACTCCGCACGCACGCAATTCCGCTGCAAGGACAAAACCAATATCGGTTGCGGCCTTGACTGATGCCAGCACATCGCGATCCCATAGCGCCCCAAGGCGACGCATTGGCGGCAGCTTAGTAAATCCATCCGTTTTGAAGCGCTGCACGCGACCACCTTCATGGTCAACGGCAATTAGCACACCAGGACGCACTTCATGAATTGCCTTAGCAAGCGCCGTAAGCTGCTGACGACTTTCAAAGTTGCGAGCGAACAGAATCACCCCTCCTGTCAACGGATGGCTGATGCGGCGGATATCGTCCTCGTTCAGAGTCGTACCGACCACATCAAGCATTACCGGTCCTAGGGGTTGTTTCACGCTTGCCACTATTACACTCATTTTTTCTCCACAATAACGAAGGCAACCGCGTAATCGGCTTCATCAGTAATCGATACCTGCGCGGTCAACCCATTCTGTTCCATAAAATCTTTCAATGCTCCGCTAGTGACCGCAATCGGCTTACCACTAGCAGCGTTTAGAGTTTGCATGGATCTCCAGGTCATCGGCATCTGCATACCCAAACCAATCGCTTTGGAAAACGCCTCTTTCGCAGCAAAGCGTGTCGCCAGGAAGCGAATGCCACGCGCCTCAACATTTGCCTTGCGCTCGCGATATTTGCCCAACTCCTCAGGACCCAGAATCTTTTCAGCGAAACGCTCACCACTGCGTTCCAATGCCGCCTTAATGCGGGAGATCTGGACAACATCGGTACCAATACCGTAAATCATTTTTTATGGAGACCAAGGCGGGCCGCAACCATGATGGCCTTCATTTCTTTGACCGCATTCTTCCAGCCGATAAAAACCGCCTGCGCAACAATGGCATGGCCAATATTCAATTCCGCGATTTCAGGAATCGCAGCAATTGCATGCACATTGGTGTAATGCAAGCCATGGCCAGCGTTAACCTTCAGTCCCAACTTAATGCCCTCAATGACACCGGCGTGTACACGTTCCAGTTCCTGTTGTTGAGCACTCTCATTCTGCGCATCTGCATATCGACCGGTATGGATTTCAATCACCGGGGCACCGGATTCCGCTGCAGCACGAATCTGAACAGGATCTGCATCGATGAAGAGGCTAACGCGAATACCTTCGGCCTGTAATTGCCGGACTGCCGTCTGTACGTCGGCGAAATGTCTCGCCACATCCAGCCCGCCTTCTGTCGTTACCTCATTACGGCGCTCAGGTACCAGACATACATCCTGTGGCTTGATGCGGCAGGCAAAATCAAGCATTTCTGCAGTGACGGCGGCTTCCAAGTTCATGCGTGTCCGCAATTGAGGACGAATTGCTTCAACGTCCGCATCGCGAATATGACGACGATCTTCACGTAAGTGCAAGGTGATGCAAGCCGCCCCTGCTTCCTCTGCAAGCAGCGCGGCCTGCACTGGATCAGGATAGATAGTGCCACGGGCATTACGCAAGGTTGCTACATGATCGATATTGACACCAAGATCGATTACCGGGGTAGTAGGATGTAGGAGGCTCATGGTCGTGGAATGTGACTGGTTTCTATAACTGCATCAAATCTATCAGAATCTGGCGCGTGTTGAGCGATGCCCCTCCTAAATGATGTGCAAGAAGAAACCGCATCAGAAATTTGCTCTGCATCTGCGTCGTGTTATCCGTGTAGTCCTCCTGCTCCATATCGAGCAGGGTCTTCCCACTGACGCGAGGTATATTATCGGCAGGATACGCTGGCCGCGGCCCCCGTTCCGGATCAATAACATAAATCTGATTGGCCTCCACCGGACGGTTTGTCATGGTACAGACCGTGAAATTGCCACCCACCCCTGTTTCCTTGAGGAGAATGCGCTCGAATTTTCGCAAAACGATTGGCGCAGGTTCGCCATGCGCAAGTTGATTTAGCGTTGCAATGTAATGATCAAATAGAGGGGGATGCGGATCATCGCGTGCGAGTAACCTGACAAGTAGTTCGTTCAAGTAAAAACCGCATAGCAATGCGGATTTTTCCAAAGGCAACAGTCCACCAATCCATTCCGCTGCGGTAAGTGTGCGGACCTCCGCCTTTCCAATCCAATTGACAGATAATGGTTGAAATGTTTGCAGAACACCGCGCAGTTTCGAGTGAGGACGTTTCGCGCCTTTTGCGATGAGTGCCACGCGCCCATAGTCACGCGAGAACACGTCTACAATTAAACTCGTTTCTTTATAAGGATAGCTATGGAGAACAAAGCCAGGCTGTGCAACAACACGACTTTCTTTCTCCTGTGTTTTCCGATACGTTCCGGTGCTATTTTGGAGTTTCATCGCACTCTTTTTCTACGGAAGACTTTATGCCTTGCTTGCCATCGATGGAGATTCCATCCCCTCTTTGGGCCGGTCATCTGGGTTTGTAGTTGGCAACGGCATACAGAAGATGCTCTCGAGACAACGCTCAGATTCAATACTTATTCATAACCGTAAGCCCGTAATCCGGCTTCATTATCCGCCCACCCGGACTTCACCTTCACCCATATTTCAAGGTAAACCGGTCCACCGAACAGCTTTTCCATATCGAGCCGCGCTTGCATTGAAATTTCCTTCAACTTTGCGCCCTTCTGGCCGATCACCATTGCTTTGTGGCTGTCGCGTTCGACAAGAATAGCGGCAAAGACGCGGCGCAAATTACCCTCTTGCTCGAATTTTTCAATGACAACCGTACTGGTATATGGCAATTCATCTCCGACAAAGCGAAATACTTTCTCCCGCACAATTTCTGCAGCAAGGAATCTTTCACTACGATCGGTAATGTCATCCTCACCGAAGATTGGTGAATTGACCGGCAAGTACTTACAGATTTCAGTTTCAAGTATATCAAGCTGAAAACGTTGCTTTGCTGATACAGGAACGACCTCGGCAAAACTGTGTTCAGTGGCAAGCTTCTGCGCAAAAGGCATCATCACGGCCTTAT
>CBHCMF010000238.1:0-6442 GCA_965974465.1 uncultured Noviherbaspirillum sp.
GAAAGCATGGTGAAAGCAGCAGTCGAGGCGACGGAACAATATGGTTATGGCTTGTCCTCAGTACGCTTTATTTGCGGGACGCAGACGGTGCACAAGCAGCTTGAGCGTGCCTTGTCCGAATTTCTGGGCATGGAAGATACCATCCTATACGCAGCGGCATTTGATGCCAACGGTGGCGTATTTGAGCCGCTATTCGATGAGAATGACGCGATTATTTCCGATGCGCTTAATCATGCCTCTATTATCGATGGTATCCGTCTGTGCAAGGCAGCACGCTATCGTTATCAACATAACGACATGGCGGATCTAGAGGCGCAGTTGCAGGCGGCGGCAGGCAAGCGCCACAAGGTGATCGTTACTGACGGCGTGTTTTCAATGGACGGTACGATCGCACAGCTCGACAAGATTTGCGACCTGGCGGACCGCTATGGCGCGCTGGTCATGATTGATGAGTGCCACGCTTCTGGTTTTATGGGCAAGACTGGACGCGGCACGCACGAACATCACAATGTCATGGGGCGCATCGACATTATTACCGGTACGCTCGGTAAGGCATTGGGCGGGGCAATGGGCGGTTTTACCGCCGCACGCAAAGAGGTGATCCAAACTTTGCGGCAGAAATCGCGCCCTTATCTTTTTTCCAACTCTCTGGCGCCCGCGATTGCAGGCGCTTCGCTCTCCGTCCTGGAAAGGCTGTCCTCTTCGACAGCGTTGCGCGACCGGCTGCATGCAAATACGGCCTATTTCCGCAGTGCAATCGCTGAGCTCGGTTTCACCATCAAACCGGGTACGCATCCTGTGGTGCCGGTAATGCTGTTTGATGCGCCACTGGCGCAGAAATTCGCTCAACGCCTGTATGAGCTCGGGGTGCTGGTAACCGGTTTCTTCTATCCGGTAGTACCGATGGGACAGGCGCGCGTACGTGTGCAATTGTCTGCAGCACATACCAAGGAGCAGCTCGACCGCGCGCTTGCGGCATTCAGTCAGGCTGGTAAGGAACTCGGTCTTTTGAAGAATTGAGAGGAGGGGCAATGGAACGCATTCTGGTTATTGGCGCAAACGGGCAAATCGGTAGCGAGCTGGTGGAGGCGCTGACGACACAATACGGTACAAACAATGTGATCGCTGCGGACATTGCGCCGCATAGCCTGTACGGAGCATCGCTTTATGAAATCGTGGACGTTCTCGACAGCGCTCGATTGGCGCAAATTGTCGATAAATATCAAATCACGCAGGTATATCAGCTTGCCGCTTTGTTGTCGGTGACTGGCGAGCAGGCGCCGTTGAAGGCGTGGACACTGAATATGAATGGCCTGTTAAACGTGCTGGAACTGGCACGCGAACGTGGTCAGGCTGGCAAGCCGTTGAAGGTTTTCTGGCCGTCATCGATTGCCGCGTTTGGGCCGCATACGCCAGCGGTGGATACCCCGCAACTCGCGGTAATGGATCCGACCACCATATATGGCATTAGTAAGCAGGCGGGCGAGCGGTTATGTGAATATTATTTCAGCAAGTTTGGGGTGGATGTGCGGAGCATCCGCTATCCCGGCATCATCAGCCACAAGTCGCCACCCGGTGGCGGCACAACCGACTATGCGATTGCGATCTTCCATGCTGCCAAACGCGGGGAACGTTACGACTGCTTCCTCGGCCCAGAAACTACGCTGCCGATGATTTATATGCCCGACGCGATCCGCGCAACTATTGAACTGATGAATACGCCTGCAGAGCAGATCCGCATTCGCTCTGCCTACAACGTGGCAGGACTAAGCTTCAATCCGCGTCAACTTGCGGAGGTAATCAAGCAGCACCTGCCACAATTTGAAATCAGTTACCGGCCAGATCATCGCCAGACAATCGCCGATACCTGGCCGCACAGCATGGATGATACCTATGCGCGTGCTGATTGGGGCTGGAAGGCCAGAATCAGCCTAAAGGAGCTGGTGGATGACATGCTTGCCCATATTCCTGGCGAACCACGTCAATTGCATCACGCTGCGTGAGCAAAATGCCGTCTGGGGGCGGCGGCAGTTATAATGCCGGATTGCGATGGTTAGTTCGCTTCTTCCTTCATTTGGAGAGGGGCGGTACCTTCTGATTACTCAATCTCAGTCATTTATGCAATACGTCTCCACTCGCGGTCAATCTCCGGCGCAATCCTTTTCCCAAATCCTGTTGGGCGGCCTTGCCCCTGATGGTGGCTTATATCTTCCTGCTGAATATCCACGCATCAGCAGTGCCGAACTCGATGCTTGGCGTACACTCTCTTATGCCGATCTGGCATTCGAAGTGCTGAAGAAGTTTGCTACCGATATTCCGGAAGCTGACCTGAAGGCGTTGGCGCACAAAACTTATACCGCCGATGTGTACCGTAATGCCCGCGCCGGGGAGGATGCCTCACAGATTACGCCACTGCGTGTGCTGGAGGAAAAAAACGGTACGAAATTGATGTTGCAAGCTTTGTCCAACGGGCCGACGCTGGCGTTCAAAGACATGGCCATGCAACTGCTGGGCAATCTGTTTGAGTACACACTGGCAAAGCAGCATGCCGAGCTGAACATCTTCGGTGCGACTTCCGGTGATACGGGCAGTGCTGCCGAATACGCCATGCGGGGCAAGAAGGGTATTCGCGTCTTCATGTTGTCGCCATACAAGAAAATGAGCGCGTTCCAGACTGCACAGATGTTCAGCCTTCAGGATCCGAATATTTTTAATGTTGCCGTGGAAGGCGTGTTCGACGATTGCCAGGATATGGTGAAGGCGGTGTCGAATGATCTCGATTTCAAGACCCGGCAGAAGATCGGTACGGTGAACTCAATCAACTGGGCGCGTGTTGTCGCTCAGGTGGTGTACTACATTCGCGGTTATCTTTGCGCCACGACCAGCAATGAGCAGAAAGTTTCCTTTACTGTCCCGTCGGGTAATTTCGGCAACATCTGTGCTGGCCACATCGCGCGCATGATGGGCGTGCCGATCGACAAGCTGGTCACGGCGACTAATGAGAACGATGTGTTGGACGAATTTTTCCGTACCGGGGTTTACCGCGTGCGCAAGTCGGCCGAGACTTATCACACTACGAGCCCCAGCATGGATATCAGCAAAGCATCGAACTTCGAACGCTTCATTTTCGATCTCTTGGGGCGTGATGCGGAGCGTGTGCGGGCCTTGTTCAAGAAGGTTGAGACGCATGGCGGCTTTGACCTGTCCGGCAAGCCGGGCAGTGATGGCGATGAGTTTAAGAATGTGGCCGCATATGGCTTTGTATCCGGAAAATCGGTGCATCAGGACCGCATAGCCACGATCCGTGATGTACATGCAAAGTACGGCGTGACCATCGATACACACACTGCCGACGGCGTGAAAGTGGCACGCGAATATCTGGCGCCAGGTATCCCCATGGTCGTGCTAGAAACGGCATTGCCGGCCAAGTTCAATGAGACCATCCGTGAAGCGCTTGGACGCGATGCCGAGCGCCCGGCTGGGTTCGAGAATATCGAAGCGCTACCGCAGCGTTTCGACGTTATGGCGGCAGATGTTGACAAGATGAAGGCGTTTATCGCGCAGCGCACAGGCTTGTAAATCCCTTTTGTCATATCCAGGCAAAGCCGAGCATGACTGAAAAGAAACCCCTGTTGAGCGTTGCCGAAGCGCTTGATTTTCTGCTTTCGGCGGCGCACCCCATTATGGACGCCGAGACGGTGCCCACGCTGGCAGCAAATGGCCGTGTTCTAGCTGCGGTCCAGACCTCGCCGTTGAATGTGCCGCCGATGGACAATACCCAGATGGATGGCTATGCGGTACGGGTGGAGGACTGCGCAGGTGGCCACGCAAGGCTGAGTGTTTCACAACGTATACCTGCCGGCCATGTCGGATCGCCACTGCAACCCGGCACGGCCGCGCGTATTTTCACCGGGGCGACGATTCCTGTTGGGGCGGATGCGGTGGTGATGCAGGAACAATGTGAGGCAACAGGTGATGCCGTCACGGTCAAGCACGTGCCTAAAATTGGCGAGTGGATCCGTCGTACGGGGGAGGATATCAAGGCTGGTAGCACGATACTCGCTGAGGGGACACGCTTACGCGCGCAAGAGCTGGGACTGGCAGCTTCAGTTGGTCTGACTGCCGTTCCGGTGGTGCGCAAACCACGCGTTGCGATGTTTTTTACCGGTGACGAGCTTGCAATGCCAGGCGAGCCGCTCAAGCCTGGTGCCATTTATAACTCCAATCGATTTACGCTGCGCGGACTGTTAGAGAATCTCGGGTGCGAGATTACCGATTATGGCATCGTGCCGGATTCGCTGGAGGTCACTCGCGATACCTTGCGCAAGGCAGCGGCGGCGCATGACCTCATCATCACTTCCGGCGGCGTATCGGTGGGTGAGGAAGACTACATCAAGCCAGCGGTGGAAGCAGAAGGGCGGCTAAATTTGTGGCAGATCGCGGTCAAGCCTGGCAAGCCCCTAGCCTTCGGTGAAATACGCCGTGCGGATAGTGGAGCCTCCGCCTTCTTCATTGGTTTGCCCGGTAATCCGGTGTCCGGTTTCGTGACCTTCCTACTGTTTGTACGCCCCTTCCTGTTGCGCCTGCAAGGCGTGACAGACGTCATGCCCAGAACGTTTCCAATGCGGGCTGATTTTGCTTGGCCAAAAGCGGATCGGCGTAATGAGTTTTTACGTGCGCGGATCAATGCTTCAGGGGGGCTGGATCTTTTTCCCAATCAGAGCTCGGCCGTGCTGACGTCCACGGTATGGGGGGATGGGCTGATCGATAATCCGGCAGGACAGACGATCGCTGTGGGTGATATTGTGCGTTTCATTCCTTTCAGTGAACTGCTTTACTGAGCCATGAATATCCAACTTCGCTTCTTTGCCAGCGTGCGCGAAGCGCTTGCAACTAGCCAGGAAACTGTTGTGGTACCGTCGGATGTGTTGACCGTTGGCGATGTGCGTGTCTGGCTCTGCCAGCGCGGTGGCGTGTGGGCCGAAGCATTGGCCGAAGGCCGGACCCTACGTATGGCCTACAACCAGCAAATGACCGGTGCCGACACGCCCATCGGTGAAGGCGGTGAGGTCGCATTCTTTCCTCCGGTGACCGGCGGTTAGGATATTTATGGCTGTTCGCATACAGACCCAGGATTTCGATCTCGGCAAGGAAGTTGCTGCATTACGTGCGGGCCAGGGACAAGTTGGTGCGGTGGTTGCATTTGTTGGGACCGTGCGCGACATGAACGAGGGGCGTGGCGTCAGCGAGATGGAGCTGGAGCATTATCCCGGCATGACCGAGAAGGCGCTGGAAGAGATCATCGTACAGGCAAGAGCACGCTGGGCTGTGATCGATGCACTGGTTATTCATCGCGTCGGAGCATTGAAACCGCTGGACCAGATTGTGTTGGTCGCCGTAACGTCCGCGCACCGTGGCGAGGCCTTTGACGCTTGCGAATTCATCATGGATTACTTGAAAACCCAAGCGCCATTCTGGAAGAAAGAGCAGACCCCTGATGGGGCACGCTGGGTTGATGCACGCGTCGCTGATGATGAGGCGCTCGCCAAGTGGGGTCTCCTTTCCCTCAATACGGGCAAGCCGACATGAGTTGGCTCGCAATAGGTTTGGGCGCAGCGCTCGGCGCATGGCTACGCTGGGGATTGGGCTTGTGGCTGAATGCATTGCACCCACAGTTGCCCATTGGTACGATGGTGGCCAATCTTGGCGGTGGCTATCTGATTGGTATGGCTGTCGGATTTTTTTCAGGATATCCGGGCTTGTCTCCCGAATGGCGTCTGTTTGCCATTACCGGATTTCTCGGTGGGCTTACTACTTTTTCGACGTTTTCAGCCGAATCGATGGCATTTCTACAGCGTGGCGACTATGTCTGGGCGCTTGGCCATTCCACATTGCACCTGATTGGGTCGGTCGCACTGTGCACTGCGGGTTTTGCTTCCTATCGTGCACTTTCTAGCTAATTCAGTATCCGCTCGCCACATTGGCGGCCGTTACGTCTGGCTATTGGTGTTGTAGGAGCTGTTGAAACTGCCGCTATCTGTGATTTCTCCCACGCATGCATGATGCTCCATGCCGACAATGCCAGCACTTACATGCGCGGCTTGTGGCTTATCTTGACTGACTTGGGTTTCCAGGACATTAGAGCGATTTACCTCGCCCCAGATTTCTAACAAGACGCCTGGCTAGCCAGGCACGTACCTCCTGTAGCGAGCCGACGTTGTCCTTGAAGGAGGACCGGCACAGGATACGGTCGTCTATGGTGCGGTAAGTTACCAGAATTTGATGTAGGCCCATCCCGGTCTGATTCTGAAGTGTGCAGAATCAAACATCCTTTCTTGAAATGTGGTGTACCGCCCCTACCTTGTTATCAACTTGAATATTGGAGCATATTCCATGCGTCTCGACACACTGACAACCAAGTTGCAAGAGGCTCTTGCCGATG
>CBHCMF010000239.1:0-6431 GCA_965974465.1 uncultured Noviherbaspirillum sp.
GGATGCTCACCACCCTTCACCCTCACGTACGGTTGCGCTCCTCGGCTCGCCCCGGCCTCCCTTGCACAAGCAATCAAACCGCGCTAGTTGACCAAACGATAGCCATGCTTTTCCCGTCGCTTGGCGATCGCGTGAAGCAGCTTCAGGCCAGCTTCGAAGCTTTCCACGGCCGTGATTTTTCCGCCGCCACGCTGGTTATTTTTACCTCCCCAAGATTGGGTAACGGTCCAATCCTGGAGGAGGTCTTGATCAAGTACGACGGTATACGTCCGCGTATCTGAGGCAAAACATAATCTGGTATGTTGAGGGAGGGCTCGTGTCACCGAGTCAGCTGGATCAATCATGGGGCGGAATGAGACGATTAGAGCGATTTGCCTTGTACTGAAAGGGGGGCGCATCTCGGGCCAGCAAGGACGGGCAGCGTGCTGCCCGAACCGCTGCTTCAGTACCTCATAGGGTTGTGCTTCTCGGCCCGACTTGGCCTTCCTTGCACACACAATCAAACCGCTCTAAGGATGGGTTGAGAACGGCAAACTTGTTCGATTATTTGCCGCGTGCTGTCTGTTTGGGTTGTTTAAGCCCCGCAGATTTGTGCAGAAATTGGTCGATAGCCTTTATCAGGTTTCCAGGTTTTGCGATCTCCCGAGCCAAAGCTTGCGCTGCTTTGATTTCTTGCGCAGTCATACTGTTGACTAACTGAGCGTGATCATCTGTCTCATTGTTACTGGGAAATCCACCTTCCCCCAACGTATACAGTGCATAAGCCACAATCTGGCTTTTCGGTACACTTTTGCCGTCTTCGTACAGGGTGCCAAGGTTGTATTGTGCAGTGGCATCTCCTTGCTCGGCTGCTAAGCCATACCATTTCACGGCTTCGCTGTCGTCTTGCGGCACGCCTTGCCCTTCGCTGTACATGGCACCAAGGTTGTTTTGTGCGGAGGCATCCCCTTGTTCGGCGGCCAAGCGATACCACTTCATGGCTTCTTTGTCGTCTTGCGGCACGCCGCGGCCCTCGCTGTACCTGACGCCAAGGTTGTATTGTGCAGTGGCATACCCTTGCTCGGCCGCTAAGCGATACCACTTTATGGTTTCCTTGTCGTCTTGCGGTACGCCGCGGCCCTTGCTGTACATGAAACCAAGGCTGTACTGCGCAACGGCATCCTCTTGCTCTGCAGCCAAGCGATACCATTTCACGGCTTCCTCGTCGTCTTGTGGGACGCCCCTGCCGTTTTCGTACATAAAGCCAAGGTTAGTTTGTGCGAAAGCATACTCCTGCTCGGCAGACAAGCGAAACCACTTCACGGCTTCCTCGTCGTTTTGGGGTACGCCTCGGCCCTCGGTGTACATGACGCCAAGGTTGAATTGCGCCATCATATCTCCTTGTTGCCCCGCCAAGCGATATAACCTCGTTGCTTCCTTGTCGTTTTGGGGGACGCCTCGCCCCGCGTCGTACATGATGCCGAGGTTGTATTGCGCTATTGCATCCCCTTGCTTGGCCGCCAAGCGATACCACTTCACGGCTTCTTTGTCGTTTTGTGGTACGCCTTCGCCATTTTTGTACATGACGCCGAGGTTGGCTTGGGCAGGGGCATTCCCTTGTTCGGCCGCCAAGCGATACCACTTCGCTGCTTCCTTATCGTCTTGCGGTACGCCGTGGCCATGTTTGTACATGAGAGCAAGGTTGTATTGCGCGAAGGCATTCCCTTGTTCGGCCGCTAAACGATACCACTTCACGGCTTCCTTGCTGTCTTGCGGTACGCCTTTACCGCTTCGGTACATGGATCCAAGATTGTTTTGCGCAGAGTCTTCTCCTTGCTCGGCAGACAAGCGAAGCCACTTTCCGGCTTCCTCGTCGTCTTGGGGGACGCCACGGCCCTTGCTGTACATGAAACCAAGGTTCTTTTGCGCGGTGGCATTTCCTTGCTCGGCGGCCAAGCGATACCACTTCACGGCTTCCTTGTCGCCTTGCGGTACGCCTTGGCCATTGTCATACATGAAGCCAAGGTCGGTTTGGGCTGGGGCATATCCTTGCTCGGCCGCTAAGCGATACCACTTCACGGCTTCTTTGTCGTCTCGCGGTACGCCTTGGCCGTCTTCATACATGATGGCAAGTTTGTATTGCGCCACCGCGTCCCCTTGGCGAGCAAGTGCTGAAAATACTTTCAGCGCATTCGCATAATCACGACGCTCGTAGGCTGCCAAGCCTTTATCAAGATTATTTGCGAATGCAGGTAAATGTATCCAACAACACACTGCCAACAGAATCACGAGCCGTTTCATGCAACTTCCCTAGTTTCAAATGGAAAAAGCATGAAGGATAGTGCATTGTTGGTTGGCAGGTCAAAATACAGACAGCCGTATTTAACCATGTAGAGGTTAGCGCGTCCTTCTATAAGCTCACACTAACTCGTCCGCACGGGTGCGAAATAACGCAATCAGAAAATCAGCTGTCGTTCGGATGCGGGGTGAACGGCGAACATCGTGGTGCATCACAAGATAGCAGGGTAACGAGAGTGACGCGTTGCTGGTGTCATACGGTTCTAGCCGTTGATCTCTCTTTGCAAGAAACTTGGGAAGAAAGGCGATTCCCCAACCATTTGCTGCGGCTTGGCTCATGCTCAGCACGTCATTCGTCCGTAATCCGTACTGTCTTGTTCCAACAAAGCGATCGAGCCAATGTGTATAAAATGAATCGGGGATGCTGTCATCGAAACCAATAAATGTTTGTGAAGACGACGGCTTATCGATCTGCTCCCTTGTGCCAAACAATCCGTAGCCAATGTCGCCAAGTTGTCGAAACACGAGGTCGGGCTCCTGCGGTTTATTCATTCGAATAGCAATATCTGCTTCTCGACGCACAAGATTGGCGGTTCGTCTTTCTCCAATTAATTCAAACTCCAGTTCTGGATGTGCAGCATGGAGCTTGCCTAGATGAGGCAATACAAAATAACTCTGTAATAGCGGCGGCATAGAGATGCGGACCGGTCCGGCAAGCGCCGACTGTCCTAATGCTGCGCGCTCAAGGCCTTGTATGTTCTCTTCGACAAGACACGCGCGGTCGAATACGGCTTGGCCCTCGGTGGTCAGCGTCCATCCGCGTGGCAGTCGGTCAAAGAGTTTGAGGCCCAATGCCTTTTCCAACTGAGAGGCACGGCGTGATACGGTGGTGTGCTCTACGCCCAATCTACGCGCAGCAGCGGAAAGGCTACCTTCACGCCCCAAAGCGATGAAAATCCGAAGATCGTCCCATTGAAGTGTGTCCATCTGTTTAATTATGCACAGAAAATGATTAAGGATTCACGTTCCGGCTTTTATAGCACAGATATATAGTCCGTACCTCTGATGAAAGAGGTCGGGCAATGTCAAACAAGGAAATGAAGGCGATCGGGATTTATCGTGCGCTTCCCATAGAGCATCCGGATGCTCTCGTCGATATCACCGTTCCGGTTCCTCAGCCTGCAGAGTTCGAGCTGCTCGTGCAGGTCGAGGCAGTATCGGTCAATCCCGCTGATTTTCGTGTTCGAAAGCGAAAAGCCGACGATGGCCAGCACGCCATTCTGGGATGGGATGCTGCAGGAACTGTGGTCAGCGCTGGCGTTGGTGTCACCAACGAATTTATGGTGGGTGACAAGGTGTACTACGCAGGCGACGTGACACGGCCGGGTGCGAATGCAGAGTTTCATGTGGTGGACTATCGCATTGTGGGGCATCGTCCTCAACGGCTCTCTCCCGCCTTGTCTGCATCTGTTCCGTTGACTGCGCTGACTGCGTGGGAAGCGCTCTTTGAGCGCATCGGCTTTTCTCTTGCCGCACCAAACCGCTTTCGAAGCTTGCTCATTGTCGGCGGTGCCGGTGGCACAGGTTCAATGGTGATTCAACTTGCAAAACTAATTCCAGGACTGCAGGTGATCGCTACTGCTTCACGCCCAGAATCCGCGGCTTGGTGTCGCAGTCTTGGCGCCGATGACGTAATAAATCACTTTGCGGATATGCGTGAGCAGTTGGCTGAGCTTAGATTCCACGCTGTTGACGCTATTCTTATTCTCAACAATCCCGATACACATATTTCTGCACTGATGGAGATTCTGGCGCCACGCGGATGCATTTGTTCGATCGTTCCGTTTGAGCATCCTGTCGACATCAATCCGCTTATGCGAAAGAGCGCAACATTTACCTGGGAGTACATGTTTACGCGTCCAATGTTTAAAACAAAAGACATGGCCGAACAAAGAAGAATTCTCAACGAGATGACGGCGCTGATTGAGAGCGGCCGAGTGGTGCCAACCACCACAGAGACGCTTCACCCTATTAATGCCAAGAACTTGAGGGCCGCGCACCAGTTACTCGAAGCCGGTAGAACCATTGGAAAAATAACCCTCGAAGGCTTCTAAAGCCTATAACCTGACGCAAGAAAGAGAAATCATGAACTCACTGCTCGTTACACAACAGTTCCTCAACCATATCTTTTCTGGAAACCTGGAAGAAGCGCTGAAGCTTGTTGCTGCCGATGCGAAATTCATTCCGACCCAACCAAAGCCGCATCAGAATCTCCCTCTATCAGGAACATTCGTGGGACCAGAGGGCGCAAGGCAACTTTTCGCGCGCTTTGCAGAGGTGCTTGAACCTGGTGACTTTAATGTGGAATCGGCCTTCTCAGAAGGCGAACACGTCGCAATGTACGGAAACTTCCGTCATCGTAGCCGGCAAACAGGGCGTGACTTTTGCAGCGATTGGGCGCTGATTTGCCGGGTCAACGATGGGAAACTAACGCTTTACCACTTTTATGAAGATACCTTCGCCCTTTTCGAAGCTTTGAAATAAAAGAGTTAAGGCCTCTATCTTATTTTCGGTTTGAGATGGTGGAGCGGATTGCCCCTACACTAGGGACAATCCCCTTCCCACCTTAATGCAGAATGAAGAGATGAGGGCCCTGCTGGAGCTTGGTAGGCCTACGCTGGCTCAGATGTAGTAAACCGGATTTGATTTGCCGACTCATGTCAGATTTAATCGTGTTCTGAACCTTGCTAATTCAGAGTTTGGCTACGTCCTGACGGTGAATCAATGGTGGGCGACTGCCTACTTCAGACTGATTGCTGACATTCGGCAAAGGAACTTGAATGGCGGCATCCGACCCAAACCGGCCTTATAGCACTCCAGAAAGCAGACGTTCAACGCTGAGATGACTGGCACTTTTTAGTGTCCGGGTCGATCGCCAAGTTAAGCATTTCGGCGCTGCTCTAACGCAAGGCGTACCGCTAGGCTAGTTAAGACGAAACCCATGACGTACCGCTGGATAGCAAGCCACTGCGGGTTGCGGATAAACCACGATGCCATGGCTGCAGCAAACAATGCAATGAACAGGTTAACTGAGAAGCTGACCGAGATCTGGACAAGCCCCAGCGTAATGCTCTGCACAAAGACCGAACCGTGTTCTGGAGTGACAAACTGAGGAAAAACCGACAGGTAGAACACGGCGATTTTTGGATTCAGTACGTTCGTGAAAAAACCCATGAAGAACAGCTTGGCTGGCGAGTCTGGTGGCAATTGCTTCGGCTCGAATGGCGAGCGAGCCCCCGGCTTGACCGCTTGCCAAGCCAACCACAGCAAGTAGCCAGCTCCCACCCACTTAAGCACTTCATATGCAAACGGCACGGCGAGAAAGACAGCGGTCAAGCCAGCGGCCGCGGAAAACATATGCACCAGGAATCCTGTGACAACACCGAGTAGTGAAATAACACCCGCCGTCCTGCCTTGGCAAATCGAGCGCGAAATCAGATAAATCATGTTCGGCCCAGGTGTAAGCACCATTAACAGTGCGGCTCCTGCGAAGAGCAATAGTTCATTAATTGGGATCATCTATTTTCCTTTGCAGTTTAACGTTTGACATGAGCGGCAGGCGACAGACGGCGAAGCCGGCCGTTGACTGTCCGCTCGATGGAAGGGTTAGGAGCCGCCTTCACTGACCGATCCCTCGAATCGACCTCATGTGCGAAACGCGCTCTTCGTTGAGTGCGATTTCACACAGAAATCCCCGATGCTGACCGCCTGTCCCGCCAGCCGCCAACGCAATCTGGACGCCGCATTGTTCTTTCCGGTAGCGGCGATAAGCAGCGGATGCTGCTTTCAAGGCGCCCACGGCACGTCGGCGTGCCATAGGCTCTTCGTCCGATCGTTCGATGGCACTGACGGCATGGCGCTCGGCCTGGACCAGCGCTGACTCACTGTTGTTGGCTTTTGCAGCGAGGCATTCGCGCGCACTGGCGTTGCCAACTTCAGCAAAGCATTCTTCCCCGGATGATGCGCGCTGCGAGAAGGCGCTCACAGACGATACGAAAAGAGATGCCACAACCAGGGACTGGATAAGTCGCATGAGGCTCCTAACCACAAAGTTCACCGGCGCAGGGCGCCAGTGTGCAACGACAAGTTAGAGA
>CBHCMF010000240.1:0-6342 GCA_965974465.1 uncultured Noviherbaspirillum sp.
ACTGTATTCTCAAGGAGCAATTTGAGTCATCAGGCGAAATTGTTTGCGACGAAATCCCAGTTCACGAGATTCCAGAAGCCTTCGACAAATTTCGGGCGTGCATTGCGGTAATCGATGTAGTACGCATGCTCCCACACGTCGCAGGTCAGCAACGCCTTGTCGCTAGTCGTCAGTGGCGTGCCTGCGTTGGAAGTATTGACGATATCAACCGAACCATCCGTCTTTTTTACCAGCCATGTCCAACCGGAGCCGAAGTTGGTCGTAGCAGATTTGGTGAATTCTTCCTTGAACTTATCGAACGAACCCCACTTGGCATTGATCGCATCCGCCAAGGCGCCGGTCGGCGCACCACCGCCATTCGGCTTCAGGCAATTCCAGAAGAAGGTGTGGTTCCACACTTGCGCGGAGTTGTTGAAGAGGCCGCCGGAAGACTTCTTGATGATATCTTCGAGAGAGGCGTTTTCAAATTCAGTGCCCTTGATCAGATTGTTCAGATTGGTCACATAGGTTTGATGATGCTTACCGTAGTGGTATTCCAGTGTTTCCTTGGACATGTACGGTTGCAGAGCGTCCATTGCGTAGGGCAGAGGCGGGAGAGTGTGTTCCATGATGTTTCCTTTCAATCGTTGCGGTTAATGTTCTTTTTTGAAAGAGGTCAATTGTATGTCGGATGCGGCGGCGATGCATAAATGTCCTCATTGATCCACAGCCAATTCGGTATTGAAAGATCGTGCTGCATCCGGACCGTTACTCCAGAAGCGGCTGCACACTTGCAATACCGACTTCGGCAGAGCCCTCTGCTAAGCGCACGGTCATCATTTCGCGTGGACGCAGTTCTTTCGGTGTCCGTAGAATTCTCCCCTTGCTGTCTAGCACCATCGCATAACCGCGCTCTAGTGTGCGTTGCGGATTGAGTAATTCCAGCTGCGCAGCGAGCGACTCCAGTCGCTGCCGACGCTGCACCGTCAGTGTGCGCATTCGACTCGTCATGCGGCGGGCTTCGTCAGCCAGATGCATACGGATCGTGGTGGTTATCGGCAGTTGCGCCGACAACTTCGCTTGAAGATAGGACAATGCGAATCGTGCCTGGTTGAGCGGCGTGCGCGTCACATGTGCAAGGCGGGTCTGTAGGCCCCGCAGCTTGAGTCGTTCATGCACGATGTAGGCAGACGGACTGACCAAGCGACGCGACAGCCAGTCCAGTGTCTGGGCACTGTCCGCTAATTGCCTGCGCAAGGTGCGACTCAGGTCATCTGCGTGCGTTTCTAGTATTGCCAGCCAGTCGGCGCGCGGCGCGGCTGCCATCTCTGCCGCCGCAGTCGGTGTAGGTGCGCGAAGGTCGGCGGCGAAGTCTGCGATCGTGAAATCCGTTTCATGTCCGACTCCCGAAATCACAGGCATACTACACGTGACGATCGCGCGCGCCACCACTTCCTCATTGAACGACCATAAGTCTTCGATGCTACCACCTCCCCGGCACACAAGCAGTACATCGCATTCAGCACGAGTGGAAGCAATGATAATCGCCTGCGCAATCTTTTGCGCCGCCCCTTCACCTTGCACTGGCGTCGGATACAGGATCACACGTACATGAGGCGCGCGGCGGCGCAGGGTAGTCAAAATGTCGCGTAGTGCCGCCGCTTGCGGGCTAGTGACGATGCCGATTGTTCTGGCAAATAATGCCAGTGGACGTTTACGCAGTGGATCGAATAAGCCTTCGGCATTCAACTTTTCCTTGAGCTGCAGGAATGCCTCATACAGATTCCCAACTCCGGCCCGGCGGATGGCTTCGACATTGAGCTGGTAATCACCACGCGGCGCGTACAAGGTCACCAAGGCACGCACTTCCACTTTGTCGCCTTCACGTGGGTTGAAGCCTGCATATTGTGCCCGTCCGCGGAACATGACGGCGCGCACCTGGGCCCCCTCATCCTTAAGGGTGAAGTACCAGTGACCCGAGGACGCACGGGTGAAATTCGATATCTCGCCAGAAACCCAAGCCAGAGGGAAATTGCGTTCCAGCGTACGGGCCACCGCTTGATTTAGCGCAGAAACGGTCAGTACAGGCGGGGTTGTTCCCGCGCTTTCGAAGGTGTTTCCAGTATTCATGCGGTCTTCCAAGGAAAAATCTGTCCACAGGTCAGCCAATTTGTCAGCGGATCGTCATAATTGGTTACAAACAAAAGTGGGTGCTTCTAAGTAATTGATTTCACAGGGAAATTGGTTTTTGCTTACTTACTGCGCGGCAAAAAAAAGTCCTTTTGAATCAAGCACTTTAGTGCTGAAACCTTTACTTGCCCACAAAGTTATCCACAGGAATTGTGCAGAACATTTTGTCCGGTCATTATGCGTTCCGCGCTTGATCGCGGCGGCTCAACACGTTACATTCTGCATCCAAGTGAATTCAAACCCAAGAAGGAACCTGCTTTGTTCTCGATTATTCAAGCCGCCGGCTGGCCGATCTGGCCCCTGCTGATTGCTTCCGTTATTGGACTGGCATTGATCATTGAGCGGGTATTGTACCTGCGTCGCCATCGTATTTTGCCGCCCAACTTGTTGGATGAGGTCATTCGTGTTTATCACAATGGCAAGATTGACCAGGAGGTATTGAAAAACCTCGAGCAGAATTCCCCTTTAGGCCGTGTCCTCGCCGCTGGATTGCGTAACGTCAATGCGCAGCGCGACGTAATGAAGGAGTCGATTGAGGAGGCCGGCCGTGGAACTGCGCACGAGCTGGAGCGTTTCCTAACGACACTTGGCACCATTGCAACGTTGGCGCCGCTGATGGGTTTGTTCGGCACCGTGGTTGGCATGATCGAAATTTTCGGGGCGCAAAACGCGGTAGGGACCAATCCGGCTGAGTTGGCGCATGGTATTTCAGTGGCACTTTATAACACCGGATTCGGCCTTGCGGTGGCCATGCCTACGCTGGTGTTCTATCGGCATTTCCGCGCGCTGGTCGACTCTTTCATCGTCGACATGGAGCAACAGGCAGTGAAGTTTGTTGATATTGTGCATGGTAACCGCAAGTAAGGCAGCGCATGGACTTTCGTAAAGGCAAGCACCGTGATGATCCGGATATCAACCTGATTCCCTTTATCGATGTGTTGCTGGTGATACTGATTTTTCTCATGGTCACCACTACCTACAGTAAGTTCACTGCCTTGCAAATCACTCTGCCAACGGCGGATGCCGAAAAGGCGATGGAGCAGCCACAGGAAATTAATGTCGGCGTTAATGCACAGGGGCACTATGCGATCGACAACGTACAGGTCTCGGCACGTGATGCGGCAGGTCTTGCTGAGGAACTTAAGAGCGCCGCAAACACGCCAGATCAGGCTAAAAAAGATCCTGTCATCATTATCAATGCCGATGCGAGCGCGGCACACCAATCAGTGATCAATGTGCTGGAAGCGGCACGCATTGCCGGATTTGACAAAGTCACTTTTGCCGCGCAGACCAGCGGCAAGAAATGACGCACAGCGTAGAAGCTGTTCTGACAAAGGCTTGGTTGCGGCGCGGTCTGCTCGCATGGACACTGTGGCCGCTTTCCTTGCTATTCCGTTTGCTTATCACCGTGCGGCGCGCTTTGTATGGCCTTGGCCTGATATCAAGTACGCGTCTACCCGTACCCGTGGTTGTTGTGGGCAATATCTTTGTTGGCGGCACTGGAAAAACGCCGTTTGTGATCTGGTTGGTTGAAGCATTGCGGTGCGCTGGTTTCAATCCTGGTGTGATATCGCGTGGCTATGGCGTGCAAACCAATGTGCCAGTTGCTGTAGAACCCCATTCGCCGCCCCGCAGTGTGGGGGACGAACCTGCGTTGATTGCCCGCCTTGCGCAATGCCCTGTGGTCATTGGACGCCGTCGTGCCGAAGCGGCTCACGCGTTGCTGGCTGGTCATCCAAAGGTCAACCTTATCGTATCGGATGATGGACTGCAGCACTACGCATTGCACAGGGATGTTGAGATTGTATTGTGCGACGAGCGCGGTAATGGTAATGGCTGGATACTGCCAGCCGGCCCGTTGCGCGAGCCGGCGTCGCGCTGGCGCGACTTTACCGTATTCAACGCTACCCATTTACCGCCTGATATTCCGTCGCAGTCCTTCCGCATGGAACTCATCGGAGAAGTGGCGGAACATCTTTCCGACCGCACACAGTCGTGCGCATTGAGCGATTTTTCTTCGAGCGGCAAGCGCATTGTTGCCGCGGCTGGTATCGGTAATCCTTCCCGCTTCTTTTCCATGCTGCGCCGCGCTGGACTGACTGTGGAAGAACTGCCACTGCCGGATCACTATGATTTTTTTGACAACCCTTTTGCTCATATCAATGCCGATATCATCCTGATTACCGAGAAGGATGCAGTAAAATGTGCGCAAATTGATACGATCAACAGCGATGCTCGCGTGTGGGTCGTGCCTGTCACAGCGCGCATCGACGGCGCGCTGGCTGAACGAATAGTGGAGAAATGTCGTGGACGCCCGATTGCTTGATATCCTGGTTTGCCCCATCTGCAAGGGCTCCCTTGAATACGATAAAAATGCACAGGAACTGATCTGCAATCGGGACAAGCTTGCTTTCCCCATCCGCGACGGTATCCCAATTATGTGGGCTGATCAGGCTCGTGATCTGAACGTTGTGTCTGCTATCGCAGCCTCTTCGAATAATTAATTAAGCATGTTGAACGGTGGGTGGCGCGAAGCGAGCCCGCTATCTCACCTATGACTTTTACCGTTATCATTCCCGCCCGTTTGGCTTCTACCCGTTTGCCGAACAAGCCGCTTGCCGATATCGGCGGAAAACCGATGGTTGTGCGGGTAGCGGAGCGCGTTGCACAATCGGGTGCATTGCAGGTGGTGGTTGCAACCGACCACGTGGACATTGTTGCGGTGTGCAGGGAACATGGTGTCGATGTGCGCTTGACGCGTGCAGACCATCCTTCCGGCACGGACCGCATTGCCGAAGTGGCTGCCACAATGGGTTTGCCTCCAGAGGCCGTTGTTGTTAACGTCCAGGGCGATGAGCCGCTCGTCGCGCCGGAGCTGATTGCTGCCACCGCAGCATTAATTCAGCATGGCGTACCGATGGCAACTGCTGCGCATCCAATCGATCACATTGATGAGATTTTTAACCTCAATGTGGTAAAGGTCGTATTGGATAAGGCGAGCCGGGCGCTTTATTTTTCCCGAGCGACCATCCCCTGGCATCGTGACGCCTTTGCTCAGTCAAAGGAAATGGTGCCGTCCGGTTATCGCCCACTGCGCCATATTGGGCTATACGCCTATAGCAATGCGTTTTTGCAGGAGTATCCTCGGCTGGTATTGTCCCCACTGGAGCAGGTCGAGGCTCTGGAGCAGTTACGCGTTCTTTGGCACGGCTATCCAATTGCCGTTCACGTAACGCAGGACGCACCGGCAGCTGGCGTCGATACGCCCGAGGATTTGGTGCGTGTGCGACAGTATTTCAATCAAGGAATATAGAAGAAATCCCGGGCGAGCCCACGATTTTAGGGATTTCTATGGTAAGTTTCATGAAAAGTTTGTGTAATCAAAAGCATATCTCTGGAGGAATTTGGGCCGTTCGGCGAAATTCCCCGTCATATCGACAAGAATTTAAAACCATTTAGGAAAATCTCATGCGCCTCATCCTTTTAGGAGCGCCTGGTGCCGGTAAAGGCACGCAAGCCAATTTCATTAAAGAAAAATTTAACATTCCGCAAATCTCCACCGGCGATATGCTCCGCGCTGCTGTCAAAGCCGGTACACCCCTCGGTATTGAAGCTAAGAAAGTGATGGACGCCGGAGGATTGGTGTCCGACGACATCATCATCGGTCTGGTGAAAGATCGTCTGAAGCAACCGGATTGCGCGAATGGTTACTTGTTTGACGGTTTCCCGCGTACGATCCCACAGGCCGACGCGATGAAAGAGGCAGGCGTCGCCATTGACTACGTACTCGAGATCGATGTGCCTGATGAAGCCATCGTAGAACGCATGAGCGGCCGCCGCGTACACCAACCCTCCGGTCGTACTTACCATGTCAAGTTCAATCCGCCAAAAGTACCCGGCAAGGACGACATTACTGGCGAAGAACTGATCCAGCGCGATGACGACAAGGAAGAGACTGTGAAAAAACGTCTTGCTGTCTATCATGAGCAGACTGAAGTACTGGTCGATTACTACAACCAGTGGGCGCAGTCCGGCAAACCGGGAGCGCCGAAATATCGCAAGATTTCAGGGGTCGGCCCCGTTGACTCGATCCGGGAGCAAGCCTTCTCGGCCTTGGCTGACTAAAAAAAGCGGACGCTATGTCCGCTTTTTTTATGTGCCTTTATGTACCCT
>CBHCMF010000241.1:0-6326 GCA_965974465.1 uncultured Noviherbaspirillum sp.
GTCTCGGCTCTTGAAAACCGTTCAGCATACTCGAAGCCAGCATGGCGGGCTTAATACGACAGAACCACTTATATTTCTTCAAAACCCCAGTGAAGTTCGATAGGCGCGTCTTTGACGATCACGCCCGAGGCGGATGGTAATTTCCTCAAAATCGATGGCGGTCGCCTTCAATGCCTCCTCCGGACTTAACCGGCCGCTCGTAGCCTCTGCCACATGCAGATCAAGCGCCTGCCAATAATTGAAGGCGCCAGGAATGCGCAGATAAGGAAGCTGCAACTTATTGCTGAAGTTATCGAAATACGCCTTCGAATAGTCGCGAATGTCGGCTTCGTTCCAGCCTGCCTTAAGGTAAGCCTCGATTTGTCCGGTGCCGTTGGGCGGCAAAAAGTGATAGAGCCGCCCCGGGTCAACGCCGTCCCAGCCGCGCGTCGCATACACTTGCGACTTTTCCTTTGTCGCCATCAGAGCCAGCAGATAATAGGTCGCCTCCGGCACCTTCGAATATTTTGAAATCACACCGGCCCAAGAGCCGCCGGTGGTATTGCCGACAATGTTAGGCTGTGCCGTTTTGATCCATTTATGCTGCGTAATGCTGTAGTATTCATTCGTACCAGGCAATTGGGCTACGCCAGTCTTGCCCTTGATCTTGCTGCCCTCCTGCTGTGCCAGCGCGCCCAGATCCCCCCAGGTGAAGGTGAGCGCTGCACGCCCCGCAAGGAAATAATCCCAGCTTTTTCCTAGATCCCAAGCAAGCATTTCCTTGGGACCGGCCTTCACCAGATCGACCAGCATCTTGAGGGCTTGCACATGCCCTGGACTATCGATCAATGGCTTCATGGTTTGCGGATCAAACCAGTATAGCTTGGGATTGTCCACCCCAATCACGAATGGCGCCGACAACGACATGAAGTTAAACATGCTCTGATTGCCCAGCGTCAGATGCAAAGACACGCCATGATCGGATACGCCGTCGCCATTGAGATCCTTGCCATTGAAGTATTCGGCTACATCCCGGAACTGCGACCAAGTCTCCGGCACGCCAAGCGCATAGCCGTATTTTTTCCTGAACGCTGCCTGATGCTGCGGATCTGCAAACAGATCGCGGCGGTAGTACATCACTTGCCCGTCATGATCGTTGGCCACCATATATTTCTTGCCGCCATAGGGGAGTAAGCTGCGCGGCCCCGGCAGCACATCGTCGATGTTCCACTTAGGGAAGCGTGGGTCGTTATAGTACTTATCATAAGAAATAATGTAATCTCCAGCCACCAGCTCGCCAAGCCACCAAGCGCCAGCAATCGACGCATCATACTTGCCGACGCCGTGGATCACATCAGAAAGAAAATTGTCGAAATGCTGGGCAGGCGGGATCGGGACGATATTGAGCGTAGCACCAGTGGCAGCCTCAAATTCATCTTTCACCTCTTGCACAGGGCCTTCGATTGCAATGCCTTTTGCCACTATCACCGTCACTGTCTGGCCGGCAAAGAGGCAGCTACCCGGCTTGCATGGTTGCACCACTTTCGGCGGAACGATGTTCCCCATCTTGACCACGGTGGCGTCTGAAGCACCTCCAGAGAGTGCTTTCAGTTCTTCTCCCCCCCACGCAAACACACTTAACACTGAGAGCATCCCCGCCAACCACCCTCTCTTTCCGTTCATGCCGATCCCCAACGTGACTTCATGTTAAAGCGCAAATTTCAGATCCGAATTGAGGGACTTTGGTTCAAGTGCAGATGCAATTTCCGGTTCCGTAGAGGAAAGTGTTTTTCGAGCGCTGGCACAAAGCGTTGTATCCAACGCAGAATGGTGATGTGGCAAGCGGCAAGCCGCGCTCGGGCATCATCTCCGCCACATCATGATAGAAAAGCTTATATCGCAAATATCAGTACACACACGGAATGATGACCTCGCGTTCGACATTGGATACTCGTCAAATCAGTGTCAGGGAGCGCAGTACCCGTTACAAACTGAGCCAGATCCAAGCAGGCACCGGATGAAAGGGTACTGTCAACTTGCTGGGACACAAAGAAGATAGTGGAGAAATCGACTGTCAATGGGCGCGATGATGAGATAACTAAGCGGCAATTATTGAATATTCTCTACACCCGTGGCTTCATTCCAGAGTGAAAAAGCCGAATTCCGGACACATCGGTACTGCGCCGCTGGCAGGCCGTGGCGCTAGAGCGATTTGCCTGTGCGTGAAAGGAGGCCATCTCGGGCCTGCGATGCTCACCGT
Organism: uncultured Noviherbaspirillum sp.; assembly: GCA_965974465.1. Classification (GTDB taxonomy): domain Bacteria; phylum Pseudomonadota; class Gammaproteobacteria; order Burkholderiales; family Burkholderiaceae_D; genus Noviherbaspirillum. The sequence continues at coordinate 2,240 of CBHCMF010000241.1, forward strand.
AGCTCACGTACGGTTGCGCTTCTCGGCCCGACCTAACCTCCCTTTCACGCGCATTCAAACCCCTCTAGAGCGGTTTGAGGGTCAGTGTACGGGAGCCAAGGTCCGGCCGAGGAGCGGACGGGTACGTGAGTACACCGAACACCGCTGGCCCGAGATTGGCCGCGGCCGGCGAGGCCCGTACACTGATCAGCAAGCCGCTCTAATGGTCAACACCACCTCGTTCAGATGCCATTTGTCGCCGCGCTTAGGCTAGCGACGCCGCAAGGCATTGGCATAGGTCTGCCCGAACTTCAAGGTCCATTGCCGGATGCTCTCGTACGTGACATAGATTCCCCGGCTAGCCATCAGCGCCTCGATGTCTCGAAAGCGCAGCGAAAAACGAAAATACAGCCGCACCACATGGCTGATGATGGCGCCAGAATAGCGCAATCCTCGCCAGGTCACATGGGCTCATCCAGCCCCCTACCGAGTTGTATTCCGTTCGGCAAGTTGACCGTACCGTTTGAGGAATTGCGCCCTCGGTTCGTGCTGCTCCACACGAACCAGAATCGTCTTCAGATGGTGGCTGGATGGCCGAAGTTGTCAGGCATGGGAAACGGCGACCTTTCCTGTCAACGTCCAGTCGCCGTTGCCGTCGCTCTGGTTCTCGTCCCAGCGCTTCTTAAGCGGTATGGATTTGTTCTGGTTTTCTGCCAGCTTGGAATGGGGGAAGATAAACTCGGCGGTTCCGATCTTGTCGTCCTGGCCATTGCCGAATATTCCACCGATGTAGCTCCAAACCCCGACACCTTTCTTGATTGCGCCCATGACGGCGGAACCGATCTGATTCTCCATATTTTTGAGATCCTCGTTCGTCGGGGACTGTTTCGTTAGTCCCAATGTCGGGATCAGTTTATTGAGTTCGTCTGTCAGCGCCTTGTTGAGGGCAGTATGGCCTTTGGCGATTGCGCTGGCAGGTGTCGAATCCTCTTCCATCAATACCACTACGGCGCCTACCGCACCACCTACAGTCAAGCTTAAGCCATCGACCGGGATAGGTTTTAGCGTGGTTTGGAAATGGCCGAGTGCCTTCGGAATGGGAACGTTCTCTCCTGCGTCGACATCGTTGTTGAGCAAATCGCCGTGGTTACCAGGCGTCGTTACTACGGTTGCCTTGCCATGCAGCTTGAGATCGGGACCGACACGAACCGTGTCGCCGTCGATCTTGAAGAATACCGTCCACATGTAAGGTTCGGCGGATCCTGCACCGTCAGCCTCCTCGGTGCAATGGAGATTGGTGAAGTCGAGTTTGACGTTGATAGGGGTAATTGCCATGTGTTTACCTTTACAAAGTTAAAAGTGCACTACGAGCAGCCCATAACAACAACAGCAACCTGATTGCTGCTATAGACATAGCGATGCTGACGCACTAAATTTTTAACCTACGACATATCGCTCGATTGTGAATTTTCAATGCGATACAGTGTGGTCAATTTTAGGATTTAGAGTGAATGCGACCGTGCTGAGAAATCTCTGCAAAATATTTCGCATTTCTTTGTCCCCCATGAATTCGTGGTCAACGTCAGAAATCATATAGATGCCTTGTGAAAACGTTATGCCCTGAATATGGGGGCATTTCAAAGACCGACGAAAATGGGCTTACCTTCCCTTTTCAAGAAAACGCGCTAAGAACGATATTAAGGCTGCGCTGAACAACCATCGTTTTTCGGATTCGCATTGATTTGATCGATTCACCTCTGTAAAGCGACACATTGAGCGCGTTGTTCATCGCCCGTACGGACGCGCCTGTGCCATCAAACGGTGGCGCTCCAGCCAGGTAAATGTTCGCCAATGCCTGCGCCGTGAAGGTGCAGCATGTTCTTACTGCCTTCGATCGAAAAGATGAGAGATAAAGATCAGGGAAAAGCTGGATGGAAGGATTACAGCATTCACTTATCCTTCACCTTGCCACCTGCCTGATAATTTTGGCAGGTTCCCATATTGGCCGTAGTGGTGTGTAATCTTAGGATGCGTCCATATCGTCAATGTACCTATGACGTACGTAAACTACAAGTTACAAAAAAGGCAATGCATGCTCTATCTGAAGCATGCGGACGACATCGGGAATGCGACTGCAATGCAAGCGGTGTAGCATTGATTTTCTCCGCAGGAGACATGCCTCGTTTATATTGCCAATACAAGAAGATGGAGACAAATATGAGCCAAGACATCCTGATTGTCCGCGATTGCAACGGCTATCGCATACTACATGGGCATCTTCACCTCGCGAACGAATTAAGCCGGCATGACGAAGTCGTTGTCGATGTAAAAAACGAAGGAAAGGTAAAGATCGTCCGGACTCGTCAGGGATATTTTGCCGACTCAGACAATCAACGAATTCCCGTTCTGGCACATTGATATTCAATCGCTCAGGCAAGGCGAACACTCGGAAAAAGCACCACGTCACATAAGCCAAGATGACGGTGGTGCTGCCCACGCTTTTCCTCTCCGCCCCTACTGGAGCAAGAAGATCCACTGATACCAATCTTCCGTTATAACGTGACAGATGAAATCGATGGTTTTTTCGTCCGGCAAGGCGGGAGGCTGCGCCATAACAAGCTATGGCAACGACGGGTAACGCAGGCGGACTGCTCGGCGCCCCCCGGAAAAAGACGCGATGTTATGTCACGTTATCACGGAAGATTGGAATGAGGCCGCACTATCGTCGTCTATGCCAAGTCCGGTAATATGGCGCTATGTATAACGCTTATTCAAGGAGCATATGGAATTTTTAAAACATCCATATCTGATAGCGCTCGTCGCTGTAGTCAGTTGGCCAATCTATAAAAGCCTGGCGAAGCTGTTCTTTGGTGAACAGTATGAGGACTTGGCCGATACGTTAAAGTATCTGGTTCAATTCGATTTTATTTCCCTGCTCAAAGGACAGTACTGGAACGACGTGGATGCAACATTCAAGTTTGGTGTCTTTCTGTTTCTATGTATTGGTTGGGCCGCTGCGATTACCGAGCTCATATGCAGAGTCTTCCTCCTACGCGCATGATCCGTATGAGCCTCTGGATAGCATTCCTTCGCACACAGGCAATCCGCTCTAACGCCTGAACTGCCACGCTCGCACATAATTCACTTCGAAGGAATTCGCTTTCCCTTGCGGTGTCGACTCATCCGGCTCGCCGCTAGAACTACCAAACCATAAATCCACAAGGATGTACATCGGATCAGACATATCCGCGTCGACGGAGAAGACCTGTTTGCCATCGAAGTAAAATGTTTGCCGGCGCGGCTCCCACTTCACCGCATACTTGTGGAATTTTGCAGAGAGATCTCTACTTGCATCAAACTGCAACGTTCCGGCAGAGACAGATTCATCGCGCCAGACCGTCATGCCATAAGCAGTCGGGCGCGAAATGCCATCCGGATCCGTATAACCCCACGGCTCCACGCCACCTGGATACGCTTCCATGATATCGATCTCCGGACGGCGATTGCCAGGATGCGCAAAGAGCCAGAATGCGGGCCAAGTGCCCTTCCCTCTCGGTAGCTTGGCTTCAATTTCGAAGTAGCCATATCGTTGTTCAAACTTGCCATCGGTATCGAGTGTCCTGTTGAAGAACTTTCCGGATGCGTCGCGCTGCGGCCAGATCTTCAGCACGCCCTTTTCCACCGTGAAGTTTTTCGTCGGGTTTGGCTCTTCGTACCAAATGTGGTCATTCCACAAGTTGCGGTTGAAGGTATGAAACTCTTCGGAAAATGTCAGTACAAAATCAGACGGATTTTGGCCAAATGGGGTCTTCGTTGCCTTTTTCTCAGACTTGTCGGATGGCTTTTTCTTTAGCGCTGCGATCGGCGTTTTTTCGTTAAAGAAGCCCTCATCTCCATATACTGAAAAGCCGACGGCGGAAAAGGCAAATAGGAGTAGGCCGCCCGTAATATTTTTCTTGGTCCACATACTCACGCATCCTGGTATCCGTTCGGGTTCATGCTCTGCCAGCGCCAATGATCGGCGCACATTTCAGCCAGCCCCTTCTTTGCACGCCAGTCCAACACATGCCACGCCGCCTGCCGATTTCTCACACCCTCGAAGCTGAGG
>CBHCMF010000242.1:0-6188 GCA_965974465.1 uncultured Noviherbaspirillum sp.
GACCGCTAGCGTGCTCAGGATCAGGACGACGATAGGGCCTGGCAAAGGCTTGAGTATCTGCGCCACGACGGGAAACTTACGTGGCTTTGTCATACAGTCAGCATTCGTGCGGAATACTGCAGGCCAAGTAAACAGGATGAGCAACGATGCGGTTGCTAGTCCCAGCGTCGTAAAGTCTACTGTGCTTGCATGGGTGATCAGCAGTTTGGTCTGTGCGAAGAAATCTCCTGGCATCTTATCGATGGCAAGACCGAAAAAATCCTTCATCTGAGAAAGGGCAATTAATACGGCGATCCCATTGGTAAACCCGATGACGATGGGCACGGGGATGTAGCGTATCAGTGAGCCCATCCGGAACATGCCCATCGCAAACAGAAGCATGCCGGCAAACATGGTAGCAATCAGGAGATTAGCAAGACCATATTTTTCGATGATGCCGTAGATAATGACGATAAATGCACCAGCTGGACCGCCAATCTGCACGCGCGATCCGCCCAGCAAGGAGATGAGAAGTCCTGCGATGATCGCGGTAAAAATCCCAGCTTCCGGTTTGGCCCCGGAAGCGATTGCGAACGCCATTGCTAACGGCAAGGCCACCACGCCAACCGTGAGGCCTGCGCTGATATCCTTCGTCAGGCGGGCGCGATCATAGCCTTTGAGCGCGTCGAGTAACGCCGGACGAAAACCTAACCTCGATAGATTCATCCCGTCTTCCCCTTATGCCGATGTTTCGATTGCTGATGAGACAACCAGAAGGGCGCTGGGAAAACCGAACATTTCAATATCCCAGCATGCGGCGCATCACAGTAGGGGCCGGCTCAAGCGGGTTAGCGTGGGTGTATTCCAACTCAGGGGCAACATCAAAGCCATAGGCCGCATACAAGTCAAGCAAGCGTGCCTGATCAGCACGCACACCAAGACGCAGTTCGCTTACTTCGGAAGCAAGCGCGCGGTGGATCACGGCTTCAAGCAGGTATTGCGATAGGTGTTCGCCGCGATGCGCTGGCAGCACACCCATGCGCATGATTTCCCATATCTCCTGTTCGCTTTCGACCGGTAGCCAACGCACTGATCCAATCGCTTCATCCTCCCTGAGGAGGAGGAAGCCACCCCCATTCTGTAAATCCTGATGGACGCGCACGGCCGTTTCGCGGTGGCCACTGGAGGTGACGGCGACCTTGCCGGCCCATGCGGCACGGGTTAACTCGGCAATGAGCTGCGCATCGTCGAGAGTGGCTTCTCGAACAATGATATTCATGGGGTGAGCCCCGTTTGAATACCACCTGGCGTATCTTCAGCAGGCATGTCTAGCGTACCCGCATGCCTGGTTCGGCACCTGGCCATGGATTCAACACATAGATACCTGGATTGGCTTTTTCATCTGCAGCAGATGCGGCAAGCACCATGCCTTCGGAAATGCCAAACTTCATCTTGCGCGGTGCCAGGTTGGCGACCATCACCGTCAGTTTGCCTACCAGATCTTCCGGCTTGTACGACGATTTGATGCCGGAAAACACGTTACGCGTGCGGCCTTCGCCGACGTCCAGCGTCAGGCGCAATAGCTTGTCGGAGCCTTCCACGTGTTCGCAATTGACGATTTTCGCGATGCGTAAATCGATCTTGGCGAAATCATCAATTTTGATTTCCGGCGCGAGCGCCTCAATTGCCGCACTACTTGCGCCTTCGTCCTTGGCGGGCTGGGCGGTGGGAGATGCTGCATTACCTTGCTCCGGTACTTCAAACAACGCATCCAGCATCTTCGGATCTACCCGTTGCATTAAATGCTCGAACTTCCCGATGGATGTCGGGCTCGCCTGCAAATCGCCCCAGGTTAGATCACGCTCAATGCCGAATAAGGCCGATACCTTGCGTGCCAGTGCCGGCAGGATCGGTGCCAGATAAATGGTCAGGTAGTAGAAGCAGCGCAGGAGGTTGCTGCAGACGTCTTGCAGTTCCTGGTCATTGGCGGGATCTTTCGCGAGTTCCCACGGTTTCTTTGTGTCGACATACTGATTCACTTCGTCGGCCAGCGCCATAATCTGACGAATTGCCTTGCCGAACTCACGGGCTTCGAAAGCTTCCTTGATTGCCGCTTCATGTTCGCCAAAACGCAGCCGCCAAGTCATCGCTTCATTACCGGTGATCGGGTCACTCAGCTTGCCGTCAAAGCGCTTGGTAATAAAGCCTGCGGCACGGCTGGCGATATTGACGTACTTGCCGATCAGGTCGGCATTGACACGAGAAACGAAGTCCTCAGGATTAAAATCGACATCCTCTACCTTTGCGTTCAGTTTGGCAGCAATGTAATAGCGCAGCCATTCGGGATTCATACCGATATCGAGATAGCGTAACGGCGAAATGCCGGTGCCGCGCGACTTCGACATCTTTTCGCCGCTGACGGTAATAAATCCATGCACGAACACATTGGTCGGCACCTTCAAGCCAGAGAATTTCAGCATTGCCGGCCAGAACAGCGTATGGAAGTAAATGATGTCCTTGCCGATGAAGTGATACTGTTCGGTCGACTGGTCATCCATGAAGGCTTGGTAGTTTCGCCCAGTCTTGTCAAAATAGTTCTTCAGCGAGGCGAGGTAGCCGACCGGCGCGTCCAGCCAGACATAAAAATACTTGCCTGGCGCGTCAGGGATTTCGATGCCGAAGTAGGGCGCGTCACGGCTGATGCCCCAGTCACTCAAGCCTTCCTCACTATCCAGCCATTCCTTCGCCTTGTTGGCAACTTCCGGTTGCAGGCGATTTGGTGCTTGCGTCCATTCCCGGAGGAATTCCACGCATTTCGGATTCGATAATTGGAAAAAATATTGCTCGGTTGACTTCAGTATCGGTGTCGCGCCTGACAGTGTGGAGTACGGATTCTTTAGTTCAGTCGGATCATAGAAGGCGCTGCACACTTCGCAAGAGTCGCCATACTGATCTTTGGCTCCGCATTTCGGGCATTCGCCTTTAATGTAGCGGTCCGGCAGAAACATGTTCTTAACCGGATCGAAGAATTGCTCGATGGTTTTGGTCGTGATCAGTTTTGCATGGTCGCGTAGGCGGCGATACAGGTCCTGCGATAATTGATGGTTTTCCGGCGCATCGGTCGAATGCCAATTATCGAAACTGATATGGAAGCCATCCAGGTACTGTTTGCGCCCAGCGGCGATGCGCGCGACAAACTCCTGTGGCGTTACCCCGGCCTTTTCGGCGGCAATCATAATAGGCGCGCCGTGCGCATCGTCGGCGCCCACGAAATGCACCTCATTACCTTGCATCCGCTGGAACCGTACCCAGATGTCGGCTTGGATATATTCCATGATATGGCCGATGTGGAATGCGCCGTTGGCGTAGGGCAGGGCGGTGGTGACAAATAGCTTGCGATGCGGTGTGGTGCTCATTTGGCAATGCTTAGGGAAATAAAACTGGCATTTTAGCAGTGTGGGCGTGCTTACCCCAGATGTTCGATGTCAAAGAAGAGCAAGAAATGAGGACGTCGACAAGGAATAGTTTAGACTTGTTGCAACAAAATTCAGGAGAAGTAATGAGCATTACCGTTGAGGCTGTTAAGGCGGCGCTTTCCGGGGTTGTCGATCCGAATACCGGCAAGGATCTGATTTCCGGCAAATCGGCAAAGAACATCCAGTTGAATGGGGGCGACATCAGTTTTGATGTTGAGCTTGGCTATCCGGCGAAGAGCCAGATCGACGCGATTCGTGATGCGGCGATCAATGCGGTACAGGGCATTCCCGGTGTGGGCAGTGTTAAAGCGAATGTATATTCAAAAATTATTGCGCATTCGGTGCAGCGGGGCATCAAGTTGATGTCTAACGTCAAGAACATCATTGCTGTTGCTTCTGGTAAAGGAGGGGTAGGTAAATCCACCACAGCAGTGAATCTAGCCTTGGCACTCGCCGCTGAAGGCGCGCAAGTAGGTATTCTCGATGCCGATATCTACGGTCCATCTCAGCCGATGATGATGGGTATCTCTGGGCAACCCCAATCGCTTGACGGCAAGACCATGGAGCCTCTGGAGAACCATGGCTTGCAAGTATCAAGCATCGGTTTCATGATCGACCCTGATCAGCCCATGGTCTGGCGTGGACCGATGGTCACACAAGCGCTGCAGCAGCTGCTGGAGCAGACCAATTGGCGCAATCTGGACTACCTGATCGTCGATATGCCTCCGGGCACCGGCGACATCCAATTGACGCTCTCGCAAAAGGTGCCTGTAACCGGTGCAGTTATTGTCACCACGCCGCAGGACATTGCGTTACTGGATGCACGCAAAGGTCTGAAAATGTTCGAGAAAGTTGATATCCCGATTCTGGGTATTGTCGAGAACATGAGTACGCATATCTGCTCCAACTGCGGTCATGCTGAACAGATTTTTGGCGCCGGGGGAGGCGAAAGAATGTGCAAAGAATATGGTGTCGAATTCCTTGGAGCATTGCCGCTGACGATGTCCATCCGTGAGCAGACGGATTCTGGCAAGCCGACAGTCATCGCCGATCCCGACGGGCCTGAGGCAACAATCTATAAGAACATCGCGCGTAAGGTGGCAATCAAGGTTGCCGAGAAGGCCAAAGATATGACGAGCAAGTTCCCGAGCATTGTCATCAAGAACGACTAGATCCTTTCAGCCACCAAGGTAAAATAGCGTACCTTTCTATCCATGCGGCTTTGGCGATCCAAGGCCGTTTTTATTTGAGTTGCCATGACAGTTCGTACACGTTTTGCTCCCAGCCCGACCGGCTATCTTCATCTCGGTGGTGCACGCACCGCACTTTTCTCCTGGGCCTATGCCCGTCATTTCGGCGGTACGTTCATTCTACGCATCGAGGATACCGACCTGGAGCGCTCGACGCCGGAAGCAGTGCAGGCAATCCTTGATGGCATGAATTGGCTCGGTCTACATCACGACGAGGGACCGTTTTATCAAATGAAGCGCATGGATCGCTATCGCGAAGTGATTGCGCAAATGTTGACAGCAGGGACGGCTTACTATTGCTACTCATCGCCGGAAGAGGTCGAAGCAATGCGCGAGCGTCAGCGAGCTGCTGGCGAAAAGCCGCGTTACGACGGTACCTGGCGTCCTGAGCCGGGCAAGGCGCTGCCGCCGATCCCGGAAGGCCGCAAGCCGGTGGTGCGCTTCAAGAATCCGATGGACGGTGACGTCACCTGGAACGATATGGTCAAGGGGCCGATCACGATTTCCAATCGTGAGCTCGACGATCTCGTGATTGCGCGCCCGGATGGCACGCCAACCTACAATTTCTGTGTTGCGGTGGACGATTGGGACATGAAAATGACGCATGTGATTCGCGGCGATGATCATGTTAACAATACGCCGCGCCAAATTAACATCTTGCGCGCGCTCGGCGCCTCGCTGCCGCAATATGGTCACGTGCCAATGATTCTAGGTGCCGATGGAGAGAAACTGTCCAAGCGCCACGGTGCAGTCAGTGTGATGGAGTATCCGGCGCAAGGCTATTTGCCAGAAGCAATGCTGAATTACCTGGCCCGCCTGGGCTGGAGCCATGGAGATGATGAAATTTTCTCGATGGAGCAGTTCTGCCAGTGGTTCGACGTTGACCACTTATCGAAGTCCGCAGCACAGTTTAATCCGGAAAAACTGGCATGGCTGAACAACCATTACATCAAGCAATCCGACAATGCGCGCCTCGAAGCTTTGACGCGCCCTTGGTTGGAGCAGGACGGTGCTCAGTTTGATGGTGCGCCCGATCTGCAAGCGGTAATCGCATTGATGAAGGAGCGAGCCAATACCATTAATGAATTGGCGGATGCTGCCATGCTCTTCTATCGTCAGCCTGCGCCAGATGCGGCTTTGATGGCGCAGCATGTGACTGACGCGGTAAAGCCTGCGCTGGTTCAATTTGTGGAGCAGTGCGAGAGCATTGAATGGAACAAGGCAGCGATTTCGGCTGCAATGAAGGAAGTGCTGGCTACGCACAAGCTAAAGATGCCGCAATTGGCAATGCCTTTGCGCTTGATCATCACTGGCCAGCTGCAAACGCCGTCTATCGATGCTGTTCTTGATTTGTTTGGCCGGGATACCGTTCTGGCGCGTCTCCAGAAATTTATTGGTTAAATCTTCAAAAGAGGATTTACACAGAAGAAAAAACTTTGCTATAATCTCGTTTCTTCGCACGGGGGTATAGCTCAGCTGGGAG
>CBHCMF010000243.1:0-6188 GCA_965974465.1 uncultured Noviherbaspirillum sp.
GTATCGATCTCCAGCTGCAAAGGACCGCTGACGCTTGCCAGCGATTTGGCAAGAGTGATGTCGATCACCGCAGCCCCGTCTTTAGGAATGTCTTGTTCATCACATAGACCGCCAGCAAAATCGCAAAGGTCACGGCAAACAGCACCAGGGCATAGAAATTCGCCGCTGCATAATTCAAACTTTCCACTTCATCGTAGATCGCGATCGATGCCACTTTCGTTACGCCGGGAATGTTCCCCCCGATCATTAAGATCATGCCGAATTCGCCGATCGTATGGGCAAAACTCAGCACTGCGCCAGACAGCAGGGCCGGCTTGATGTTCGGCAGTAGGACGCGAAACAGCGTTGTCATGTCCGACTTGCCCAGCGTGCGCGACGCTTCCATCAGCGAGACGGGCAGATTCTGGAAGCCAGACTGGATCGGGTGCACCATAAACGGCAAACTAAAGATCACCGAACCGACTACGAGACCGGCGAAGCTGAACACCAGCCTGACATGAAACCACTGCTCCAGCCACTGGCCGAAGGCATGCTGCGGACTAAATGCGAGCAATAAATAGAAGCCAAGCACCGACGGTGGCAGCACCAGCGGCATGCTAACCAGGGTTTCAATCACCGGCTTGAAACGTGTGCGGGTATGTGCAATCCAGTACGCGAGCGGAATGCCGATCACGAACAGAATCAGCGTGGTAATGGCCGCCAGACGGAAAGTGAGGAACAACGGTTGCCAGTCATACGTCATGCTGCTGTCTCCGGCATCAGGGTCATCTCGTTGGCCTTCACCAAACCTTCGACCTTATCTCCGATGGCAAGATCAAGCGCATGCGAGGCACGCGTGGTAATGACCGATTCGATGCGATACCCATGGAAATCGAGTGTCACCTTAGTCAGCAGCTTGCCTCGCTCAATCGACGTCACAATCGATGGCATGCGGTTGCGCATGCTGATCAGACCGGACAGATTCTTCGCAAGAGAGACTTCGGTTTCTTTGAATAAGAGCGTGACCGGCATACCAGTGCACCATGTGGCAATCTCTTCACCGGCGCCGATCACCGTAGCGGTGAAGCAGTGCGCACCAACGACAGCTTCCACCAGCGCAATGCTGCCCTGTGTCTCCACCACGTTGATTATTCCCGATAAGCGGTTCACGGCAGCAGGTATCCATAACGTTCGAAAATCGTACGCGCCTTCGCTGAAAGTGCGAAGTCATGAAATTGCTGAGCAAGCTTTGGGGAGGTCTGGTGGCTGTGCTTGAGCACAACGATGCCTTGTGCGATGGGTTGATAGCTGTTTTTGGGCAAATCGATCCATTTACCATGGCCTTGCATTTCTGGCGATACCACTACCGACTTTGCAGTGAAACCGGCATCTGCTGCGCCAGAGTGAATGTACTGGTTGGTCTGCGAGATACTTTCGCCAAAGACAAGCTTGGGCTGCAGAACAGCATCCAGTTTGAAATGGGCAAGCGCCTTCATCGTCTCGCGTCCGTAGGGGGCAGTCTTGGGGTTGGCGACGGCGATTTTGCTGACAGTCGGCCCAGCGAGCACGCTCTGCCATTTGCTGAGGTCGATGTTCTTCTGTGTCCATAGCACAATCGCACCGTAGGCATATACCTTTGGTGCTGCAATGGCAAAGCCTTCTTTGTGCAGTCTTTCAGGGTATTCCATGTCGGCCGACAGAAACACGTCGAAGGGGGCGCCGTTCATAATTTGGGCGGCGAACTTGCCGGAGGAATTGTAGACGGGCTTTAGCGTGTGGCCGGTTTCGTTTTGAAACGCGGCTTGCAAATCGTCAAAGGCGTATTGGACGTTGGCTGCAACGGCCACCGTTAGCACATCGGCAAAGCCGGATGAGGGCAGGCAGGCCAGTAGAGCAGAGAAGAAAATTAACAAGTGTTTCATGCCGTCGTATTGTATTGGACAAGTGTCTTTAGCACCTCATGAGGTAACTGGCGACGTGGTGACATCTTTACTCTGGAGAGAATGAAGTCAATCATCTGCCGGTTCCAGCACAGAGAGTAACCGAGACAAACGCATATTTAGTGCAATAAGATCCGCCTGCTTGATGGGCGCAAGTATCCGTCGTTCATTCTCGACATGCGCCTCTACCGCCCGGTCGATGAGGGAAAGGCCAGCAGGGGTTAATTGCACCAGCATGCTACGCGCATCTTCACGGTTGGGTACGCGCTGGACGAGACCTCTCGCTTCCAGTCGCTGAAGTCTGTGCGTCATTGTGCCTGAAGTAACCATTAAGGCAGAGAACAGATCGGTTGGCGCTAAGCTGTAGGGCTTCCCAGATCGCCTCAGCGTCGCTAGAACATCAAATTCCCACGCAGTTAAACCGAATGCTGCAAAGGTTTCATCAAGCAGGGGTTGCAGTAGTGCGGAACACCGCTTGATCCTCCCAATAGTACCCATCGGACTCACATCCAAATCCGGACGTTCCCGGTGCCATTGCTCAAGGATTAAATCCACTGCATCGGTTGGCTGAGCTTTAGTCATTTCCCTCCTCCTTTTATCTTGAATTCAAGATTATATGCTATGCTTATTTATCTTGAATTAAAGATAAATGTTATGCACTCGAACAATACGCAATCACAATGGGGTAATACAATTTTTACTGCCGTGGCACCGGTCATCTGGGGCTCAACTTACATTGTCGCGACGGAGTTTCTGCCCTCTGACAGCCCGTTCACGACAGCGTTGCTACGTACCTTGCCAGCGGGCATTTTGCTTGCGCTATTGAGTAAGCGATTACCCCAACAGGGGGAATGGGGGCGATTGATCGTGCTTGCAGCACTCAACATTAGCTTCTTTCAGGCATTTTTGTTCGTGGCGGCGTATCGGTTACCTGGTGGGGTGGCTGCCGTGGTTGGCGCAATTCAGCCTTTGCTTGTCATGGGATTAGCTTGGGCGCTTGACAGACGTCGCCCTGTCAGCGTGGCGGTCTTCGCAAGTGTCGTTGGCATCATCGGAATGGGTGTCTTATTGCTCGCGCCAACGTCTAAAGGAGACCCGATGGGTGTTATTGCTGCACTAACCGGTGCTGCCTGCATGGCCTCCGGTACCTATCTCACCCGACGTTGGAAGCCTGAATTGCCACTCATGGCATTTACTGGCTGGCAGTTGCTAGCAGGCGGCCTCATGCTGCTGCCCGTTGCATGGCTCCTCGACCCGCCGTTACCGGCGCTAGGTGTGCGACAAGTGATCGGCTATGTGTATTTATCCATTGCCGGTGCACTACTGGCATATGCCTTGTGGTTTCGTGGTATTGCCCGACTTTCGCCCGTGGCCGTGTCGTCATTAGGGTTGTTGAGCCCATTAACCGCAGTGATTCTTGGTTGGATCTTCCTGGGACAGTCTATGACAGGCTTATCTCTCATCGGGTTGCTTTTGGTTCTTGGAAGTATCTTGGTTGTGCAATGGTCCATGAGCAGACAAGCCTAATATCCAAGGTTCACGCCAATCATTCCATGGCCCCCCTGTGGGTACACGATCTCCATGCGGCTCAACTTGAAAGTTCTTTTAACCATTTTTAATGGAGCACTCTATGCGCAATGCTGTAATCAAACTCATCGAATCACGTATATCTGCGAACTACTTTGACACAAGCAAGCGGATAACAGACGCTGAAGTCGAGGAACTGGTTCGCTTAGCCACCCTTGCGCCGTCTGCCTTTAACTTTCAGAACTGGAAGTTTATTGCAGTTCATTCGACTGAGGCCAAAATGCGTTTGAAATCGGTATCGTTCGGACAGCAGAAGGTGATAGATGCTGCCGTTACTTTTATCATCTGTGGCACCCTTGAAGCACAAAAGCAATTGCCACAGATGCTTCAACCATCGGTTGATGCAGGAATCCTAGAGGAGTCAACATTCCAGCAATGGGTTGGCATGGCGAATCGCGCGCATATTGGCAATCCTGCGTTGCAACGCGACGAAGCTTTTCGTTCTGCATCTCTGGCAGCAATGACGCTTATGTTGGCTGCAGAAAGCATGGGTTTTGTGACGGGCGCGATGTCCGGATTTGATCCCCATGGTGTGGCGCATGAGTTTGGGTTAGCTGCCACTGAAATACCTGTAATCCTTGTGGCAGTTGGCCACCCGGCACCGGGCAACTGGCCTCAGAAACCGCGCAGGCCGTTGCATGAAGTGATGGAAATGGTTTGATAGAGGCTTCGGCTGAAGCGGTTTATCAGGAAGCAACCCAAACTGTGCTGAAGCGAAAATTGACACCGTCTCTGAAATGTTGGGTCAACACGTGGGCATGAATCTATCGGATGCTTGATTTCTTCATATTGATGCTATCGATAGGGGGACTCGATATGCTGAGTTGGCTAGATAAAAATTATCCATTCCCCTATCGTGCTTTCTGGAACTCGTTTCGTCACACCAAAATGATGTCGTATTGCTCTTGATGGTAAATCGTTTCGACCTGCAGCGAAATCGGCTTACCGATGAATTCCTCCAGCATGGCCAGATGCGGTGATTCTTCTTCCAGGAACATGTCGACCACTACTTGCGATGCAAGAATACGGAACTCACGGGGGTTGAATTGCTTCGCTTCGCGTAGCAATTCACGCAGGATTTCGTAGCAAACGGTGCGTGCGGTTTTGACTTGTCCTTTGCCGGCGCAGGCAGGACACACTTCGCACAAGATGTGTGCAAGCGACTCACGGGTGCGTTTGCGTGTCATCTCGACCAGCCCCAACTGGGAGAATCCCGATACCGACACCTTGGTGCGGTCGCGCGACAAGGCCTTGCTGAGTTCTGATAACACGGCATTGCGGTGCTCGGCATTTTCCATGTCGATGAAATCGAGAATAATAATGCCGCCCAGATTGCGTAACCTTAACTGGCGCGCGATTGCATGCGCCGCTTCCAAGTTAGTCTTGAAGATGGTGTCGTCAAAATTGCGACCAGTTACATAGCTGCCGGTATTCACGTCAATCGTGGTCATCGCCTCAGTCTGGTCGATGATCAGATAGCCGCCCGACTTCAGGTCGACACGACGGCCGAGCGCTCGCTGGATTTCTTCTTCAACACCGTAGAGATCAAATAGAGGACGTTCGCCCGTATAGTGCACTAGCTTCGTCAGAACCGATGGCGTATAAGTGCTGCCGAACTGTTGTAGCTTCAGGAAATTCTCGCGCGAATCGACCTGAATGGACGCGGTCTCGTCGTTGACAAAGTCACGCAACACGCGCTGCGCAAGACTCAAATCCTGGTACAGCAATGTCGGCGCCGGCTTGGTCTTGGAATTCTGGATAATGGCAGCCCATGTTTTGCGAAGATAGTCAACGTCCATCTGCAGGTCGGTATCCGATGCATCCTCGGCCATGGTGCGGATGATAAAGCCGCCTTTCTCCTCCGAAGGCAGCAGTTTCTGCACCTTGCTTTTCAGCGCTTCACGTTCCGCCTCTTTCTCGATCCGTTGCGAAATACCGATATGCGAGTCCTGTGGCAGATACACCAGCATGCGCCCCGCGATGGAGATTTGCGTAGACAGGCGCGCACCCTTGGTGCCGATAGGATCCTTGATGACCTGCACCATCACAGCTTGCCCGTCGTACAGGAGTTTCTCGATCGGCTTCGGTGTGGCGTTCTGGTTCTCCTGAGGACGCGCTTCCCAAATGTCAGCGACATGCAGGAACGCAGCACGCTCTAGTCCGATATCGATGAAAGCCGACTGCATGCCGGGCAACACACGCACCACCTTGCCCAGATAGATATTGCCGGCCATGCCACGCGATAAGGTGCGTTCGATGTGGAGTTCCTGTACTGCGCCTTGAACAATCAATGCAACCCGTGTTTCCTGCGGGGTGATATTGATGAGAATGTTTTCGCTCATAGGACTGGTATGCCGGCTTGTTGTAATAGTTTTGCGGTCTCATGCAGCGGAAGACCCATGATGCCCGTATAGCTGCCGCTAATATGTTCCACGAAGACGGCGGCCATACCTTGGATGCCGTATCCACCGGCTTTATCGTAAGGTTCTGAGGTCGCACAATAGGCCCGCATCATGTCCTCGGTCAGCGTTGACAGCGTCACGTCTGAAATCTGGGTAATCTGCGTGAGACGCTCGTGATGATATAAAGCGACACTCGTCAGGACCTGGTGTGTGCGGCCGGACAGGATCCGCAGCATCTCCATCGCTTCTTGCTCGTTGGCTGGTTTGCCAAGAATACGTC
>CBHCMF010000244.1:0-6120 GCA_965974465.1 uncultured Noviherbaspirillum sp.
TGACATCCCTACCGCAACAAAACCAAACGCAGGTATCCGGTGCCAACGTTGTGCAATTGCGCCCGCCCAGTCGTTGGCACGATCCGCTACGTTTAATCCAAGCTGAAGCACCAAGCGAGCATGGCCGCATCGTACTACGTTCAATCTCTGTTCTAGTCCTCTTGCTAATCGTATGGGCCGCTTTCGGTCAGCTTGACATCATTGCGACTGCCGAAGGAAAACTCGTCCCACAAACCCTGGTCAAGATCGTGCAGCCGGCTGAGGCAGGCATTGTGCGGCAACTGCTGGTTAATGAAGGTGACACAGTCAAAGCTGGCCAAGTCTTGGCACGTCTTGATACAACACTGGCACGCGCAGACAAGTCCAGCATCAGCAACGATCTGCAGACCCAGCAAATGCAGGTACGCCGTATTGAAGCTGAACTCACTGATCAGCCGATGTTGCCCAAAGCGGGTGACGATCCAAAGCTGTATGCACAAGTACAAAGCCAATACAGTGCGCATCGCAGAGCCTATCTGGATAGTCTTGACCAGGAAAAGGCATTGCTGGCAAAAGCAGGGCATGAAAGAAAGAGTGCTTCCGAAATCCTCAACAAGCTGGAGCAAACGCTGCCGACTTACAAGAAGTCTGCGGAAGCATTTGCCAAGCTGGAAAAGGATGGCTTCATGGGCGGTCTTGCTGCAGCAGAAAAACAGCGCGAAGCCTTGGAAAAAACGAAAGATCTGGATGCGCAACAGGCAACGGTCGCTGCGTTAAACGCCACCATTGCAGCACAACAAAAGCGCATCAACCAATTGCAAAGTACCTATAAAAGCGAATTGCAAAAGGAGTTAGCTGATATCCAGGCTCGCATCTCACAATTGCAACCGAACCTCGATAAGACAACATACCGTGAAGGTTTAATGGAATTGCGCGCACCGCAAGATGGCGTGGTCAAGGATCTTGCAACCACTACCGTAGGTGCAGTCGTGCAACCGGGGACAGTGGTCATGACTCTGGTGCCAAAGGGTGAAAAATTGTTTGCTGATGTGAACATCAAGAATGAAGATGTGGGCTTTGTTCAGGTTGGCCAAAGTGCGCAGATCAAGCTCGCCGCCTATCCCTTTCAAAAGTATGGAATGTTGATCGGCAAAGTAATACATGTGAGCGCCGATGCGACGGAACTAAAGCAAGCTAATTCTATGACCGACGCAGCTGAGCCAAGCAACGCTGGTGTCAAGACTGGCATGTTGACTTACAAGGCAAGGATCAAATTGGATCAGCAGAACTTGCAAGACCAGCAGGGGGCAGCGTTGCATACCACACCAGGTATGCAAGTGGTCGCGGAAATCAATCAGGGAAAGCGCACAGTGCTGGAATACTTGCTGTCGCCAGTACAGAAAGCGGTGAAGGAAGCTGGAAGGGAGCGATGAATTTTGTCAGACCGTATCTTGAATGCGAATATCGGTGGGTTGCTCGAATAAGATAAAAAGTTTCATATCACATCGACGCGTTCCTAGGGCAATTTTACTTAATCGCATAAACGAATTTTTTAGAATCGCATCAGAGTATAGAGATTATGTCATGCGTAAATTAATGATTTTTATCGGCACTGTAGGACTAGCCATTGCGCTCTACAACGTAGATTCCTTCCACGGACAGTGGAAATTTAATCAGCTTTGCGAGGAAGAAGGCGGACCAAGAATGTACGCCAAAATTGAGCGAAATGCTGGGTGGTTGGTAGAAGACAAAAACGAACTTGCATATGAAGGCCCGTTTCATTTTGGAGACGTGGCATTTGTGCGTTGGCAGAATAAAAAAGGGGAGCGCTTTGACGTATATGTTGATTGGGACCTCAAAAAAAAGCCTTATCCCAGAAAGTCCGAATACATTTTTCTTCCAGTAGATGAAACCCGAACAGTTAGATACAAGTACCAATACACATCCACTCAAATACCTACCGATGAAAGGTTTAGTAAAACCGTTTTAGAAATCATTGATTTAAATACCAATCGGGTAGTCGCAAGCTACACAGAATTTGGATACCAATGGACTAAACCAGAGCGTGTCATCTTAAGTGCCCCAACAGGAGTGCGTTGTTGGGGCGGGGAAACGAGGGAAATGCAGCAAATACGCGAAAATTTCTACAGAAACATTTATAGCTATCAGAGCAAATAATGAGTATCACAGCAATTAATAAGTTAAGCCCCCTCATTTCTACCACTGTTGCAACTTATGCGGACCTTAACAAGCATGCATTAGCATCATCACTTGTAGTGGGTGGTTTTACCCAAGCTCAAGCTGAGAAGTTCAATGAAATTTATGAACTGATTGATCAATTACCTAACGTTCCTTATAACGGCTTCAGTGCAGCAGTATTCAAAGAAAAAACAACTGGAAAACACATAATTGCAATGCGTGGCACTGAAGTGCCTGTGTTTCCATGGCAGACTTGGCTAGATCTGATCGTAACTGACGCTTCGAGCATTGGTGGCAATGGGTTCGCAAACAACCAAGCTGTCGAAATGTATCGCTATTACAAACAATTGACCACAGTAGGCGGTCAGCCAGTGCAATATTCTAAGGATGAAAAATGGCGTCTCTTCGCCATAGCAAATTCCATCCTGGTGTCCTCGGCTCCAGTAATGCCCTTGCTTTCCCCCGCCTTGCAGGCTTCTTTTGTTGTCTTTGAAAAATTACTCGACACGGATACAGGCGTGATCGCAGGACAACCGGCTGGTCAATCTGTGCTTTCTCTTTCAGAAAAAGTCGATGTGACAGGGCACAGTCTCGGCGGACATCTTGCAATGCTGTTTCAACGGTTCTTTCCGAATCAAACTGACCAAGTTGTTACCTTAAATGCGCCAGGCTTTTTTTCTCAAGGAGATGCCGCCTTATCTGCACTCGGATTTCCAGGGTGGGACCAATCTAACATCACACGTATTGAAGCTGACGGGGATGGCGTTTCTGAGATTGGTACTATTTGGCCAGGTAGCACAATTCGAATTGCACAGGAGAACGGTAGTGGACCGATTAATGCACTTACGGTAAATCATTCTAGCGTCAATGGTAACGACAGTTTATCGTTGATGGCAATGATGGCAGCTCTTGACCCTACCTTGGCTAATAACGCACAAAGACTATCTGGATTTCTCCGCGCAGCTTCAAATATGCCGGAACGTACCTATGAAAGTACCCTTGATACTCTACGCATTTTCTTATTAGGAGGTGAACAGGCGCCAACAGTAATTTCTTCAGGGCCGGACGACACCAATAGAGCGCACTTGTATGACAATCTTTATGGCCTTATGGGATTGGATGCCAATGGCGGTACCACGGGAATATTCTCGTCCTTGCAGGGAAATGTTCAAATAGTTGCACCTTCTAGTGATGGCCGTATTGCTAAAACAGACTTCGGAGCCTTTCTCAGCCTTTACTATTTAGCTCCTTTTGCATTAAAGCCAACCAATGATACCGCAGCTATCACTTTGAAAAGTGCTCATCAAGTATTGGCAGCACAATGGGATGCCGACCGATTGCTCAACTCAACTGAGCTGAAACAGGGAAAAGCTAACTTTAGTGATGAGTATCTGACGGACCGCGCAGCTATGCTGAGTTGGCTTAATAAGCGTAACTCTGAGAACCAGACCGATGCGGTCATGAGCGGACCTGACGACGCGCTTTTTCGCGATATTTCGACCAACACTACGATCAGGTTGCAAGGAGGTTTGATTCCAGCTGGTGATTCGAACACGCGCCGCTTTCTATTCGGAGGTAAGGATGCTGACTCCTTATCAGGAGGTACAAACAGCGATCGTCTCTATGGTCATGATGGCAATGATGTCATCAATGGACAGGACGGTCATGATTATCTAGAAGGGAATGTCGGCGATGATACGCTCGATGGGGGTAGTGGCAACGATTACCTCAGAGGCGGTAAGGGCACAGATCTATACAAGTTCCAAAAAGGAGATGGCTGGGATACCATTATCGACTCTGATGGCAGCGGAAAAATTGATAGTGGCGGGAACATCCTCAACGGCGGCAAAGAAAAAACTGCTGGATCAGGGATATGGTTCAGCAACGACAAAAAATATCAGTATGCACTTTTCACTGAGAGTGACGGCAGTAAGACGCTTAACATTGTCAATCTTGAGTCGCCTACTGACCGTATTTTTATCAAAGACTTCACGAATAACAAGCTTGGTATAGATCTGCAAGACGGCCCAGCGCCATCGGATGCGACGACGCGCATTATCACAGGAGACCGGGATTTCGGTCCGGAAGATGATATGCGTGACGAACTTTTCAATCCCACAGGAGGGAATAGCCCGGGGCGTGAAGATACGTTAACGGGCAGTACGGAAAGTGACCGCATTCTCGGACTTGGTGGCCGAGACTTTATCAAGGCTAACGGTGGCAACGACATTGTCGAGGGAGGTATTGACGCCGATATTATTGAAGGCGGGGAAGGAGACGATCGCATCTATGGCATAAGCGAGAGTAACCTGGCAGACGCCCTTGAACAAGGGAGAAAAGCGGACGGTAATGGCGCCAAGGGAGATTGGCTTAACGGAAGCCGCGGCGATGATATCGTTATCGGCAGTGCAAGCAATGATGTGGTGTTAGGCGGTGCGGGTCGAGACACACTAGTCGGCGGTGCAGGTGACGATGTTCTTAGTGACGATGATGACTATTCAGCCCTTGGTTTTGATTGGTCAATAAGTGAAAGTGTAATTCCCTTTAGCCGTATTTTGGCTCCTTTCGATAATAATAATTCCCCAGAAAGTGAGCGAGCAGAGTTTGCTGATGTGCTATACGGCGGCGCTGGTAATGACCTTGTTGCTGCCTCACACGGAAAGGATACTCTTTACGGTGAATCAGGCAATGACACCTTGAGTGGCGGAGACAGCGACGATCTCTTGTCTGGAAGTGATGGGGATGACCGGATCACTGGAGATTACGGCAGGGAAAAAACGGATGGCGGGCATGGCGCCGTTGCCGATGGAAACGATTACCTTGATGGCGGGGTTGGAAATGACTGGCTGCAAGGCGATGGCAAAGATGATCAATTGTTTGGTGGGGATGGCGACGACACTCTCTATGGCGATGCATCGTATGGTGACAACGAAGCATTAAGGGGCAACGATTATATCGACGCCGGCGATGGAAAGGACACTGTTTGGGGCGGAGGCGGCAACGACATTATATTGGGCGGCAAAGGGGACGACCATTTGTATGGCGATGCCACCTATGTTGCGGAGGAGGGATGCGGCGATGACTACGTGGACGGTGAAGCGGGCAACGATCATATCGAAGGACACGCCGGCAATGACGCCCTGTTTGGCGGCGATGACAACGACAGTCTGATTGGCGGCGCCGGCAATGACACGATTGATGGGGGAAGCGGTAACGATGCAGTCAATGCAGGCACTGGCAACGATGTGGTATTTGGCGGTATTGGTGACGATTCCTTAACAGGAGATGAAGATAACGATTATGTCGATGGTGAGGAGGGGAATGATATCGTCGCAGGTAATGCGGGCGACGATACGCTGACAGGCGGTAGCGGGGCGGACACGCTGCTTGGTAACCAAGGCAATGATACGTATCTGTTCCATCTTGGTGATGGTGCTGATTCTGTGATTGACT
This sequence comes from uncultured Noviherbaspirillum sp., assembly GCA_965974465.1. Lineage (GTDB taxonomy): Bacteria > Pseudomonadota > Gammaproteobacteria > Burkholderiales > Burkholderiaceae_D > Noviherbaspirillum. The sequence goes on from CBHCMF010000244.1 coordinate 5,632, forward strand.
CCGAGGGCGAAAACAAGGTCGTCTTTGAGGATGGCATCAGCCTTGATGACATCAAAATGGTGATCATCGATGGCAAACTAGTGCTCGTCTATAGCGGTAGCGACAGTATTGTCATCAATGGGACAATTCGGCAATACATATTCAGTGATGGCACGGCCATTTCCGCTGAACAGATGATGGCTAAGCTGAACGAATCCCTTGAACAAGTAGGCAATGATGGCAACGATCATTTGATTGGGGGCAGCGCCGGTGATGCATTATGGGGAGGTAAAAGCGGAGATGCGCTTAACGGCCAGGCTGGCAATGATTATTTGTACGGTGAAGATGGCGCAGATGTCGTCACCGGTGGTGCCGGGCGTGATGTTTTATTTGGCCAGGAAGGAAATGACATCCTACATGGGGGACTCGAAGAGGATCAACTGGTAGGCGGGGACGGCACGGATTTGTTATACGGGGAAGATGGTGACGACAAGTTGTGGGGGCAGGAAG
>CBHCMF010000245.1:0-6105 GCA_965974465.1 uncultured Noviherbaspirillum sp.
CGATCGCGCTTGCACAATTCCAGATATTCTTGCAGGGAGTATTCCTCTTCCCGTGTCCGCTCATACCGTGCTGCGTAGTTGTCAAAGATTTTCATGGGATTTTCCTTTGTAAATCTACCGGTCGTTCTGGTGTCGGATACAGATTTGAATTTCCACTCCGCAATTTAATAATACGCGCTGTTTCGCGTTGTCCATAGAAAATTTTTCTTTTTTTGTGTCACAAATTCCTCGAAAAAATTGCATTCAATTTCGTCTTTCCAAAGCAGTATTTTTGAGAGAAATTTTTTTGCAAAACCTGTCCGTTTTCACAAAACTTTTTTACGAAAACGCTGTCGTCATGCGGGTTTGCTCATGACGTAACGCAAGAGGAAAAATGTGTGAAAGAGACACAAAGAAGGAGGCTGCGTACGAGCGCAGCACCCCAGAGTCGAGGAGGTATTTGACGAATTGAGCAGGAAAGCATGCGCTGTTCGTGCAATTGCCGACAGACATGCACTTGCCTTGTACGACAGCGTTGTTCGACTATATTGAAGCTATAGGTGATGCTATAGGGAAGATTACTTCCCAAATACGCCTTTCAGCTGTTCCTTCAGCCGATCGCGGATCTTTTCTTTTTCTTCACCTAACGATTTCTCTGCTTTCGCTTTCCATTCATCTTTTCTTTCGCCGAGCTTCTGTCGTGCCAGTTCTCGTACCATATCGGCGAAATCAATACGCCAATTGATGGCCTCAAACGGACCGGACAAACGGATCGGCACTGTCAGCCCTTTGAGTGCCTGCAAGTCAGGACCGCCCTGCCCTTGCAACGTGGGGACCACTGTCGTTCGCGCCAGATAATCGAGCCGGCTGTCGCTAAGATGGATGTCACCGGAGCCGGCGACCCGTATCAAAGGCGACTTGATCGCCAGGTCGTCGTTATGGGCAACGCCGTTCACAATGCGAAAACTACCGCTCAGCTCGCTAAAGTCGGTTTTCTCATTGCCAGAGCCTGCGCCCGTTTGCGCCCCCTCTTCGCCTCGAATCTGTGCCAGCTTGGCCTTGGCGCTACGCACCGCCTTCGCGATATTCACGCCGCGTACCGCGCCGTCGCGTAAAGCCAAGCGCGCGCTACCATTTAAGTTCCTCTTGATCTGAGCGAAGTCCGCGCCAGCGGTCGTCACATCGAGTTGCACATTCCCCGTTCCTTCGAGGGTATCTTTACCAATCGCATCCTTCAGCAAGGGTCCCACCTGGACGCCGGTTAAGTTCTGTTTCAACACGTAGCGCGCAGGCTTGCCTGCCACAATTGTCACCGCGCCAGTGACGTCGCCACCATACAGATCCGCAGTGAGGGGGCTCGCAACGAGCCTGCCGTCATTGATGCGGAGTTCGACGCGGACATTCGACGTCTTGATATTCGCGACCTTCAGCGCGCCGACGCGCACACTGCCGCTGGCATGCAGTTTCTGCAATACCGCAAAATCCATCGGTGGCTCGGCTGCCGCACCTTTCGCGGGAGCAGATACGGCAGCGGCCGTCTTACTTTTGTAACGATCTAGGTCAAGGCGGTCGATTCCGATATCCCACGTCGATACCAGCGGAGAGAACGCGCTAACTCCCAGCTTGGCATTGAATGTGCTTTGATCCAGGCTGCCATTCATGGCGACCGATGCCGTCTTCTTGGCAAGGTTGACGACGGCATTACCGCCGGCTTTCAAATGCAACGTACCACCAGCAGGATTGGGCAAGGTGAAGTCGGCAGCAAGCTTGGGTAAGGTGATCGCTTCGGCTTTCAAATCAATTGAGAGCGGCGTGGTCAGCGCGCCGTTGATTGCGGTGCCATCCTGCTTGCCCGACAAGGTCAAGGCAAACTGAGGAGAGGACAACAAGCGTTTTTCGGTATCGCCGGTCAATGCGCCGGACAATTGCATTTTTGCGTCCAGCTTGCCGTCCTTGATCGTCGCGTTCACCGTCAGCGCCGGCAGCCGGAATACGGTCGGGGAGCTCTCGACAGAAGGCACGTTAAGGACCGCATTGACATCGCGCGTGCCTTCGGTCAGTTTCAGTTCCGCTTCTACCTCTTTCAGCACATAGTGTTTGCTGTCCAGGTCCAACGAGAAGCCGCTTTTGGCCGATACCCGCGCATCGATATTGGGCTTGTCACTTTGTATTCTGGCATCGAATTGCAGCGTGCTTGGTGCGCCGCTGGCGATCTTGCCCGTATCCAGGTTCAGCGATGAAAGCGCGACTTTGCGTGCCTGTTGCTGGTCGTCGAAGCGCACGCCTGCATTGCGCAAATGAATGCTGTCGATCGCCCATCCAAGTGCTTGTTCACCAGGTTGCCCCACCTTCTGTTCATCGGGTTTGGTGTTAGCAAACAAATCATCGACATTCGTGCTGCCATCCTTGAAACGCGTCACGTTGACGCGCAACCCATCCACCTGTACGCGGTCAACCACAAGCCGTTTCGACAACAAAGGAATCAGCGCCAAGGACACCTTTGCACGCTCGACGGCGGCGAACTCCGCGTTGCTGTTGCGTTCAGAAATGGTGAGCGGGCCCAGTTCAGCACCGATCTTCGGAAAGAAGCTGAGGGAGATGTCGCCGGGGATGACCAGCGTGCGCTGCGTCTTTTCCTGCACCATTCGGATCACCTGTGGCTTGTAATCGTTCGGATTGAACGTCGCCGCCACGATGCCGGCAGCCACCAGTAATAACGCCAGCAATGCCGCAATGGCAATAGCGATAGTTTTCACGGTCTTGTGCATATCACCCCCTGTAGAGAAGTCTACGCTGCGCCGCCTCGCCGCCAAGCTTTCAAGGCAAAACGCGCAGGATCCAGCGCCTCGGCCAGCTCCCGTTCTATTGGTAAGGCCTCCCCATTCAAGAAAGAGGCCAGCAATTCCGCAGCGAACGGCGCCCAAATCAAGCCGCGTGATCCGTACGCCAGCAAGCCGAACAAGCCGGGCAAGCGAGGCACATCGCGCAAGCGGCTGCCAGTGATGGATGCTATCGCATCCGGCAACGCGCCGACCAGCGGCAACCGATCGGGCGACGCACATCGGAAGGCCACGCGGCCGGTATCACCCTCTTTCACCTGCGCTTGTGGCAGCACCTGACGCAGCCGATTCAGGTTCTCCTCATGACTCGATTGCCGCAATGACGGATCGGTATCGAAATCATAAGACGCCCCAACACAGCAAATACCATGCACCGGCGGCGTCACGTACCCGTCACCGCATAGTACGACAGGCACCGCAGGCAGGGAGCTCGCCGGCACATGCGTTACCTGACCACGTATCGCCGTCAGCGGTAGTGCTTGTGTTTGAGGAAACGACGTTGCATGAGTTCCATTGGCCAGAATGACAACTGGGGCCTGGGCAATGACCTGCCCGCCAGCGTCGCGCACATACCAGTCATCGCCACAGCGCTCCAGCGCAACCGCACCGCAAGCGAGACGTTGTTCCAACCGCTCGCCGCAGGCGGCCAGCATCGCTTCGCATAAACTCGACGGCGTCACCCATCCCCCACCTGGAAATAACCAGCCGCCATGCGCATCCGCATTACCGGTCAAGTCCAATACTGCATGGGCATCCAGCCAGCGCACAAAATCGGCCGGATAGTGGAAGCGTGCCACGACTTCTTGTTGCATGCGTGCATGGTCAGCGTCACGCGCCAGTTGCAATACACCACAGGCTTCGCCGACAAACGCCTGTCCGATGCCACCCAGCTGTGTCCATCGTTGTAGGGCAAACAAATAAGCGGCGCGCGCTAATCGTGAAGTCACGTTGTCATCCTTCGACAGCAACGGCATCGTGATGCCTGCCAAGTTACCGGAGGCCTCCTGCGCAGGCCGTTCATGTCGTTCTATCAAGATTAGTTGCCAGCCGCGCGCCGCCAGCCGTTCGCAGGCGGCGCTGCCTGCAAGGCCGGCGCCGATCACGATGGCGCGCCGTTGCGCAACACCGCGGCGCGGCGTGCATGGCCAGCGCGGGGCAAACCGCGCAGTAAGCATCTCGCGCTTACGTCCGAAGCCTGGCCGCTTGTCACAGACAAATCCCGCCTGGGTCAGCGCCCTGCGCACCGCGGCCGACACGGTATAGGTAGCAAGCGTCGCCTCTTGCGCGGCAAGACGGTCGAGGCGCTTTAACACCTCGGGTGACCACATGTCCGGGTTTTTACTTGGTGCAAATCCGTCAAGATAAAGCGCATCGGCTGCCCCATCGATCTGCGGCAGGACATCCGCGATATCCCCAAATATCAGCGTCAGAACAACCCGCCCCTCGTCAAGCAACAGACGGTGAAATCCGGACACCAGCGGCGGCCAGGCAGCACGCAAGCTTTCCGATAACCCGGCTAGTTCTGGCCATAAGGCATGTAGCTGTGCAAGGTCCGCAACAGCAAAGGGATGTTTTTCGATAGCGACGTAATGCAACTGCAGGGATCGGGCGGCATCTTCACGCCAGGCGGTCCATGTTGCAAGGAAGTTCAAGCCGAGCCCAAATCCCGTTTCCAGAATCGTGAACCGCTCTCGTCCACACCACCGCTCCGGTAGCCCGTTCCCGTTCAGAAAAACATGGCGCGCCTGTGCCAGGCCCCCGTCAGCAGAATGATAGACATCGCCGAACGCCTCCGCATAGGGCACACCATCAACGAAGGAAAGGGTCGCGGGAATGAGACGAGAATCAGACATCAATGAAAAACTCTGAAGCGCAAGCAATGGCACATTGTAGCGGCGCTAAGGGCTCGCGCAGGAATAAGCTATGCAATTTGGCGGTTGTAGCCGGATGCGATGCAAGGCGTGCGATGCGCCGCAGTGCGAGCACTGCAAGCGGCGCACAACGCAGCAGCGCACCGGCTGCAGCCAGCAAAATTGTGCAACTTATTTCTGCGTGCCCCCTAAGGCTCGCCATCTGCGAGACGATTGTTTGTGCTGCAGTAAACCTTTGGAACAAGAGTGTTGCGATAATATGCCGCACCGCGCATCCCCCGTTTTTTCGACAATTGACAATCAGATGAATCGTAATCGCAACACGGACTCCACCGACCGCCCTGCCTGGGTGGTCAAAAACTCCCGTATCCACGGCCGAGGCGTCTTCGCCGCCCGTAAGATCCCCGAAGGCACCTGCATCGTCGAATATGAAGGCGAGCACATCACCTGGAAAGAAGCCGTAAAGCGCGAAAACACCAAGGCGCCCGACGACTTCCATACGTTCTTTTTCGGCCTGGAAAACGGCAAGATCATCGACGGCGGCAGCAACGGCAACGATGCCCGCTGGATCAACCATGCCTGCGAGCCAAACTGCGAAGCCCGCGAGGAAGACGGCCGCGTGTTCATCTATGCCTTGCGCGATATCACGCGCGGCGAAGAACTCAACTATGACTACGGCCTGACCCTGGACGAACGCCACACCCCCGCACTCAAACGTGCCTACGCCTGTCTGTGTGGAGCACCGACCTGCCGGCACACCTTATTAGCACCGAAGCGGAAAAAGAAGCGCTGAAGTCAATCCAGAAACAACCGGCGCATCGCCCTGGACAAGAGAAAACCTCCCCCACCGCACAATTTGTTATGCTTTTGCCTGTAAGCAATAACAATCTGATGGGGGGACTTCCTTGGACCAATATGTTTACGAGGGCCTGATAGGCCGGCTGGAAGCCGAAGCCGCCCATAGTCCGTCCGCATTCCGCAACAAGGTTGTGCTGATCACCTGTGCCGCCTATCTTGCCCTGTTCGCGTCCCTGATCACCGTCTCGGTCCTGCTGTACGCCGGCTTTAACTGGGCCCGCACCGCAAGCCGTCTGAGTATGATCACGTTCAGCGTCTTTGCCTTGTCAATGGTGCCGGTATTTTACGCAGTCGCGCGGATGTTCTTCATGCGTCTGTCAGCCCCGCAAGGACGCCCCCTCACGCGCGAAGAAGCGCCGAAGCTATTCACCGTATAGGCGTAGTCCCAGTCGGTCTCGATGTCCCACGCCGCGCGGAACGAAATCGGCGTTGGCGCAGCTGCTGCGAAACCTTTACTCATCGACGTGTCGATGTTGTCGCCACGCGTCGAATAAAAGTAATTCGGATCGGAGCCGTCGACAGGAAACACCGAGATCGTTTTCGTGATGGTCGGCAGG
>CBHCMF010000246.1:0-6075 GCA_965974465.1 uncultured Noviherbaspirillum sp.
TACGCGCCGATGTCGTGCGTCGTCGTATTGCATTTGAATCGAACCCGGCGGCTTACGCAGTGTCCTGGGCAGAGCAGCAGGAAGCGTTGCGCGTCCGGCTGATCAACGCTCAACATGCTCTAACGGAAGTCGAGCTGGGAGACGAGATACTCGACCTGATCAGCCATCTTTGCTGCGAGTTCGAGGTATCCAGCCTGCGAGCGGACATCGTCATGCACAAGGCATCGCGAGCGCTGGCGGCATTGGATGGGCGCAAGCGGGTCACACCTGAAGATGTGCGCAAGGCGGCGGAACTGGTGCTGCCACATAGGCGCCGGCGCAAGCCGTTCGAACAACCGGGGCTCGACCAGGAACGTCTCGACGATTTGATACGGCAAGTCTGTCCGCCTCAGTCAGACCAGCCGGATGACACGGACGGCGAATCCGAGAGCGGGTCGCAAGCGGCGCAAGCCGATTCCGAAGAGATCGAAAGCCAGCAGATGTTTGCCGCCGGAGTGTCAGGTGACGTGCGCCGCATTACGATAGTGGCGGAAAAGGCGCTGGCTGCTCCGGGCCGTCGCAGCACCTCGAAGGAGGCCACACGCGGACGCATGGTAAGGGCAGTGCCGGATGAAAATCCCGCCAGCCTGGCAGTTGGGGCCACCTTGCGCAGCGCGGTACTGCGCGATCCCGCCCCCGCCCGGCTCCAGGTGACGAAAAGCGATTTGCACCGGCAGGTTCGGATCGACAAGAGCGGAAACCTGATCCTGTTCGTGGTCGACGCTTCCGGGTCGATGGCGGCACAGCGACGTATGGAGGCCGTGAAGGGAGCAGTACTGTCCCTGCTTACCGACGCATATCAACGGCGCGACGAAGTGGCCGTGATTTCGTTTCGCGGCGAATCGGCTCATTTGCTGCTGAGTCCTACCCGTAGTGTCGATCTGGCTGAACAAGGATTGCGCGAATTGCCTACAGGGGGGCGCACTCCGTTGCCGCATGCCTTGCAATTGGCGCTGGAAACTTTGGAAAGAACGGACAACGGACGCATGCTGCCTTTACTGGTGTTGCTCACCGACGGAAAAGCCAATATTCCAGTACGCGATATGGGAGATCCGTGGAAAGAGACATTGGAAATCGCTGGCTTGATTGCAGAGCGGGGCACGCCGGTATTGGTGCTGAATACCGAAGCCGGTTATATGCGCTTGGGTAAGGCATCTCAGCTTGCAATGGCTTTGGGGGCGGAGTGCCTGACGCTGGAAGATTTGTCGGCCGAGAATCTCACGCTGACGATACGTGAACGCATCAAATCGGTATGAAGTCGGGAAAAGGCTATGGAAATATTTGAGGAGCAGTCGTGATTATTTGTATCGGTGCCGGACCAGGCGATGTGGGTTATTTGACGCAGCGAGGCGCGGAATTAATACGCAATGCCGACGTGGTCGCAGGATTCAACGCAGTGGTGAATGTGGTCCAGAGTCTCATTCCGCCCACTGCGGAGGTCGTGTTAATGGGCTATCGCGACCAGACCGAAAAACTTGCGCAGGTCGCGCAGGCGCATCATGCGGGCAAACGGTGCGTAGTGGTTTTCATGGGCGATATCCACTTCAGCGGTTTTCAGTACCTGGAGCGGGTCGAACGTGCCTGCGGTCACCCGGTGGAAGCCTTGCCCGGTATCTCATCGGCGCAAATTCTTGCGTCGCGCGCAAAGGTCTGTTTCGACGAAACCTCGTTTATTACCTTCCATCGCCGCGGCGACCTGACGCCATTCAAGCGCCATCTGGTGCATGTGCTGCAGGATGAACGCAATGCCATCGTGATCCCATGTCCATGGGATGCGGCGCGATCATTCATGCCGCGTCACATTGCTGCCTATCTGTTGGAAAATGGCATTTCGCGCGATCATCCCACCGAGGTTTGGGAGAACCTGACGCGCAATGAAGCGGAGTGGCGTGGCACGCTGGGCGAATGCGCGGGCCGGGAATTTTCCGATATGAGCATCATGCTGATTCGCACTCTGAAACCGATGCCGAGCCAGATCGAGCCGGCGGAGGAGAAATGAATCAGCCGGAAGCTTTATCCGCCTTCGGCATCGTCATTGCCGGACACGGCAGCCGCGATCCGGACGGCGTGCGCGAGTTCGAGTCGCTGATCGAACTGCTACGTCAGCGGGCGCCGCAACACACGGTCAACCACGGCTATCTGGAATTCGCCAGCCCGACTATCGATGAAGCGGTAAAAGACAATATCGCTGCCGGCTCTCGTCGCGTTGTCGTGGTGCCGGGTGTACTGCTGGGTGCCAGGCATGCGAAGAATGACATGCCGAGCGAACTGCTCGCACTGGCCCGCGAATATCCCGACATCGATTTCCATTTTGGCGCACCGCTCGGCCTGCATCCCCAGCTTCTGCAGGTTGCGCGCGAACGCATTGTCGCGGCCGAGTCGCAATCACAGCACGTGGTTCGCCGTGACGATACTTGCCTGGTCGTCGTAGGACGGGGCACTACCGATCCGGATGCCAATGGAGAAACCGCCAAGCTCGCGCGCATGCTGGAAGAAGGCATGGGCTTCGGCGGTGTCTATGTGTGTTATTCCGGAACGGCCAAGCCATTGGTGCATGACGGCTTGCGAGCGGCTGCCAGGCTAGGATTCAAACGATTGATCGTGCTGCCGTTTTTTCTTTTCGACGGCGTGCTGGTCAAACGGATTTATGCCGCAGCGGATGACTTGCGCGAGCGCGAGCCGGCACTGGAGGTCTTGAAAGCAGGATATCTCGGCGTGCATCCGCTGGTTGCCGATGTGTTCATCGAGCGCGCACAGGAGGCGATTGCGGGCCGTGCCGCGATGAATTGCTCCCTCTGTAAATACCGTGTTCAGATCGTCGGCTTTGAAGAGCAGGTCGGTGAACCTCAACGTGCGCATCATTTGCGCGTGCGCGGAATGCTGGAAAAAGAAAAAGAGGCAAGTCAGGCGGCGAACGAGCCGATGTTCAAGCTTTACGAACCGCATCCGATCGAAGCAGAAAGTTTCAGGATCATTGCCGAGGGGCGTGATTGGTCCAGTTTTGCTCCATCGCATTTGACCGTGCTGCAAAGACTGGTGCATACCAGTGGCGACTTCAACGCGGTGGACGACATGTATTTTTCAGCAGGGGCGATTGAGACCGGCATACGAGCATTGTTGCGGTGCAAGCGCGTTATTACCGACGTGACTATGGTGCAGACCGGGTTGAAGCGGGCATTGCTGGAGCAGCTCGGTATCGAAACATGGTGCGGCGTGCATGACCGTGAGACGGTGCTGATGGCGCAAGCGCATGGGATTACCCGTTCCGCGGCGGGCATTCGCCGTGCATGGGAAAAATTCGGCAACGATGTGGTGGTGGCGATAGGAGATGCGCCGACCGCCATCATGGAAGCGACAAGGCGGATCCGCGAACATGGGTGGCGGCCTCAGCTTGTCATTGGCTTGCCAGTCGGATTTGTCGGTACCCGTGAAAGCAAGGACGATTTGCGTCGCTGTATGCAGGTGCCACGCATTACCAATAGCGGCACACGTGGCGGTTCGCCATGGGCAGCTAGTGTTGTGAATGCGCTGATGATTGATGCATTGAGCCAGCTTGCAGCAAATGCGCGCGCATGAAGAGTTCGATCTTGAGGTATTGGCACCGAATGGTCTGCGTCGCGGTCGCACCACGGGCAGTTGCGCAACGGCGGCGGTCAAGGCGGCGTTGTGCATGCTGCTGTATGGAGAACGCCGCGAGCATGTCCATGTGACCTTGCCGAACGGGACGCATTACCTGGCCATTCCCATCCATGACGTTCGATGGCTCGATGCATCGAACGTGCGGGCGGAAGTGATCAAGGATGGCGGGGACGATCCGGACAATACACATGGCGCGACAATTTTTGCGCATGTGTGCAGGAATGACCTGGACCAGATTCGCTTCTTCGCCGGACGCGGTGTAGGCACTGCAACCAGGGTCGGTTTGCGTGTGCCGGTTGGCGAACCGGCGATTAATCCGGTGCCGCGGCAGATGATGCGTCAGGCAGTGGCTGAGGTGCTGGCAGAGGGTTTGCAGGGCGGCGGCTTCGATCTGACGATAGGTTGCGAGAACGGCGAGGAAATCGCCCGGAAGACGTTCAACCCCCGGCTGGGAATCGTTGGTGGTATTTCGATTCTCGGCACCTCGGGCATTGTCGAACCGATGTCGATGGCATCCTGGATCGCATCGATAGAAGTGTATGTACGTGTAGCCCTTGGCGAAAACAAGGAGGCCGTGGCGTATTTGCCCGGCAAGATCGGACGCGATTATGCGAAGGATGTGCTGCAACTGCCCGAGCCGCGCGTAGTCCAGATCGCGAATTTTCTGGGAGATGCGCTCGATTTCATGCAGAACACGCTGCAGGAAGAACAGCGCACGTTGGATACGCTATGGCTTCTGGGCCATCCGGGCAAGCTGGCCAAAGTGCTCGAAGGTTCGTGGGATACGCATTCCAGCAGGAGTGGCATGGCGATGGGGGCAGTGGCGCGTGTAGCGGCCGAGTGTGGGTTCGCGCCCCATCTTGTGCGGGAAATGGAAGGTGCCAATACGGTGGAAGCAGCGATGGAAAGATTAAGAAGCGAAACTGGCGCGCAAGCCTTGTGGATTGAAATCGAGCGGCGTATTGCGAGCTTGGCGCACGCCCGTGTACTCCGGGTTGCGCGGGTTGAAGTCCGACTGTTTGATTTGCACGGCAACGCCCTCGGAGTGGATGCATGAATGCCAGGCTTGGAACCTTCTATGGGATAGGTGTCGGGCCCGGGCCTGCCGGCTATATTCCAGTGGCCTCGGTAGAGGCTTTGCGGCAGGCGGATATCGTGTTTGCCCCACGTGCTCGCAGTGCCGAAACCTCGGTTGCCTTACAGTGCCTCAAAGGAATTGAAGTCCCGCCGGATCGGATACGCGAGATCGAGTTCAACATGGACCCCGACCGCTCGGTGCTTGGAGAGCACTACACCATGGTGGCCGAAACGATTGCGAAAGAATTATGCACGGGTCGTCATGTGGCTTATCTAACAATCGGCGATTCGCTCACCTACTCAACATACGGTTATGTCCTGGCGGCGCTGCGCGACCGTTTGCCCGATCTGGCGCAACGTACTTTCCCTGGCATCACGAGCTATGCCGCAGCCGCTTCGGCGGCGGGCTGGCCGCTGGGCGAGGGCAAGGAGCGCACACTCATCCTGCCTTGCCCGGAGGATGCCGCTACGCTGCGGCACGAAATCGAAACGCACGACATCGTGATTCTGATGAAGATAGGCACACGCCTGCCTTGGGTGCTCGATCTGCTGCGTGAGATGGGGATAGCGGAAAACTGTGCCTTTGCCAGGCGTATCGGACTGGAGGGCGAATTGATTGCGACGGATGCCAGCAAGCTGTGCGCAACGGAGGCGATGGGTTATCTGGCTACCCTGTTGATTCGCAAGACACCAAGAGAGAAACGACATTCATGAAAGTCTATTTCATTGGCGCCGGGCCCGGCGCCCCTGATCTGATTACCTTGCGCGGCGCAAAATTGCTGGGGAGCGTCCCGATGGTCTTGTATGCCGGCTCGCTCGTTCCGACCGAGATGCTACAGCATTGCCGCCCCGATGCGGAGTTGATCGATACCGCCGGACTCGACCTGGAGCAGCAGGAGGCCTGCTATCGCCGTGCTCAGGATTCCGGTTGGGATGTGGTGCGTCTGCATTCCGGTGACCCGGCCATTTATGGCGCAACGGCGGAGCAGATGCGGCGACTGGAAGCACTTGGTATCGATTACGAAATCGTGCCGGGAGTCTCGTCGTTTACGGCAGCCGCTGCTGCGGTGCAGGCGGAGTTGACCAAGCCCGAAGTATCGCAGACGGTTATCTTGACGCGCGTATCAGGGCGTGCATCCGCCGTGCCTGAGAGCGAAGCGATTGCGAAGCTGGCCGAGCATGGGTCGACCATGTGCATTTTCTTGTCCGGGCCTCATCTGAAGAAGATTGTGACTGACTTGCGGCAGCACTATCCGGACGACACGCCGGTAAAACTGGTGTATCGCGCAAGCTGGCCCGACCAGCGCGTATATGAAGGTA
>CBHCMF010000247.1:0-6066 GCA_965974465.1 uncultured Noviherbaspirillum sp.
CGATCTTGATAGTACGTGTCTTGGCGCTGACCTGTACCGCGCGTCCGGCCATCCGATCGATCCGCATGTGAGAAAAGTAATCCTTGTCACGCCGTAGATGCGTGGCCACCTCCTGAATCTCCCCGGCAAGCAAATGGGGAATGGCCGTGCGCGAATAGGGCGGTTCTGCTTCGTCGCCGATCAGAAGGATGTCATCATGCGGTGCATTCTTACGAATCGTCTCTGCAGCGATAACACCAGCCGGGCCACTGCCGAGGATGACGTACCTCATAGCGCCACCCAGCGCAGATGCCCATCGCTTGGGCCGAAGGCGGCGGCACTGAGCTTTTGCATTCCCTTCTCCCTTTGGATGAGGACTTACAAAAGCACTATATCGACGAGCAGCCGTTGCCAATTGAACAATATCAAGCGCAGCGCATTATGCGTGGGAATCGCTTGCCAAGGGAATACGCAGCCTGCTGGTGAATCAACGCTGCATGGACTCCCACACTTTTTGCAGACGCTTTACGGAAACCGGCATCGGGGTGCGCAGTTCCTGTGCAAACAAAGAGACACGCAATTCTTCCAGTAACCAGCGAAATTCGATCATTTTGGGATCGCTACTCTTCTGTCGATCTTTCAAGGTGCGCTGCCAGGGCGTGGCGACCTGAGACCATTCCGCCATCAGGCGTGTATCGCGTGCAGGATCGGCACGCAGCTTTTCCAGCCGTACATTGATCGCCTTCAGATAGCGCGGGAAATGGGTGAGCTGCACGTAGTCGTTATCTGCAATGAAACGCTTGCCGACCAATGCCTGTAATTGTGATTGCATGTCGGCGACGCTCTGCGCATGCGCCTTCGCTCCCTGTAGTTTCTTCGGTAAGGTGTAGTACTCCGATAAAATCTGCGACGCAAGGCGAGCAATTTCATTGACCAGCAAACCGAGACGTGACTTGCCCTCGTCCTTGCGCTGATTGAATTCCTGCGCGTTCTTCGGCAAGGGGTCCTGCAAGCAAGCGCGATCCAGTCCTGCCTGAATAATTTGATCGCGCAATTCCTCCTGCGAGCCGAGCGACATGAACTGCATGCCCATCTGCTGCAAATTGGGAACATTCTTTTCCAGATATTTCAACTGCTCCTTCAGTTGGAGCGCGAATAGCCGCCGCAAGCCAATGCGGTGCACGCGCGCGGCTTCAGCCGGATCGTCGAAGACCTCGATATCGCAATGCGTGGCTTTGTCCACCAGCGCGGGGAAGCCGATCAGTGTCTGTTTCCCCTGCTGAATTTCGAGTAATTCAGGCAGTTCGCCGAAAGACCAGGTGGTGAGATTCTGGTGTTCGCTGACAGGATTACCGGCGGTCGGCGCAATAGGGCGAGCAGTTTTCTCACCGTCACCGGCATCGATCGAAGCGACCACGGTTTTCTCCGCCAGCTTCTGAAAACGTTCGCGTGCCTGTCCGCCGAACTCGGCCTGCAAGGCAGCAAGGTTACGCCCCATCTCTAGCTGCCTGCCATGCTCGTCGATCACCTTGAAATTCATGAAGTGATGCGCCGGCAAGGTCTCCAGTTTGAAATCGGTCGTCTTCGTCGTCACGCCGGTTTGCTCGCGCACATCGGCAATGAGCGCATCCAGCAGATTCCCCTTGCCGAAGTCGACGCGGTCGCCAAATCCTGCTGCATAGTCCGGCAGTGGCACACAATGGCGGCGCAGCTTCTGCGGCAACGACTTCAGCAACAGATGCACTTTTTCCTTCAACATGCCGGGCACCAGCCAGTCGCAACGGTCGGCGGATACCTGATTCAATGCATACAAGGGAATGCTCAGGGTCACCCCGTCACGCAAGCTGCCGGGCTCGAAGTGGTAGGACAGCGTCATCGCTACCCCTGCCACTGTCAAGGATTTCGGAAACAAGTCGGTCGTCACGCCTGCCGCTTCATGGCGCATCAGATCGTCGCGGTTCAGGTGCAACAGCTTCGGATTCTTTGCGATCGCGTCCTTCAGCCACTTCTCGAAGGCGATGCCGTTATGAATATCTTGCGGGATCAGCTTGTCGTAAAACGCAGCGATCAATTCCTCGTCAACCAGCACGTCGAGGCGTCGTGATTTGTGTTCCAGATTTTCAATCTCACGCACCAGTTTCTGATTGTGCGCAAGAAATGGCGCGCGCGTCTCCAATTCCCCGCCGACCAACGCATCGCGAATGAAAATCTCGCGTGCTTGCGTGGGATTAATCAAACCGAAATTGATACGGCGCTGGCTATACACCACCAAACCATACAGCGTCGCGCGTTCATAGGCCGACACTTGCGCACTCCGCTTTTCCCAACGCGGATCGCCGTAGGATTTTTTCAGCAAATGCCCGCCGACACGCTCCAACCATTCCGGTTGAATCTGCGCGATGCAACGCGCATACAGGCGGGTTGTATCGATCAGTTCTGCCGCCATGATCCAGCGCCCAGCCTTCTTCGCAAGATGAGAGCCCGGCCAGATGTAAAACTTGATGCCGCGTGCGCCAAAATAATGCGGCTCGTCGTCAGCCTTGAAACCGACATTGCCCAGCAAGCCGGTAAGCAGCGCGGTATGCAGTTGTTCGTAGGTTGCTGGCGTCTCGTTCAAACGCCAGCCCTGCTCGCGCACCAGCGTCAACAACTGCGAATGCACGTCGCGCCACTCACGCAAGCGCAACTGTGACAGGAAGTTGGCCCGACAGTTGTCCATCAACTGCTTGTTGGACTTCTTGTGCTCGACCGCCTCCTCGAACCATTTCCAGATTTTCAGGTAACTGAGAAATTCGGATTTTTCATCCGCAAATTTCCGGTGCGCGTTGTCAGCCGCCTCCTGCGCTTCCATCGGCCGGTCGCGTGGGTCTTGAACAGAAAGTGCCGCGGCAATGATCAGCACCTCGGTGAGTGCCGCATTCTCGCGTGCAGCAAGAATCATGCGGCCAACGCGCGGATCGAGCGGCAGTTTCGCCAGTTGCCGGCCGAGTGCCGTCAACTGGTTCGCATCATCAACCGCACCGAGTTCTTGCAACAGTTGATAACCGTCAGCAATCGCACGGCCTAACGGCGGCTCAATGAAGGGGAACGTTTCGACATCCGTCAAACGCAGCGATTTCATGCGCAGGATGACGGCGGCCAGCGAGGAGCGCAAAATCTCCGGATCGGTGAATTTGGGCCGCTGCAAGAAGTCCTGCTCGTCATACAAGCGGATGCAAACACCCGCAGCCACGCGACCGCAACGGCCAGCACGCTGGTTTGCCGCCGACTGCGCGATCGGCTCAATCTGCAATTGCTCGACCTTATTGCGATAGCTGTAGCGTTTCACACGCGCCAGGCCGGCATCCACCACGTAGCGAATACCTGGCACCGTCAACGACGTTTCAGCAACGTTCGTTGCCAGCACGATACGACGCGCATTCGTCGTTTTGAATACCCGCTCCTGTTCCTGCACCGACAGACGGGCAAACAGTGGCAGTATCTCCACATGCGGCGGATGGTGCTTGCGCAGAGCCTCGGCCGCATCGCGGATTTCCCGTTCACCCGGGAGGAAAACCAGCACGTCGCCGGAGCCGATGCGCGCCAGTTCATCAACTGCGTCGACCACCGCATCCATCAAATCGCGCTGCTCCTTTTGCGCGGACGGCTTCGCATCGCTTTTGTCCGCCGGCTCAATTGGCCGATACCGGATTTCAACGGGATACAAACGACCGGACACCTCAATCACCGGCACCGGCTTGTCGGCCTGGCCGAAATGACGCGCAAAACGATCGGCATCAATGGTCGCCGAGGTAATGATGAGTTTCAAGTCGGGCCGCTTCGGCAGCAGTTGCTTCAGATAGCCGAGCAGGAAGTCAATGTTGAGGCTGCGCTCATGCGCCTCATCGATGATGATGGTGTCGTATTGCTTGAGCAGCGGGTCGGTCTGCGTCTCCGCCAGAAGGATACCGTCGGTCATCAGCTTGACCGACGCGCCCTTGGACAGCGTATCGGTGAATCGCACTTTGAAACCGACATGCTCGCCCAAGGGCGAGCCGAGCTCCTGCGCGATGCGTTTGGCGGTGGATGAGGCGGCGATTCGACGCGGCTGGGTGTGGCCAATCAGGCCTTTTTCGCCACGTCCGAGTTCGAGACAGATTTTTGGCAGCTGCGTGGTTTTGCCGGAGCCGGTTTCACCGCAGACGATGATCACCTGGTTGCGACGCAAGGCGTCTGCGATCTCATGACGCTTGCCGGAAACCGGCAACTCTTCAGGGAAGGTCAGCGGCGGCAAAGGATTACGGACGCAGGGCGCAGCAGCCTGGGTCTGCGATTTTTGCGGCCTAGACGGACTTTTTTGGGCTTGTACGGGTGCGGACATATCGGGGCGAATTATAATGCGCGTCATGGAAAACCCTATCGAGTTCGTTCAGTGGCTGCGTTCGGTCGCGCCATATATTCACGCTTTCCGTGGCAAAACCTTCGTGGTGGCCTTTCCCGGCGAGCTGGTGATGTCTGGTGCCCTGCATGTGCTGGCACAGGATTTGTCCTTGCTGCATGCGCTTGGCATCAAGGTTGTGATCGTGCATGGTTCGCGACCGCAAGTCGAGGAACAGCTCGCCCTACGCAACCTCACCGCACGCTACCACAATGGCTTGCGCATTACCGACGCCGCTGCGATGGAATGCGTCAAAGAAGCTGCCGGCGAACTGCGACTCGACATCGAAGCAGCCTTCAGCCAAGGGTTGCCCAATACGCCCATGGCCCATTCAGCCATCCGTATTATTTCTGGCAATTTTGTCACTGCGCGGCCGATCGGAGTCATTGACGGCGTCGATCTGGAATTCACTGGCGTCGCACGCAAAATTGCCTATGAGACCATCCATCCGATATTAAGTGCCGGCGGGCTGGTTTTGCTGTCACCACTCGGTTTCTCGCCGACGGGCGAAGCCTTCAATCTGACGATGGAAGACGTGGCGGTCGCAGCGGCCACCGCACTGCGTGCGGACAAACTGATTTTCATTACCGAAACCCCGCTGATGACAGACGCCGGGGGTCACGACATCCGTGAATTGACGGCAGCACAGGCGGATTCTCTCCTGAAGAATGGCAACCTGCCGCCGGATACCGCTTTTTACCTGCAAGCCTGTGTTAAGGCATCTCGCAGCGGTGTCCCACGCGCGCATATTGTGCCATTTGAAACAGACGGCTCCGCGTTGCTTGAAGTCTTCACGCACGATGGCATCGGCACCATGGTCAGTACCGAAAACCTGGAAAGCCTGCGCGAAGCAACCATTGAAGACGTGGGCGGCATCCTCAAATTGATTGAACCACTGGAAGCTGACGGCACACTAGTCAAGCGCGGCCGCGAACTGATTGAACGGGAAATCGACTATTTTTCCGTCATCGAACATGATGGCGTGATTTTCGGTTGTGCGGCGCTGTACCCATTCCCCGCAGAAAAAATGGCAGAAATGGCATGCTTAACGGTCAATCCGGAGGTGCAGAGCCAAGGCGATGGTGAACGCATCCTGAAGCATATGGAAAACCGGGCACGTGCAGCTGGTTTCACCAAACTGTTCGTCCTCACGACACGCACCGCGCACTGGTTCCTGAAGCGCGGCTTTGTGCCGGCTACCGTCGACGATCTGCCAAAAGATAGGCAACACATGTACAACTGGCAACGCAAATCGCTGGTACTGATGAAGCAACTTTAGAATCGCTGCCTTCTCCAAGCTGGCAGCACCATATCGACAAACAAGGAGTAGAACATGGCCCGCATGGTCCACTGCATCAAACTGAACAAAGAAGCTGAAGGACTGGACTTTCCCCCGTACCCGGGCGAACTCGGCAAACGCATTTATGAAAGCGTATCGAAAGAAGCATGGGCTGGCTGGCTCAAGCACCAGACCATGCTGGTCAACGAAAACCGCCTGAATCTGGCGGACGCCCGCGCACGCAAATATCTGGCGACACAGATGGAAAACCACTTCTTCGGTTCCGGCGCCGATACTGCCTCCGGCTACGTTCCGCCGACAGAATAAGCCTTTAGCGCTTGCACAAGGATTAGGCGTTACGTGAAAAAGCCCGCTGAGTTGCTTCAGCGGG
>CBHCMF010000248.1:0-6048 GCA_965974465.1 uncultured Noviherbaspirillum sp.
CGTCCAAAAATCCTTTTCATATAGAAAACTGTTGAGCGACAGCTCCACGAATGAAAAAAGCTGCGTCCTTTGGACTGTAGCTTTTATTACCTTTTTACTGTCCATTCGGTCTGATGGGCACGAACTGAGAGGCATCCCCTCGACGCACCAGGACAACGGCTATTTTCCTTGGCTCCAGTTTCGCAACTAAGGAATTAAACTGTTTCGCATCCCTCACATCACTGTTGTTCAAACGCAGAATAACATCCCCAGCACGCAAACCAGCACGCGCTGCCGGCCCCTCTGAGGCGTCAACAATGACACCCCCGTCCACCTTGAGCTCCTTTTTCTGGGGCTCTGACAGATCGCTAACAATCAACCCCAGCGCATTGGGCATCTGTTCGGGTCTAGCTTTCCGCTCATCTTTACGGGCGAGCTTTTCCGGCTCCAGTTCAGCGACCGTTAAAATTATCTCTTTACTCACACCCTTGCGCCATACAGTCAAGGTGGCTCGCGTACCCGGTTTGGTAGCACCAACCAGCCGCGGCAAATCACTGGATTTCTCAATCGCGACACCATTGAACTTCAAAATAATGTCGCCCGCCTCCAGACTTCCCTTTTCCGCAGGACCTCCTGGCTCGACGCGCTGAATCAGTGCTCCCTGTGCTCGCGCTAACCCAAGTGATTCAGCTACATCCTTCGTCACCTCGCCAATCTGTACACCGATACGACCTCGAGTAACGCGCCCAGTCAAGCGCAATTGCTCAGCCACGCGCATTGCCTCATCTATTGGCACAGCAAAGGAAATGCCCATATATCCACCTGAGCGACTATAAATTTGGGAATTGATCCCCACCACCTCACCACGCATGTTGATTAACGGCCCACCAGAATTACCTGGATTAACAGCGACATCCGTTTGAATCAGTGGCAAGTAATCCCCCGTGTCCCGTGCCTTCGCCGAAATAATACCTGCTGTGACAGTATTATCCAGTCCAAAGGGAGAGCCAATCGCAATCACCCACTCACCAACGCGCAGTTTGTGTGGGTCGCCCATCGTCAGACGAGGCAAATTGCTGCCCTCTATCTTCACTACTGCGACATCGGTACGTTTATCTACACCGATGATTTTCGCCTTGTACTCACGCTTGTCTGTCAGTGTCACATAGACGTCATCGGCACCGTCAACGACATGCGCATTGGTGAGAACAAAACCATCCGCTGATATGATGAAGCCAGAGCCCACACCACGCGGCACTTCCTCCTCCTGCTGCGGCATTGGCCTACGACCGTGCGGCGAGCGGTCAGGTTGCTGACGCGGGATTGGAACACCAAAGAAACGACGGAAAAATTCCTGCATCTCCTCATCTTCTGCGCCTGGAATTCCATTTCCTTGCCCCTGCTTGACCTTTTCGGTGGTACGGATATTGACAACGGCTGGGCCGGTTCTCTCAACCAGGTCAGCAAAGTCCGGCAAGCCCGCAACAGATGCGGCGTGTGCCGTCGTCACCAACCCTGAAACTGAGGGAGCAAACACGCTACTTACAGCACCAAACAAAATAGTGAAGGCAATATTTTTAGCGAAAAGGATTGTTCTCATAAAATCAGTTTTTTCAACTATTTAGATTTGAATTCAATCGAATTGGCAACCTGCCTAATTGCAGCCGAAGGAACCTCTCCCACGATAGTAAGCCAATGGTCGCCTTGGCGCTTACCAACAATATTTAAGGCTCCTTGCTGCAATGAACCTTCAGTACGACTTTGTGAACTTGGCTCAATAAACACCGAAATGGCAGCGAGCCCATCCGAAAAAACCATTTGCGCCACTTCTCGCTGATTTCGTTGCCCGCTCCCCGAAGTGTTAGCCCCTGAGGTTGAGGCATCAGAAACCAATCGTTTCACTTCGCGAATTTTCCGAAAACCCGGTGGAAGTGACTTAACGGTCCATCCCGACAGATTCACTGGGTTCATGGCAGCATTCTCCACTCGCCAACCAGCCGTATTCGTAAAGCTTGGCTTTACGCGATTGCGGTCGATATTACCAATCGCTATCTGCGTAAAAGCGATCTGTTCCACCACTTCTTTCTTCTCATTCAAAGTCTGCGCACGCAGCAGAAGTCCGGTCGTTTTTTCGGCCCACAATTTATAGCCATAGCGCAAATTATCCTTTGGCTCGAGTACTATCGCCTGACAATCGTAGCCTGCCACGCGTCCAACTTCATCTTTTCTGATGTTATAAAACTCCGTCAAGCTACTTGGATTAGCGGCCAAAATTGCCGGAAACACATCGTGCGTACCGCGCTTTTCAACCAAGAGAGTTTTCGTCTCCGGCACGTAGCAAATCACCTCGTCATTGGTACGGATGTATTCACGAGGCTTGCCATCGAGAATTTCAAGCTTTTCCAGCTCGTCTTTACCATTGAGGAGATGCGTAATGCGTGATGTGCGCATTTGGCTCGCTTGCTGATAAACAAATGTGCCGGTGTAATTCAGTTTTTGTGCCGCCGACTGTATCTTTTTCAACCAGGACTGCGCTTCCCGTCCATCGGCCAGCGGGTCCAGGCTCTCAGCTTTTGCTGAGACTCCAAGGAAAATCGACAGTACAACGACAAACTTAAGTAAAGCGAGTGTTTGCCGCATATGGATCATTTATTGGAATCGGTTACAAATGTCGCGGAGTGCGTGTACTGCGCTGCGCTGAATACCGATGGAGAAAAACGCTGATGCGCTAGAAGATAATCATCAATACGTGGATCACGAAGCATCACCTCCTCGGACACCGGGACAGCCGCTTCTTGAGAATTGGCAGAAGCCACTCTCGTTGCGTCGGAAATTTGCGGTTCCGATTTCATTGCCACCATCAGATGGGGGGTAGTAACAAATGCAATCGTCGCCATGGCCGCAGCAGCAACCATACTTGGCATGCCCCAACGTTTCAGCTGGCTTCTTGCCATTGGCGCCGATACTTGGCCAGAACCAGTCTCATTCGCCGGCATGGAAATGGCAGGGGCAATAATTGTCGGCTCGGTCTCTAGACGCGCAGCCATGCGCGCAGCAAATCCCGGACTCAAGGTAACGGCCATGTCGTCGGAACGCAACACATCGCCAATCTGATGATAGATTTCCCAATCCGTCTGGTTGTTCGGCTGGCGCAGCGTAGCCAGTACAGCATCAAGGTGTTGTTCAGCCAACTCCCCATCGGCCAGTGCGGAAATCCGTTCCCGGGTCATCTCTTTTGTGTTCATACCTACCTCGCTCAGGCTGCGCTAATCCTTGTATTCACTAACCTAATACTTTTTTCCTGCTTCTGATCCTTACCAGCGCTTGTCGATCGCAGTGCCTAACAGAGGCCTCAATTTTTCCGCGATTGCCTCACGAGCCCGGAATATTCGGCTGCGTACGGTACCTATTGGACACCCCATTGCCTCCGCAATTTCATCGTAGCTCAAGCCCTCGATCTCACGCAATGTAATTGCGATGCGCAACTCATCAGGCAGCGCATCCATCGCCACATTGACTGTTTCGGCGATCTGTTTAGTGGCTAGCATCGATTCGGGTGTATTAATGTCTCTTAGGTGCTCACCATCATCAAAAGTTTCTGCTTCTTCAGCATCAGCCTCGGTAGACGTAGGCGCACGACGTCCTTGAGTCACCAAGTAATTTTTCGCAGTATTGATGCCGATTCTGTACAGCCAAGTATAAAACGCCGAGTCGCCGCGAAACTGCGGCAACGCTCGATACGCTTTGATAAAGGCCTCCTGTACCACATCTTCAGCCTCAGCCTGGTCGCGCACAAGCCGCGAAACGAGCCGCATCAGTTTTCGCTGGTACTTAGTCACCAGCAGCTCGAACGCTTTTTTATCGCCGCGCTGTACACGCTCGACAAGCAGTTGATCAATGTCGCGTTCTGTCGTCAATCGCCGATCCCTTGTTCCTTTGCAACATACACGCGGCTAGAGTAGTTGACCGTAGGAAATGCAAGAAGTTCAATTTATTCTGAACAATTTCTAGCTTTCACGTTCTGACCGCCCATTTTGTGTAACCATCCAACGGCATGCGACCGATAATGCCCTAAAACTGTCCCGCGAAACGCTGTCCGGCAAGATCGGCAATAACCTTATCTTTCCGCTCGCTGTTTGAAGGCGCAGCAGCAGCAAATGCGGCCAGATCGTCGAATCGCTCATCAAATAAACCACCTCGCCAATTTCACTTACATGTGGCCATTTTGTGTCTGCACAAGGGGCTGTAGCCATCATTTCGGCCAGGCGAAACTGCCCGCTGCCAGAGATATCAATATGTATGGGTTTTCGATATCGAGTGCCATGAGAAAACCCAAAAAGCGAAAGAAAAACGGCGAGAAGAGCACTCCATAGGCGTACCGAGAACGAAGCGTCACCAATCAGGCCTATAACGATGATGACGCCAATCAGTGCGGCACTAGTCGACATCATGCAAACCATCGCGAACAAGAGTCGAGATGGATGCACAAGCGCGGATACCGCAATAGACATGGCAAGAGAATGAAGGGCTGCTGCGCTCTCTCAGGACAAAGAGAGGAGCGCAATAATCAGACTTTACCAAAAATGAGAGTGCCGTTCGTGCCGCCAAAGCCGAACGAATTTTTCACAGCGATGTTGATCGACATTTTACGCGCGCTATTGGCACAATAATCCAGATCGCAGGCTGGATCTTGATTAAATATATTGATAGTCGGCGGCGAGAGCTGCTGATGCACAGCTAGTACCGTAAAAACCGACTCCAAACCGCCTGCACCACCCAACAAATGTCCCGTCATGGATTTTGTCGAATTCACGACGACATTCTTTGCATGATCGCCTAGCGCCCGTTTAATCGCCACCGTCTCGGCAACATCGCCTAGAGGAGTCGATGTACCGTGCGCATTTACATAGCCCACCTGATCCGGATTGATTTGGGCATTCTTCATAGCTGCAACCATGCAGCGGCGAGCTCCCTCGCCATCTTCCAATGGTGCAGTCATGTGGTGTGCATCTGCACTCATACCGAACCCAAGCACTTCCGCATAAATCTTCGCACCGCGAGCCTTGGCATGCTCGTATTCTTCCAGCACCATCACACCAGCACCTTCCCCAAGCACGAAACCATCACGGTCTTTATCCCAAGGACGAGAAGCTGTTGCCGGATCGTCGTTGCGCGACGATAGAGCGCGCGCAGCGGCAAAGCCTCCTACGCCAAGCGGCGAGATCGTTGACTCCGCCCCTCCTGCAACCATCACATCCGCATCGCCATATTCAATCATCCGTGCAGCTGCACCAATACAATGCAAACCTGTAGTGCAAGCGGTCACGATCGCGATGTTCGGTCCTTTTAGACCGTACTTGATTGATAGATGACCAGAAATCATGTTAATGATCGATGCAGGAACGAAGAACGGGCTGATACGGCGAGAACCACGATTGGTCAGTTCCGCATGCGTTTCTTCAATCATTGGTAGGCCGCCAATGCCGGAGCCGACAATGACGCCGATGCGCTCGGCATTTTCGTCAGTCACCGTCAGCCCACTGTCCTGAATCGCCTGGATCCCCGCAGCCATTCCGTAGTGGATGAAAGTATCCATATGGCGCGCTTCCTTACCGGGAATATAGTCCTCGATATTGAAGCCCTTTACCTCACCCGCAAAACGCGTGGAGAAAGGCGTGGCGTCAAATTTTGTGATAGTCGCAATGCCTGATTTGCCTTCGGTAAGTGCAGCCCATGCATCGGTAACCGTATTACCAACGGGTGACACACAACCAAGACCAGTCACTACGACGCGACGTTCACGTGAGCGGCTCAAGCGGTTCTCCTGGATTTAATCAAAACAGTTTCAGGCCTTGACGTGTGCCTTGGCGTAGTCGATCGCCTGCTGCACAGTCGTAATTTTTTCAGCTTGCTCGTCGGGGATTTCCATTTCGAATTCATCTTCGAGTGCCATCACGAGCTCAACGGTATCAAGCGAGTCGGCGCCGAGATCATCGACGAAAGACGATTCATTTTTGATGTCTGCTTCGGCGACGCCCAGTTGCTCGGCGACGATCTTCTTAACGCGTT
>CBHCMF010000249.1:0-6028 GCA_965974465.1 uncultured Noviherbaspirillum sp.
TCGGCGCCTGGGCGGCGCTGGTCGCAAGGGGTGCTGTTCCATGTTCCAAGGTTATCTACCGATGATTCTGGGGGGGCTCCGTGTGACCCTCAGCGTGGCGTCGGTCTCACTGGCGATCGCCTGTGTTATCGGCCTGATTGCTGTCGTCCTCACGCCCAATGTGCAAAAGCGTATCAATGCGGGTGTAAACGATTTGCAGTTGCTACAACAGAATGTGAAAGAAACATCGCTCGGTTACCGATTTGAGATGTGGCGTACTGCAGTCGACATGGTGCAGGAGCAGCCGCTCAAAGGTGCGGGACCGTATGGTTTCAAGAAGGAATGGCACAGTACGCCACGCACCGGCCAAGCGCTTGGCTTTGTCGAGCCGCACAATGCTTTTCTGTTTCATGCCACCAGCTATGGACTCGTTGGGTTGGTGGTACTGCTCTGGCTCTATGCAGCATTGCTCTGGACCGGATGGGCGCGCCGACACACCATGGAAGGTGGCATCGTGTTCGCGTTTGCGGTGGTGGTTATCTTGGGCAGCTTTACTAACACCATGTTCATGGGGGCAGCAAGCCATGCATGGTTGATGCTGTTCATCGGGTTGCAGGGAGGGTTGCTGCGCGCTTCGTCGACTTCGTCAGCGTGGAAGGCCGCTGCGTAATGAAAGACCGTCTGAATGTCCTCTTTATTTGTCCGACCGTCGCCTGCTATATCGGCGGTACGGAAACAGTTGTCAGCCAGTTGAGCCAGCGGCTCAAGGACAAGGTGCGCCTGACTGTGTTGAGCGGCGCTTCCGGACAGGGAAGAAAGGAGTTGCTTCAGACCGACGGCTTCGAGCTCATTCAACTTCCCTTCATCGGCCGCGATACGAGACGCAACCGTATCCTCAGCAAGCTGTTGATGACCAGTCGTTTCAAGATCGAAAGTTATAGCTTCTTTCGCTCCCTTTCCAAGAGCAGCATCGATTTGTCGCGCTACGATTGCATTGCCTCATTTTACGAAGCTGATGCCTGGTTGCTATCAAGCCGTTATCCGAATTTGCGCGATCGTTTTCTTCATCTGTTGCCGGGTGTGTCCATGCGTCGTTTCTTCAAGCGCGTGCCGGCAAACGATGTCGTTTTCTTCGGTTATCGTGCCGCACCAAGAGCGGAACGAAAGTGGGGCGTGCATGTGCAGTCGCTGCCTTTGGGCGTCGATACGCCGTTCTTCCCAGAGTGCGCACCGGCTTATCCAGAGAGCAAGCATCTCATTTATGTCGGTCGTCTCGACAAAAGCAAGCATGTCGATTGGCTGGTGGATTTTTTTGCCCAAAGTGTTTTGGTGGAGCGTGGCTATCATCTGGATATCGTCGGTGATGGCCCGTTGCTTGACGCTTTGGTAGCGAAATACGGTAGCTCGCCGTCCATCAGCTTTCATGGGCGAAAGACCCAGGATGAAGTGATTGGTTTGTTGCGGAAGGCATTCCTGTTACTGCATCCCACTGACCTCGAAAGTTTTGGTCTCACTATTCTTGAGGCGATGGCGGCAGGCGTGCCCGTCATTACGCACCCTCTGGAAAGCATCAAGAGTTGGGCGCACAGTCATCCACGCTATGCGGCGCTTCTGGACCATTCTTCATGGACGACTGAAATCCTGAAGTTCGAAGAGCAGTCGTATTGGGAAGAGGTGAGCGCACGCAACCTCACATTCGCGAAGTCCTTTACCTGGGACCGGATTGCCACTCAGGTACTGGACATCATGGCAACGCGATGATCACGTCGATCCGATCTTCCGCTTTCGGATGTGCCGACAGGCCAATATCTGCTTTTGTGACACCGGTTTGCATGCGCTCTTCGACGCGCTTGCGGTTTTCCGACTCGGTGGCGCGTGTATTTTCTCGATGCCAGAGGTGGAAGACCTCGGTGGAGAACGCACCGCCTTTGCGTCGAACCCCCTGACGCGCCAGGCGCAGCACAATGTCGGCGTCTTCATGTCCCCAGCCGATGAAACTTTCGTCGAAACCGTTCACAGCTGCGTAATCGTCACGCCAGATTGCCAAATTACAGCTCTTGATCCGACTCCACTTGACGGCGCGGTAATGGCGCAGAAGGGTATTCGGGAAATGCAATAACGGAACGATTTTGTTGGTATTGCCGGAAAGGCGTTGCTGCAGCCAGTACAGCAGACCGCGCCGATGCATGGCTTCCGCCGGCTGGGCGGCCAGTAAATGTGCTGTGAATGTTTCGGACAATAGTACGCGGCTGCCCGATACCATGAAGCCGCGTTCGGCTAGCAGACGATGACGGGCCACGAAGTCCGGTCGCGGTACACAATCGCCATCCAGAAAAACCAGATATTCCCCTTGCGCTGCAAATACGCCCAAGTTGCGTGATGCCGATGCACGGAAACCGTTGTCCGGTTGCCATGCATGGGTCAGCCGTTTCAACCCGCTTGCGTGCGGCATGTTGCGAAAGGCGGCAATTGCCTCACGCGTGGGTTGCGCTGAACCATCGTCGGCGATGATGACCTCAAAGTTCGCGTCATTCTGGTCGAGCAGCGCACGCAGGACTGTGCATAGCGCATCAGGACGGTTATAGGTGGTAACAATGACCGAGATCAGCATGTTGTTGACACTCATACATCAAAGAGAGCAGTGAAGGGCGGCCTGCAGTATAGCTGAGGCTGCAGCGATATCGTGCGACGCGGATGGGTGGGTATCCACTATAATCTACGGCCTGCAACCATGGTTGCAGGAAAATCTTCTCAATCCAGTGCGCACTGCCTTCCCACAAAGGGGGACGTGCAAATGACCAACAACGCAGCGAGTAGAACAATGACATTGCCCCCCAATCTCAAGCGGCTATTCCGCATGGTGTTGCCGTACAAGGGGCATGTGTTGTTGGCCTTTGTAGGCATGATTGTTACAGCGGCGACTGAGCCCATGTTCCCTGCTGTCATGAAAGTATTGCTCGACAAGGGCTTCGTTGGTAAGCCAACCTTCAATTTATGGTTAGTGCCTGCCGCCGTGATTGGCATCTTCGTACTGCGAGGCATTTCCACCTTTGCCACGAGCTACTTGATGACCTGGATTACTACTCAACTGCTCAACACCCTGCGCGGACAAATGTTTGCGCGCATGCTGGATGTGCCTGCCGCCTACTACGCCACCAATTCGATGGGCAAGATCATCAATTCCATGATGTTCGAGGTGCAGCAGATCGTCGACATGATCCGTAATGTGCTGACCTCATTGGTGCGCGACGCCTTGACCGTGGTCGGCTTGCTTGCGTTCCTGATCTGGTTGAATCCTCGACTGACCATTGTGACGCTGGTCTTGCTGCCACTAATCGCGGTTGTTGTGCGCATGACCGGCAAGCGCCTGCGCAAGCTCACACGCGATTACCAGCAAGTCAACGCGGAACTGACACAAGTCATCGAAGAAACTACCCGAGCTAATCTCGTGATCAAGATTTTTGGTGGCCACACTTATGAAAAAGACCGCTTTGAGAACCGTGCGGCCAAACTGCGCCGCTTTTCGATGCGCATGGCCAGCACCTATGCAGCGACCGTGCCAATCACGCAAATCATGGCGGCTTGCGCTGTGGCTGTGGTGATCGTGATCGCCTTGATCCAGTCAAGCCAAAACCAAACCACGGTCGGCGGCTTTGTGTCTTTCATCACTGCCATGCTCATGTTGCTGGCGCCGCTGAAACGCCTGGCCGAAGTGAACGGTCCGATGCAGCGCGGACTGGTCGCAGCTGAAGCGGTATTCAACCTGATCGATTCACCGCCCGAGCGGACTAGCGGCAAGAGGCTGGCGAGCCGTGCCACCGGCAAACTCGAATTCGTGAATGTCGGCTTTTCCTATCCTGGGCAGAACCATCCGGCATTGGCCGACATTAACCTGACCGTGCAGCCGGGTGAAACGGTCGCCTTTGTCGGTATGTCCGGCGGCGGCAAATCCACGCTGGTCAACCTTGTGCCGGAATTTCATCCTGTGACGCAAGGCGAGATTCGCCTCGACGGTGTACCGATCGGGCAGGTTGCCCTCGACAGCTTGCGCGCGCAGATCGCCATGGTCAGCCAGAATGTGGTGCTATTCGATGATACCGTCGCGGCCAATATTGCCTATGGCGATGCCACACCTGACCGCAAGCGCGTAGAAGCGGCGGCGAAGGCAGCGCACCTGTCCAGCGTCATCGCAGCCTTACCGGAGGGGCTGGATACGATGATCGGCGATAACGGTAGCCGGCTGTCCGGTGGCCAACGCCAGCGCTTGGCGATCGCGCGCGCGATCTACAAGGATGCACCGATCCTAATTTTGGACGAGGCGACCTCCGCACTCGACACCGAATCAGAACGCGCGGTGCAGGCGGCGCTGGATGAGCTGATGCGCGGGCGCACGACATTGGTGATCGCGCATCGTCTGTCGACCATCGAACGTGCTGACCGCATTGTTGTCCTGGTGGGTGGCCGCATCGTTGAGACCGGTTCGCATGCGGAGTTATTGGCAACGAATGGTGTCTATGCCAATTTGTACCATCTGCAATTCGAGAAGGAAGCCGCATGACGTGCAGCCTGCCGATTGCCTGCTGTTTCGTCCCTGATATCACGCCATGACCATAGCCTCGCCGAACGTGTCGCGCACGCTAATCATTTCACCCAACTGGATTGGCGATGCAGTCATGGCCCAGCCCTTGTTGCGGCTGCTGCGCGAGCGACATCCGCAACGGCCAATCGATGTGCTGGCACCAGCGTGGGTTGCGCCCGTATGGCGGGCAATGCGCGAAGTCGATACGGTGCTGGAGGCACCGTTCCGCCACGGCGCGCTGCAACTGCGCGAGCGGCGCGACTACGCAAAGATGTTGCGAACACGGGGCTATGCGGATGCCTATGTCCTGCCGAATACCTTGAAGTTTGCGTTAATTCCTTGGCTGGCCGGCATCCCAAAACGGGTAGGGTACAAGGGGGAAATGCGCTACGGTTTGCTGAACGTCATGCATCACGACCATTGCGCTGCACCGCGGCCGATGGTGTCGTTTTATGCCGCATTGGCAAATACGCCGGCGCAACATGTGCCACCGCCATCTGCCTTGCCTCGTCCTTCATTACACGTGTCGGACCAGCGCGTGGCCGAAGTGGTTTCACGTGTCGGTTTGCATATGGATCAGCCCTTGGTTCTGTTTGCCCCTGGTGCGGAGTTCGGGTCGGCTAAACGTTGGCCGACATCGCATTTTGCTGCGTTGGCGAAGGCAATACAACGTGAGCGTGCCGATGTACAAATAGCGCTGATGGGCTCCGGCAAGGACAAGGACGTCTGCGATGAGATTGTTGCGCTTGTTCCCGGCGTACGTAATCTTGCCGGCGTGACGAAGCTCGATGAAGCGGTCGCCCTGATCGCGCGTGCCGACGCTATGGTCAGCAACGATTCCGGCCTGTTGCACATTGCCTCCGCATTAAATCGCCCCATTGTTGCAATCTACGGGCCGACCGATCCCTTACATGCGCCACCGTTTTCCGACGTGGCGGCCTCTCTTTCTCTCGGGCTCGACTGTGCGCCCTGCAAGCAGCGCGAATGTCCACTCGGGCATCATCGCTGCATGCAAAATATTTCAGCAGAGATGGTGTGGGAGCCCTTGAGTCCGATGTTGAGCCCCAGGGCCTGACAACCCCCGCACGCACGGTTGACTTCTTCCATGGAAGCCTGAATGTCGGGCTGCTGTAAACATATATGCAAAATGGCAACATGCCACTATAATTGCCCGAATTTCAAAAAAAGCAATTAACGAGGCATCCGTGCACCGCTGTTCCGCGCTGCGCCGGGGCCAGGGAGCGTGATTCATGGCCGATCTGTTGTCCACCTTTATTCAATCCACCCGGCTACTAAAGCTCACACTCGCGCCCGGTTCCGGCATCGATGAAAACATCCTCTTGCCATACGAACTCACCGGCACCGAAGGCATATCCGAAGGCGTGCACTACACGCTCACTTGCCTATCCACCGATGCCTTCTTAGAACTCAAGCAATTCATCGGCGTCCCGGTCCAAATCACGCTACTCA
>CBHCMF010000250.1:0-6015 GCA_965974465.1 uncultured Noviherbaspirillum sp.
CTCTCGTTGAGTATCCTTTGCATACACAACGCTGTCTAATAGGCTTCCGCGTAACTTCGATACATCATTACTGTGCTGAATCAATCTTCCCTTATTCTGATTTTCCGGAACTGATGGCGGCAAATGCGTTCTTTATCAAACGGTTGGCTTGGTAAAACAGCGTTTTTCCAAATAGCGACATGATCTGATATTCCCCACTGCATGAACACGTGCAGTGAGCGCTTGTGCCGAAAATAAACCATTGATGCTTCCGGGCAGACATGGGCTGGCGGCAACATCGCATAGAGACTTGCCCCCACATCGATCATGCACCATACAGCGAGGAGAACGGTGAAAGTCCACAATCCAGTCAATATTCTGCTCGTTGACGACGAACCCGCCAATCTCGTTGCCTTGAATGCTGTGCTTAGCGAACTCGGAGAGAGGATTGTTTATGCGCATTCCGGAGACGAGGCGCTAAAGCAGCTTCTTAAAAACGACTTTGCTGCCATCGTGCTTGATATAAGGATGCCCACGATGGATGGTTTCGAAACTGCGCGGCTTATCCGTAACCATCCGAGATGCAAGACCATCCCCATTATTTTCGTCACTGCCACGGAAGGCCCGCAGCATTTTGTCGAAGAAGCGTATGCCTTGGGCGCGGTTGATTTCCTTATCAAACCGCTGGTTCCCACGATCATCAAAGCGAAGCTCGCAGTTTTCGTAGAGCTCTTCCGCCGCAAAGAAGAACTGCGTGCAGCGGAGCGCCGGGCGGTCGAAGCAGAATTCCGCAAAGAAAAGGGCGTCTGGCAAACGACGTTAGCCAGTATTGGTGATGCCGTGATCACTACCAATATCACACGCAAGGTCAACTTCTTAAATCCCGAAGCAGAACGCTTGACCGGATGGACGCTTTCCGAGGCGATGGGACGGAATCTCGATGAGATTTTCCACCTCTTTCATGAAGAAACAGGGGAGCCTCTCCCCTGCCCGTTGTCCGAAGTATTGGAGTTGGGCCATGCCGTTGGTCTCACCAGTCATGCCATGCTCATGGCACGGGATGGCACCGAGCGTCCTATTGATGACTCCGCGGCACCTATTCGCGACGAACAGGGAGAGCTGCACGGCGCGGTCCTCGTATTTCGCGACATCACAGAAAAATACGAAACCGCAAAGAAGCTACGGGAGGTCAAAGAAGCGCTTGAGCGCCGCGTGGCGGAAAGAACAGCGGAACTGGCGAAGGAGCGCGCCTTTCTCGCCGCCGTACTCGAAGCGGTGGAGGACGGCATCGTGGTGTGCGATCCAAACGGCGTGCTGACCTTATTCAACCGAGCAACACGTGAGTTTCATGGGATGACAGAGGAACCGCTCTCTGCCGAATACTGGGCAGATCGCTATAACCTGTTCAGGCCAGACGGAACACCGCTACAGACAGAAGAAGTTCCTCTGTTCCGCGCCTTGTCGGGAGAGCACATTCGGGACATTGAAGTCGTCATTGCGCCGAAAAAAGGAAAGGTACGTATGGTATTGGCAAGTGGCCGCCCTCTGTACGACGAAGACGGCCGCAAATTGGGTGCAGTCGTATCCATACACGACGTTTCGTCGCAGCGAGAAGCGGAAGCCGCGCGAGAAGCAGCCATCCGTGAGCAAGCGCGACGGGAAGAAGCGGAAGCAGCCGCCAGAGCCAACGCCAAGTTCCGGACATTTTTTGAACAAGGCTCGTATTTTGCCGGCGTGATGACCTTAGATGGTACCGTCGTCGAAGCCAACCGCTTGTGCCTGGATGCCTGCGGCTTCACACGAGAAGAAGTCATCGGAAAAAAGTTCTGGGAATGCGGATGGTGGAATCGCTCGCCGGCTTTGGTAGACATGGTGCGCGAAGGATCACGTCAGGCTGCTTCCGGGCACTTGTTTCGACGAGAAACGCCGTACTTCATTGCCGACGGTAGTGAGCGATTTGTCGATCTCGTCATCGCACCTGTGATGGACGACCAAGGACAAGTTCTGTTTATCGCACCAACGGGCACAGACATGACGGAGCGCAAACGGGTCGAGGAGCGCCTGCGCCTTCTCGACGCCATGAGTGAAGCCACCCGCACAGCTACGCATCCCAAAGCGATCATGGACAGTATGTTCCGACTGCTTGGAGAACACCTGCGTGCGAAGCGCTGTGCCTATGCCGACCTTGAAGCCGACAACGGGCTCTTTACGGTCCGGTACGCGTGGTCGCCCGAAGGCACGAACAGCACGGGAGAAGTGTATTCGCTCAATCTGTTTGGGCCGGATGCCGTTACCCGACTACGCAACGGACACACACTGGTCCTTCATGACGTGGGTCAGGAGATAGCCCCGTACACAGGTAGCACCATGTTGGAGGAGATCGGGATCAAGGCGCTCATCTGCTGCCCGCTTGTCAGGGACGGCCGGCTCGTCGCATTGATGGCGGTGTATCAGGATGCACCGCGCAACTGGACGGCGGATGACATCACCCTCGTGGAAGAAGTCGTGGAGCGCTCCTGGGCGCACATTGAGCGCGTGCGCGTGACCGAAACACTGCGCGAAGCGGACCGCCGGAAGACAGAATTCCTCGCCACCCTTGCCCACGAATTACGCAACCCGTTAGCACCACTCCAGAGCGGGCTTCAACTCATCCGGCTTGCTGGAGATGCTCCCGCAGCAATAAGCCAAGTACGCGGCATGATGGAACGACAGCTTGCTCACCTCGTACATCTGGTCGATGACCTGCTTGACATCGCCCGAATCAATCATGGAAAGGTGGACCTGAAAAAAGAGCGCATCGATCTGACGGCGATATTGATGAGCGCGGTCGAAACGAGTTTGCCGCTCATCGAAGCAAGGCGGCATGCGCTGATCAAGCGCTGGCCCCAAGAGCGAGTCTCGTTGGACGCCGATCCGAACCGGCTTTCCCAAGTCGTGAGTAATCTGCTGAACAATGCAGCGAAGTACACGCCACCAGAAGGCCGCATAGAGCTCAGTGCCGTTATTGACGGAGAGGAAGTTGTGATAGCAGTGACGGACTCCGGGATAGGGATTCCTTCGGAGTCTCTTCCGCTCGTGTTTGAGATGTTTACGCAGGTCGTCAACACGGACCGTCCGCACGGTGGCCTTGGTATCGGGCTTTCTTTAGTCCGCCGGCTCGTCGAACTGCACGGTGGGACTGTCACGGCAAGCAGTCTGGGAGCAGGAAAAGGAAGTACCTTCACCATCCGGCTGCCACTCGCCGTACCTGGCACGGCCTCCCTTACTGCGCCGGTTTTAGCCACAGAGGATACCTCCAAAGAAGCACACCGCAGCGTCCGCGTACTGATCGTTGACGACAACATTGATGCAGCAGAAAGCCTGTCCGTCCTCATTGCATTGCAAGGCCACACGACCCACACGGCACACGATGGGCCGCAAGCCCTCCGTACAGCAGCAGAGTTCCTGCCCGAGGTCATTTTTCTCGACATCGGGATGCCGGGCATGACCGGCTACGAAGTCGCTCGTGCAATCCGCAACATGCCCGCACTAGAACACGTCGTACTCGTCGCATTGACCGGTTGGGGGGCCGAAAACGACCGTGCGCAAACCAGAGAAGCGGGATTCGATGCACACTTAACCAAACCGGTGATGCTTGCGGCAATCGATGAAGTATTGTTATCGATTGATCAGCACGCGTGGAACGGCTAAGCTAGAAGACGACATAGCATCGCTCCTTTCCCCTGGGCGGCGCCGCTTGCCGTTGTTAATGGGAGCGCCGCTTTACCCTCTAGCCGCTCCAGCTTATTGGAAAATGCGGCTGTCCAGCTTAAAATTCGCCATTCCGCTGGCCATAATGGCTTTTTTTCACGCGCGACTAAATGCTGGCGCAATAACGCTCCGCGTAAATCACACGCAATTTACCGCTTCCCCTGATGCACATCGAATTTGTTCACCCGCACGTGACACCAAACCGGAATGCGGACAACCTGTATTACGGGGCGGATGCGTGGCCGATCAACCGTAGCTACCGATGACGCAGCCTGGCAACGCCAGATTATTTTAGAAAAATGAACATTAAGCTCAACAATGAACTACGGGCATATACCGACCCCTTGACCCCGAGCGAATATGCCGCTCTGGAACGTAGCATCCTGGCCGAAGGCTGTCGTGATGCGCTGGTACTGTGGGACGATGTCCTAATTGACGGCCACAACCGTTATGCGATTTGCCAGAAACACGGCATTCAGTTCAACACCGTGCAGAACAACAGTTTCTCCACGATCGAAGATGTCATGCTCTGGATGATTGACAATCACCTGGCGCGACGCAGCGTCACTGACTTTCAACGCGGCATGTTTACCTTGCGCAAGAAAGCGATTCTTGCGGCCCGAGCAGAAGCGCAGCAGGAAAGAAAACCGGAGGCTGCACCTGCCGAGGCGCCAGCACCACGCCCCCTCAGCACCCGAGAGGAGGTCGCCAAGGCTGCAGGCATCAGCAGCAATACCATCAGCCGAATTGAAAAAATCCAGAAAACAGCCGCGCCAGAATTGGTCGAGGCAGTCCGGTCCGGCACCATTTCACTCAATGCCGCCGCTGCGGTAGCGTCTCTGCCCAGCGAGGAACAGGTAGCAGCGGTCGCGGCTGGAAAAAAGGAATTGCAACAGGTCGCAAAACAGATCCGCGAATCGAAATCACCCCCCAAAGCACAACGGACGGAAGCCCGAAGCGAAGCGGTTGAACCGCAATCCGACATTGCCACACTTACCGCGAGGATCGACGAACTGAATGCAGAAAATGCAGCACTAAAGGCACAGATCGCTGCGCTAACTGCGTCCTTGGAAGAAGCGAAACGCGCTGCGTAAGCCGCCATGCTTCCAACCGGCTAAAATCCCTCCTCCGGCCCCTAAAAACCTGTACGCAGTCTTTTTAGGGGCCGCGCAGCCCCGAACAGCCTTCATGCCATTGACACGAACGTTTTCCCCATGAGCAACATTCCCGACATCAAACCCGGTCAGTCCGTCGAACTGCTGAAAGAGCTGCACATCTTGACCCGCGACGGCAAGCTGAATCAGGACAGCCGCCGCAAACTCAAGCAGGTCTATCATCTCTACCAGTTCATCGAACCACTACTGCAGAACCTCAAGCAGGACCATGCAGATATCACACTTGTAGACCATGGTGCAGGCAAGTCCTATCTGGGCTTCATTCTCTATGACCTGTTTTTCAAAAACCTGAACGACAAATCCCACATCTACGGCATCGAAACACGCGACGAACTGGTGAAAAAATCCCAGGAGCTTGCACAGCGCTTGAAGTTTCCAGGGATGTCCTTTCTGAATTTGTCAGTGGCGGAGTCTATCCGTTCGACGCAATTGCCCGCGACCATTGACGTCGTCACCGCGCTGCATGCCTGCAATACGGCCACCGATGACGCCATCCATTTTGCATTGAAAAAAAAGGCGAAGTGCATTGTGCTGGTGCCATGCTGCCAGGCGGAGGTAGCTTCCGTCTTAAAGAAGAACAAGGGAAAATCGCTGGGGCGGGATGCCCTTACCGAAATTTGGCGTCATCCCATTCATACCCGCGAGTTCGGCAGCCAAGTAACGAATGTTCTACGATGCCTGCAATTGGAAGCGCATGGTTACCAGGTGAATGTGACGGAGCTGGTGGGGTGGGAACACTCCATGAAGAATGAATTGATCATCGCCACGCACAAGGGATTACCTAGCAGACGCCCGAGTAAGCGCCTGCAAGAGGTGCTGCGAGAACTGGGGCTGGAAGAGATGCGCGAACGGTTTTTCATTCCTGAGGAGCTCCGCAGCTCGGTAGAGCAAGAAGGCCAAATGCCTCCCATCGCATGAGTGATATTTCACTTATCTAGGTATGCTTAACGTTCGATGGAGCGAAGTGGCATTGCCAAATAAAAGCACGGGATAAGGGGAATCTTCGCTAATCGACGCGACAAGAAGCGTTGTAGAGAGGATTACCGCTGTTCGGTAGGCCTAGCCCGGATATTTCACCAGACCGGCCCTCAACTTGACTGGAAGGCGCATG
>CBHCMF010000251.1:0-6008 GCA_965974465.1 uncultured Noviherbaspirillum sp.
AGCACACACGTGCAGCCGACACCCCTTGGTGGACAAAGATGACGGCCTTTCCACCCGTCAGTTTAGCGCCGGCCGCCACTGAACGTCCGTGGTTGCCATCCGTAGCGCAGGCAAATGTCATGGTCGCGGCAATCGCTCGCACCTCAGAAGTCAGCAGCTCAGACGGGCTGAAGGTGCGCCCTAGGCGACGCCCTGCCTCTTCGAACACCAAGCGGAGCACCGCATGCATGCCGCCTAAAGCCTTGAAGCTGCCAAGGCCCAAGCGGCCACCCTCGTCCTTGACATGCAATGCCCCGATACCGAGCCGAGACGCCATGGCCGGCATGGAAAACAAGGGCGTTGGACGATAGTGCGGACAAGCGCCTAACAAGGTTCGCACCTGCTGTGCCGCGTCGGCATCAACAATAGCCACATCCTGTGGCAACAAAGGCGCTTGATATTCGGGTAGGCGGTTCGGAAATAACATGGCAACTCCCATCGCATAGGCAACGATGAAATAATATTGCGCACCAACCTATAAATTTATTGAATTTACCAACCTTAAACGCAAGATTTTCTCTGAATGCGAAGCATAATGCGCCCTTCTCAGCCACTCCAGTTAGACGACTTCGATCGCAAGATTCTGGCCCTGGTCCAGCGCGACACGCTGACACCCTTGCGCGAACTAGCCCAAGCCGTGAACCTATCGGCCCCAGCCGTACAGCGGCGGCTGCAGCGTCTGCGCGAAAATGGCGTCATCCTCAAGAACGTAGCGGTGCTCGATGCAGAGAAAGTGGGGCGGCCAATTACCCTGATCGTAACGGTTGAGGTCGAGAGCGAACGCAAAGACCTGCTCGATAGCCAGAAACGCGCCTTCCTGGCAACGCCTGAAGTACAGCAATGCTATTACGTGACAGGCAGCGTTGATTTTGTCCTGATTATCACAGTGACCAGCATGAAGGAATACGAGGCACTGTCACAACACCTCTTTATACAAAATGCCAACGTCAAGAAGTTCGTCACCATGGTCGCACTCGACCCATTCAAGCTTGGATTGGAACTGCCGGTTGAATGACATCAGGCGATCCACATGACCGGCTCAGAATGCCAACAAACCGACCGCTTATTTGATTGCATTTACTGCCACGTATACACTGCGCACTGCGAAATATTTTCTTTTTTGATAACAAGATAGAGCAACACGATGCCGAACCATTTTTTCAGAGCTGCCCTGAGCTGGCTACGTGACCAATTCGAATCGGCGCGTGGCGGAGTCGGCGGGAATTTGCAAGCCATGGAAGGCCTGCGCGGATTTGCCGTTTTTCTGGTCTTCATTGTTCACTATATTTCAATGACTGAGCCATGGATCGTAGAAGGCACCGCTTCGTCAGCGATCTTGAAGGCGGTACATACCATTGGCAATGCCGGGGTTGATCTGTTCTTTATCTTGAGCGGCTATCTCATCTATGGCTCTTTGATTCAGCGCGAGCAGCCGTTCCTGCCTTATTTGTGGCGCCGAATCATCCGCATCTATCCGACATTCACTGTTGTCTTTTTAGCCTATGTTGCGCTTTCTTTCGCGATGCCCTCGCAAAGCAAGATACCCGCCGGGATGTTCAATGCATTGATCTACCTCCTGCAAAACTTTCTATTACTGCCTGGTCTTTTCCCCATCGAGCCGATGATAACGGTAGCGTGGTCGCTGTCCTACGAGCTGTTTTACTACATCGCCATTCCGGTCATCCTTTGGGCTTTTGCACTTCGGAAGAAATCGCCTGCGCAGCGCATCCTGTTCTTCGCAAGCATTGCCTTGCTTGGTGCGATATATTGCGGTCAGCATGGCGGTCCGATACGGCTCATCATGTTCATTTCCGGCATTCTGCTTTACGAGACCATTGCCAATAAACTGCTGCCCAATCCCTCAAGCCTCATTGCGCTCATCGCGCTGATCGCAGGCTTAGCCTCCACGCTCCTGCCTCTTACCGGCACATCCGGGTATGCGATTCGAATCTGCATACTCTTTGCTTGCTTTTTCGCAGTATGTTTAAGCTGTTTTGCGGCCCCGCACAAACGCTTTGCAAAGGCATTCACATGGGCGCCTATCCGCTGGCTCGGCAACATGAGCTATTCCTACTACTTACTGCACGGTTTGGCGTTGAAAGCGACATTCTTGATCCTGCATGCAGCCATTAAAGATCCACAAAACGGCCTCACCCTGACATTGGCCTTTTTGCCGGTCGTATTCGTGATGACCCTTGTCCCCTCGGCCATTCTTTTTATTGCCATTGAAAGGCCGTTTTCCATCACCAAGAAAGCGGCAAAGTCGGCGACGAACAGTAAAGCGCTTTACGCGAATACGTAACGACACACTCATTCCAATACACAACCCAAAAAGGCAAAAAACAAGTTACCATTTGGAATTATTTCCACATGGAAATCAACCTCTTTCCTGGCAGCGTTGCCAAATAGAGTTGCAGATTGAAAGGGACAGAATGAATTTCGCAGACTGGAAAATCGGTGCCCGCCTTGGATTAGGATTTGCTTGCGTGCTGGGATTAATGTTGCTTCTGACCGGCATCGGTGCATGGCGTTTGCAAACCGTGGGTGACTTGACCGACGAAATGGTGCACAAGACTCTGCTGAAAGAACGTCTTGTGACCGAATGGCACCATGCGACTTTATTAAATGGCGCCCGCACGTTTGAATTGGTGGCGAGCGTCAATCCCGTCCGCCAAAAAGCACTTGAAGACCGAATCAAAGACACCAGCCAGCGTATCAGCGAAATACAAAAAGAACTGGAAGGCATGCACAAAAGTGCAGCCGAGGCTGCCCTGTTTGCCGAAATCGCGGACAAGCGCAATGTCTATCGCAGCGCGCGCGAAGAGGTCATTAGCGTCCAGAAGACCGGCAATGCGGATGATGTCAATGCGCTGATCAGTGCGCGCCTCGAACCAGCACTGGACGCCTATCTCTCAATCATCAACAAACTGGCCGCGCATCAGTCGCAACAGGTGGAAGCCATGTCCACCGACGTCACAAGCCAGTTTCACAACGGCCAATTATGGCTAGCTACGCTTGGCAGTCTCGCCTTGCTGGTCGGCGTCGGCTTTGCTTACTGGCTCACTTTTTCCATCACGCGACCGATGAACGAAGCCGTGCACATCGCCCAAACGGTCGCCGCAGGTGACCTGACCAGCTGTATTCAGGTCAAGCGCAAGGACGAAACCGGTCTGCTACTGCAAGCATTGCAAGGCATGAACCAGAGCCTGGTCCGCATCGTCGCGCAGGTACGCAGTGGAACCGACGCCATTGCCAGTGCCTCCAGCCAGGTCGCCAGCGGCAGTACGGACTTGTCCTCCCGGACCGAACAGCAGGCCAGTTCACTGGAAAAAACCGCATCATCGATGGAAGAATTGACCAGTACCGTCAAACAGAATGCGGATAACGCCCGTCAAGCCAACAGTCTGGCCCTGTCCGCCTCGGAAGTCGCAGTAGCCGGCGGCGCCATCGTGTCACAAGTCATGGACACCATGGGATCGATCAACGAATCCTCGAAGAAGATCGTCGACATCATCAGCGTAATTGACGGTATCGCCTTTCAAACCAACATTCTGGCACTCAATGCTGCCGTCGAAGCAGCACGTGCCGGCGAACAAGGGCGCGGCTTTGCGGTAGTCGCCGCCGAAGTGCGCAATCTGGCCCAGCGCTCTGCCGCCGCCGCAAGGGAAATCAAGGATTTGATCAATAACTCGGTTGAGAAAGTTGAAGCCGGCAGCAGTCTGGTCAATCGCGCCGGAGAGACCATGACAGAAGTGGTTACCAGCGTCAAACGCGTGACCGACATCATCAGCGAAATCGCCGAAGCAAGCCGAGAGCAAAGCAGCGGAATTGAACAAGTGAACGCGGCAGTCGGTCAGATGGACGACGCCACCATGCAGAATGCAGCACTGGTGGAAGAAGCTGCAGCGGCGGCAGCAGCCCTGCAGCAGCAGGCAAGCGACTTGGCGCAGGTAGTCAGCGTGTTCAAGCTTGATGCAAACTTGCCTGCGCTTGGGCGCGCGTAAGAGAGCCTTTAATAAACTAGATTTGAAGTCAATGGTAGTCCAATGACTGCCTCAGACTGGGAGCGGACATGTCCGTTTTGTGGGTAACAGGCAGAGTTCGCCCCAAAACTGGAAGTACAGGATTCTCAAAAGCTGACATTGAGAATCCGATTCAGAGCGCGTGTCAGTCAACCAATACATGCCTTGCACGCCATATTTTCTACGCCTCTTGCGCCAAACCACACCACGTACCATGAATCGGCCTTGGTATATGGTGATCAAACCATAAACGGGCCTGTGGCCCCTGAGATAATTTGCGCGCATCAAATATCGCTAGGTAGCTACGGTCTTTGTCGCTGTTATAAACAAGCGAAATTAGATAACCGTCATCTTCTTCGGTTGCTTGTTCATGCGGAACAAAAACAGCTTCACTCGGAAACTCATTTGGAGGAAACGACACGGAGATGACATCGCGGCTGTCATAATCTATTTTTGCAATCTTGGTCTGGGGCTCCGCCTCATTTGAGGCAAGCACGTAGCCATACCGATGGCGACGGCCCTGCATGGCAGGCGCAACCTGTGGAAATTCACAAGGCTGGCTCCAACGTTGTTCAAGCCGGACAGTCGAGGAGCGTGGATTGACGATGGCGCGGTGCAATCGTCCTGCGGTCTTAAAATGGTTTGCACGTTCTTCGACATTATGCCCCTTGAACGCCGACTCGAAATCCATCACGCGAACAAAGTCAACAATGATTTCCTCCCCTTGCTCGTACGCGTTCATGAAATGATATTGAAAGAAAGCCTCTACTTTGAATGACTTGTACTGGTCCGGTGCTTCAATAGGGATAACGAGCACCGTCGTACCTTCTGCCGGGCGCCACTGCATTGCTTCGCCTGGCGCTTTCATACCCAACAATACCGGAAGCACATTTATTTTGACTGGAGGAACGAAAAATACGAGATGCTTTTCAGTAGCAATGAAGTCGTGCAGCATGGAAGCGCATTTCGGGAGCGGTAGCGACCCAATACGCCGAATTTCGCCACCCTTCGGCATTTCGTAGAGATGAAGAATGCTGTTTCGCTCGCGCTCGATGCTGAAATTGTAGAAGGCGTTACGACTAGGAACCTCATGAAAATGCGCTGAGAAATAACCTTTAATTGCGCCATCTAATGACGTCTCGCCTATTGTGGCGAGCGACTTTGGATTAACCTCTGTTGGAAGAGCGGCCTCATAAAGGGAAAACAATCGTGAGTTCCAAGAAAGCGGTTTGGTATTGGCTACATTTTTGAAGCGAAGCCCGAGCCGCCGCCACCACTGAGGAGCAAGTGTACTGCCTGATGTATATAACGGGCGGCCAGCAGCACGTTCCTCTTTGAGCTCCGCGCTTTCAACCAAACGTACTGCGCCTGCGACCGAGTCGCCGAAAGTGATCGCCGTCATTGCGCCATCTCCATCAAACCAGTGCTGATACGGGCGGCCAAATAGAGAAAATAACGCCGGCCCATTTAGGTAAAACGTGCCACGCAAGTCATGTGGAACCTTGCCTTCGATGGCTAGCGGCTCAAAGCCATGCTCACGTGTCAGATTCCTCAAGCCTTGTTGGTATGACTGTACGATGGTCTTGGGCTCAAAAAGCGTAGTGGCATTTTCTATTTTATTTTTTGCGAGCATTGGGCTCCCCCGATTGAACATGCAATTGAACGGCACTATAGATTCGTGCCACACTAATATAATAAATGAAATGCGACAAACGGCCGCTTAATGAAATAAAGCGAGAATTACTCAGAAAACGGTCATTAAGACGACCTCAGAGCCACGGCGTCCTGTATCAGCACTCGCTATGCAGCCCGAGTTTGTCGTCTTACTTAGCGTTTTCTGAGTAACGGAGTAAAGGGTATGTTTGCGGTTGCTTGGCTGCGGCATGTCGGCCGCTAGAGCGGTTTGAATGCGCGTGCAAGGGAGGTCAGGTCGGGCCGAGAAGCGCA
>CBHCMF010000252.1:0-6006 GCA_965974465.1 uncultured Noviherbaspirillum sp.
CCTGGTGAAATATCCGGGCTAGAGCGCTTTGTTTGCGCGTGAAAGGGAGGTCAGGACGGGCCGAGAAGCGCAACCGTATGTGAGCTACGGTGAGCATCACAGGCCCGAGATGGTCCCCTTTCACGCACAGGCAAATCGCTCTAGAGAAGCTTCAAGAAAATTCCTGCCATCACGCCGAACATTACACGCATTCCTGGATTCCGTTACCCATAGCCAGCGAGGGAATTCCCCCTAGAAAAGGTTCGCCTTGAGATCTAGCTCATAATCTGGCGGGCCAAGCAAAAACCGATTGGGCGGCATGCTTTTACCGCAAGCTACGTTAAATACGGTCTCAGAATAGTATTGGCCCGAATAGCTAGTGTGGCGCGCATTGACAATCAAACGTGCGTAATGGCCCGGCGCCAGCCGTATAGCGTTCTGAAACGCGGGGCGCTTCGGCTGTCCACCGTAAGGGGTGCCTGTAAGCCCCAAACTGAAATATCCTCCTGCTTCAGGCGAAATCCGTAGAACCCCTTCTGTCCTAGGCTCTAAGGACTTGGTTTCCGACTGGAGGATCTTCGGCTGGAAGGCCGCCCACTCCTCGATGCGGTAGTGTTGAAGAAGGTACTCGGTCGGGCCACTGTCAATTGAAAACGCTCTTGGGAGACCGACACGCTCGTTTGAGCGCGGAGCACCGCGAGTCGCCTTAGTCCACCAAATTTCAACGACTTGTACTACGAGCATGGATCTGGCACCTAACGTGGAAGGCCATCGGCGGCGCAGCCGTACAAATTCTTCGGCATATTCGACATAACATTACTTTCCAAGCGCCCCGCAAACCACTCTAATTTGCCGTGGCATGGAAAGGACAGGCATTGCCTGGTGCCGACAAATGGTTCGCCGACACCACGTCATCTACGTGCGCTGCCCGTTTTGCAAGAACAAGCCGCACACCGCCTTCGGGCCGAAGCGTTACCTGAACGCGCATGCCAGGCTTAGTCTGCCCTGGAGCAGGACGCAGCGTATAGCGTTGGAGCAGCATTGCCAATATTAAGGTCATCTCCATGAGCGCGAAGCTGCTGCCGATACAAACGCGAGGGCCGGTGCCAAAAGGGAAGTAAGCACCCCGCGGCACCTGCTTGGCAGCCTCGGTCTCGAAGCGGGACGGATCGAATTTTTCGGGATTGGAAAACCAGCGGGAGTCGAGATGCGGTACCGTCGATAAAAGGGTGACCAGAGCGCCCTTTGGCACTAGCCATTCGCCAATTTGCACGTCTTCTACAGCACGCCGCATGAAAACGCCCACAGCCGGCGAATACAAGCGCAGAACTTCCTTGATCACCATGCCCAGGTAGGGCAAGTGTGCCAAGTCGGCGAAGGTGGGAACGCGTCCTGCCAGCACACGATCCACTTCCTCTCTAGCGCGTTCTGCCACCTCTGGATGCGCGGCCAATATCCAGCCAGCCCATGCCAATCCAGATGCGGTCGTTTCATGTCCGGCCAGGAAAATCGTCATGAGCTGATCGCGCACTTCACGATCAGTCAGCATCGCACCATCCCCTTCCGCGTCAACGGCAGTCAACAGCATGCCGAGCAAATCCTCGCCTATCTCCGGTTCAGCGCGACGCGCATGGATGTGTGACCAAATCAGCCTATCGAGGAGCTGGATCGCCTTACGTTTTTCGGCCTTACCGGGAAGTGGCAACCAGTCCGGCAATGTCACCTGCCGAAACATCTCTTCATAGCCCACTTGGCTCAGTACATGAACCGCTCGCTCGATATCCGTGGTGTCTTCGCCAACCTTGCCACCAAACATGGTTCGCAGAATGACATCCATCGTCAACATGTTCATGGCATGTTCGAAGTCGACCGGCGTGCTGCCATCGTCAGATATGGTGGGAACAATATCAGTAATCGCATCAACCATCCGCTGCGCGTA
The DNA here is from genome assembly GCA_965974465.1 of uncultured Noviherbaspirillum sp. GTDB lineage: Bacteria > Pseudomonadota > Gammaproteobacteria > Burkholderiales > Burkholderiaceae_D > Noviherbaspirillum. Next base: position 1,919 of record CBHCMF010000252.1, read on the forward strand.
ATGGGCGAAGCGCTTCGGGCTGAATGCGGGCTGCAACATGCGACGCTGTTTCTGCCAGACTTCTCCTTCGGTAGTCAGCACGCTTTTTCCATGCACCTGGCTAAGCACTTGCATATGGCGCTCATAGCGGATAAACGAGCGCGCTTTGTCCACCAGCACCTCACGTATCTGCTCCGGGTGCATGAAGGCATAGTTATCGAAATACGCAAGTCGCACGTAAACGGTATCGCCATAGGTCCTTTGCGCAGCGTGCCAGAAACCAAGAAAGTCCTGTTCCATCTGACGCAAAAGTCGCAGGCCGAAGAAGCGATCACGGGGACCGGGTGGGCGGGGAGTCTTCATAAGAGGGAAATTCCAAACGATAAATCCAGTCGGCTTCTTCGGTCCGCACTTCGCGAGCGAGCTGCGTCGGCGTGCGTCCTGTTTGGGCCTTGCATTCACGTACCAGATGCGACTGATCAGCATAACCCACGGCAAGGGCATGATCCGCCAAGTGAATGGGTTCGCCCAGCCGATAGTGACGTTGTGCGACCAGGAAGCTGCGTTCGCCACGCCAGATCCTGACCAATGTCTGCAAGTTAAGCCCAACTTCGCGCAACGCAAGGCGCTGCACCTGACGCGGGCCGACACCAAGCATGGCGCTCGCGAATGTCAGGGTAATTTTGTTACCGATGCGACGCAGTCGCGTCCAGGCGGTCGTCGGCATCGTTCGCGCATACTGCGCCAGAAAGCGCTCGGCCACTTGCTGGCGCTCTTCGTCGGATTGCGACTGATAGACGGCCTCGACCAGTTCCAACCCGTGTGGCGGTAATATCTCCTGCGCATCGATAAACCGATTTTGCAACAGAGCCAAGTCGACGCCGAACACCGCGTGAAACGCGTCGGGGTAAAACACCATCATGAACGCCTGCACGTCCGTACAGTTCTCCGAGGTCACGGGGGAAGACTGACATCCACTAACGACGCACGAAGGCAAGCGCGTACGCTGCTGCTGGCCGTTGCAAGAGAGTAGATCGACATCCCCCTCCAGGAACCAGGTGATGGTGCAATGAGAGTTTGCCGGGAAGCGGTTAAGTTGCTCTCGCTTGCTCAAATTGCAGCCGCGCGTGTCCCGCATGATAAAGGCACGGACATATTCCTCCCACGGCGCATCAGGCGCCCAGATCCGTGTCAGCGGTGATCGAAGAGGTGTTGTGTTGCTCATAGGCGCTATTGTAATAGCGCCGACAGGACGATCTTGAATGATCACGACATTTCAATGCATTCGCGGCCAAACAAGCTGACTTCCAGAATGTCCTCTCGAGCGGAAGCCGATTATTTCCAATTAGCAAGGTATTCGATTGTTAGAGATGAAGGTCAAGAAAAATAGCGAATAAGCAGAAATACACCAGAAGCAAGCACAACCATATTCACGATTTTGATGAATTGTTCACGCGTAAGCTTCAGCGTGATATGTCGGCCGATGCATACCCCTGTCAACATCGACGTCGCGAGAACCCCTGCCAACAAGAGGAGATTGATGTTGGCATACACGCCGGCAACCAGGAAAAAAACTAAACGGGTCAAGGTACTAAGCCCGATCAGCGTGCTCTGCGTGATACGAATTTGTTGCTTGTCTTCGATACGGCTGGTCAGATAAATCGAGTAAAGAAAACCACCGCTGCCAAAAAGGGCACTGAAAATGCCCCCCACCAGTCCAAATGGCACAGAAGCTACCGCGCTAAATTTCCGTATTGGCTTATAGCCGCTTAGCGAATACACCGCATAAGCAATGACGAATATGCCGAGCATCAGCAACAATACTTCGGCTTTTGAGAAAAGCAGAATCGATGCGCCAATTGCGCTTCCTGCCACCATCAAGGGAACCAAGCGCTTAAGTTCGGAAAGTTCTGCCTGTCGGCCATCGCGCGCAAGGTTGGTGGCGGCCGCAAAGAAATCCAGCAGCGCCAATAGCGGCACAATCTGCGCAACTGGAATGAATTGTGCGAGGATGGGACTTGCAACCAAGGCCGTGCCAAAGCCCGCAATCGCAAAAATCACATAAGCGAATACGACGGCAAACCAAATTGTGGCAATTTGAGAGTATGAAAGGTCGGCTAGCATGTGGAGGTCAATCCGCTACTGATCATCAATGACAAACGCATTTAGCAAACTATATTGACCCGCCAAGGCAAATACCAATATAAAAAACGCAAAGAACTATCTCAAAAAGCGATGCCCGCCACCGTCCGCCAAACGAAACGCAGCAACGAATTTATCGACCAGAACCGACAAGTCCTTCCGATGGATCATGGCGACGGTAGATTCACACTCCTGCCCGGATAGAGGGATAAGCCGGATGCCGGCTGGCGCAATCGCGCTCATGCTAGCCGGTACGATGGCGATCCCAAACCCCGCGCTCACCAGGCTTAAAAGCGTCGTCTTGCGTGAAGTGACGCGAGCGGCACGTGGAACAAATCCATTTTTCGTACATATTTCGGTCACGCGGTAGCTCAATCCTCCCCGAGACCAATGCGGCATGGATACGAAGTGCTCATTCTGAAGATCTTCTACTGGAACAATCGCTTCATTGGTTAAGGCGTGCGCGCCTGCCACTGCCAGCATCAATGGCTCCGAGAACAGCTCAACCATGTTCAGATTGGGGAACTTGCGATGTGTAGGTAGCCGCACCAAGCCGATATCGGCACGCCCCTCCTCGACCTCAATCCCCTGATGCTCAGACGACATCTGGGAAATATCCAGCGATACACCAGGACTCGATCCCAGATAGCGATGAATGCGTTCCATGATCTGGCTACCTAACGGTACCGAACTGGAATGCAGAACCCGTATCGATCCCCTTTCACCTTGGGCGACATGGCGGGAATGCATCACCGTCTCACTTACCATTGCGAGAATCTGCTTCGCTCCGTCATAAAACGCCTGGCCGCTCGGGGTCATTTTGAGAGGCTTGGCGTCGCGTATCAGAAGCTGGACTTTCATCGTTTCTTCCAGCTCTTTAATATGCCTGCTTAACGCTGACTGCGCGACGAACAGCCGTTCTGCGGCGAGCGTGTAGCTGCCTGCCTCGATGATTTCGACAAAATATCTAAGTTGCCTCATTGAAACCATGGCTATCCATCTCCTAGATGTTTGATACAGGGCATATTCCTGTGGTCGGCATTGAAAATCAAGTCAGTAGAGGCAGGCGCAATCTCAGAGCCGCTTCACCTATTGGAGAGCTTAAGTCTTATTCGCACTCAGCGGTTTGCGCGCGGTATGAATGGCAACAATGCCAAGCGAAAGTCGTTCAAACTCGACCTGATGAAATCCGTGGTTGACCAATTCATCAGCAAGCGATTCGGCAGTTGGAAACTCCCGTATCCCTTGTAAGAGATACTTGTATGCTGAGGCGTCCCCTCCCGTAGCCAGCCATCCAAGAACCGGCATACAGACTTTCATATACGAGAGATACGCACGATTGATCAAATCCCAAGGGATATTCGATGCCTCAAGAATGACAAGCCGACCTCCTGGCCGAAGGACGCGAAAGGCTTCCTCGAGTACACGGCGGCGATTGCAGATCTTCAGGGCCAGTGAGATAGAGTAAGCATCGACACTTGCACTGGCAACCGAGGGCATTTCTTCCGCGTTTAACCTCTGCAGCGAAACTTGATCACGATGCCTCTCTAGCCTTTGCTGGGCCATCCCAAGCATTTTGGTGCTCACATCTGAAGCGATAATTGTTCGGCTCGCCATGGAAGAATGTTGTAGAACGCGGAGAATAATATCCCCGGTGCCCGTCGCGCCATCCAGCAAGCTGGACGACTCTTCGCCGGAAATGTGCTTTGCAATCTTTCGCTTCCATAGCCGATGGATTCCGAAGCTGAAGAGATCACAAAGTAGATCGTATCGCTTTGCGATGCGGCCAAACACATCGTCACGTTGCCATTCAAATTCAGCCGCGTTTTCGGCGACTGATCTTTCTATTTTATTCATCACAATTCAGCCTTTTCGATCTTCAGCACACATATAGCCTTTCAAGCGATTCACAGCAGCCGCTCTGACAAAACGCTGAATGGAACAGTTGGCACGACAAAGCACAGCGG
>CBHCMF010000253.1:0-5959 GCA_965974465.1 uncultured Noviherbaspirillum sp.
GCGTGGTCTTGCCGGAGCAATCGGTATGGCTGACGAGTTGGCCGACGCTGTTGTAAGCCAGGGTTTGGGTGCCGCCCTTGGCGTCTTTGATGCTGGTGAGCTGGCCTTGCGCATTGTATTATCAGATGGATATTCCACGTCAGTGTTCCACGATGCATATCAGCAGACCTCCCTGATCGGTCTGACCTATCCATATAAGGGCAAATGAGAGTTCAATATTGTGTCATCGTCAGATAAATTCCATATTGATGCTGTCGACTCGTCAGCAAATTTACGCACACTACTGGCGGGTACGGATATTTCCATGGCACGACGTACTAAGGGACGAACCACCGAAGACACTGAACGATGGACGATCTGTAGACTGCTTGCCACGCTCAATCAACAAGGGCGACTGCATTTTCCTCTTAAGCTCACGCACGGAGATAGGCCCGACTTTGAGTTAGTTCTAGGCAATAGCAGCACTGGAATTGAAATAACCGAGGCAATCAGTCGGGACTATGCGGCATGCTTGGCCTTAGCTGAACACATAAAACCTGACGCCGTGATTGACCTCTCTCTCTTTCGTCCGAACTCACCAAGGAAGACCATACAGGAATTGAGAAAAATTATCGCTGCTTCCACCTTGATGGGGCCGGGGTGGGCCGGGAATGCTGCGGAGAAGGACTGGGCGACTTCTATCGCCGATGTAGTTTCGAGCAAAAAGGCAAAGCTTGGGAAAGCGGGATATCGTAAGTTCCCAAGGAACTGGCTAGCGATTTATGACAATCTTCCGTTGCCGAACGTGAATCTAGTTGATGCTGTAGCGCTTCTTGTCCCTAAGATTGAGCCGCTTTGGGGGCAGGAGCCGTGGTTCGATGCGGTCTTTATAGAGCATGGACCAGTTATCGTTGAAATTACGCGTTTGACGATCACACATCATACATTGGCCGATCTATGGCAAGTTCTGACATGGCGATTCAGAGGAAGCGCCGAGCAAGACTATCTAAATTTTCTGATGATGTACCGGCGCGTCTCAGATTTCTGTCGTTCGGCCCGCTGCTGGCCTCTATGGAATTCGCCGAGCGTATCTGCTCAGGGTTTTAATCGGGTTGAGCCCGTCCTGGCCTTACCTGTTTACCATCACCTGCCTCTTACCTGGTCAACCTGGTGACGTGCGTCGTTACTGCCTTGATTGACCAATCACTTCGACCCGATTTTTCTAGCGGCCACGGCGGAGAAGCCAGTCTGGAATTCCCGGCCGTGTTCCTGCATTGCCCGAACGATGCGCACTGTTCTGTTGGCCGTTAACACAAGCGACATTAGATTGTGTCGCGTGATCAGTTGCGCCAGTCAGCTGGTGCCACGTTTCGGCTGATTTAGTGCGACTCAGTACAGACTGCACCATGCATCAGTAGTCTGCGCAAATATCCTTCGCTACGATCGGCCCGATTCCTGATACCAGCTTCAACTGGCTCTGCTATTACCTAATTCTTGGCGGCAACCCTTCATAAAGAAGAAGACCTGCATTCACTAATTTGGCAACGATAGCATCGCGCATTTCTTCCATGCTGGAGTATGGCAAATTGAGGCCTCCTGCAACCTGCATAGGAATGCCACTGTGCGCGCAAATAGTTATCTCGTACTGACGATCACGAATGTCAAAGTTTATTGGGTCGCGGCTTTCTAAGAAATCAATGTCTTTTGGCACACCTAAAACCCGAATAAACACGTCGATGTCGTCATCATCCCAGTCAATTACATAACCCGGATGTTCATCGAATTGAGTAGTGGCGTGCTGCGACAAGGGGATATCAAAAACTGTATCGAGCAGTTTGACAAAATCTTCTAACGGCCTATCGGGTTTAATCCATATAGTTAAGCATCCCATAGTCTTATCAGCACGGTCGAGCCGCTTTAGCGGCTCATAAAGAAATCTTCTCTGCCTCCGTTTCATTGGAAAGAGGAAGGAAGTTTTTTGTTGTAGAAGGTTATACAGGTGAGCAGGAAGGAATCATACGTCCAAAGTGCTCCACTTGACTTTGATTTCCGGAATAAGATGAATCTCCAGAGAGATGTACTGATTCGGAACATCGAAATCAGCGGAGATTTTCTCTTCATTCTCCACAGAAATGGAAACTGTGTTTTCATGGGAAACGGTGATGACTTCTTTTCCCTGAAATTTGAGCTGAGTTTGGATGCTCCCTTCGAAGATGTCGAAAGACAACAGTAATTCGACTTGATTGCCATCTTGAAAGCGATACAGCCAAAACCCATCCTGCGGACTCGCTTCCAGCGTTTCAGCGCCCAAAAGGAGCATGCTAGATTCATCGGGGAAATGTTTAATCAAAATGTTCTCCCTCCGGGTACCGCATCCCGTCCGCCTTTCGTCGCCCCCCCTTTGGAATGACCGTAGTCAACGTTCGACACCCATCAGGGTCAACTTTCCAAGTGGTTTCAAACTGCGCAAATTTTCCTGAAGGTCCCGCTATGAGCGATTCTTTCACCTCAAATACTCCATATTCATTCGTAAATTTTTGGGTAACGTTACCTCCCGATGATCCTACCTGCTTTAAATGAGCGTACAAAATCGCATGACCAACAGGATTGTCGTCAATCCCCAAGCGCTTCATCTGCGCGGCGTTTTGATGAGACCGGTCAATGTTATGTTGTCTGCCGGTAGCACGGCCAAAGAGATAATCCAACTTACCTTTGGGAATCACTGCGCATGATAAACCTAAAGGGTCGATCCACTTTATCGGATTAGGCGCATATTGATACAGGTTGACGCCGCCCGCCAATCCAATCGGATCTTGCGTTAAAAATCTCGCACCATCCGGATCGTAATACCGATACCGATTGTAGTAGAGCCCTGTTTCTTCATCTTCATACTGCCCCTGAAACCGCAGCGGTTGCCGGACATCGTTCTTGTCGAGCTTGTGAATCCTGCCCCATGCCTTGTACCGCGCCAGCCATACCACGTTGCCCTCTTCACTGACCACTTCCTGCGGGGTGCCCAGATGCTCGGTATGAATGAAATAAATCCGGTCTTGTTTCGCTTCTTCTTCCAGCCGCTTGAATGCTTCTTGCCGTTCTTGCTCCTCGCGCCAACCTCGAGAGCCTGGGCATTGAAGTCGATTTCTCGCTGCCGTCGAAACGGGGCATCCGGTAGGCAGCGGCTCTTCTTCTGCCGCTAAAAAAGAAACCTCCCTTGCATCCGATTCACTTCGGAGAGGGGAGGTTTTTTATTTGAAGAAGGTAGAGCAGAACAAGTTGAATTGGTGCGTGAAACGCACCCTACACTTGCTGATTCTATAAAATTTCATATGAAATTGCGTTTTCATCAACAAGAACTGCTGCAAGATTAAAATTTCCAATCAATGAAAATAGCAAACTATATTTACTTGCTCTAAGTCCATATGCTAAAGAAAGATTAGCTCTAACTTCGGACATAAACTCAGAAAAGTCAGTACTTGGAACGTATACACCATTACGAATGGATAGATGTTCATTGAGATGAAGCAATTTAATAAAGAATGTGTTCTGGTGGGTATCCTCAAAGGTTGAATAAACGATGTTTGAATTAAGCGTAATATTTACATTCGTGTCTAATTCATAATGATAAAAAGATAGCTTAATTTTATTTTTCTCAAATATCGCGGCATGAAGTTGCGAATCCGCACTGTTTTTTATTATGTCGTTTAAGGTCATTTGCAACCTAACTGAGCTCCATAATATGAATGAAATGCATCGTTCATTCCCGCATTCTCAATTTTATCTTTCATAAAAAAGTGTCCTTGTTTTCCATCAATATTGTAGTTGAGATGGGGGAACGTTGACGTACCTTGTCCTTGCGCCCAATCGCCATGATTCCAATAAACGCTGTTTCCTGTTTTAGGATCCCTCCATCCGTTCCATTGTCCAGTCGTTTTATCATAAGTTCTTACAGCACCTGAACCTAGCTGTTTTCGTGCTGCATTCATAGCATCGTTTTTATCATTAAAAAGGTAGTCTCTCTTTCGAGCATCAGAAGAGCTTACTTCGCGTCCATTTTTACCGATATTGCAAGGCAAATTCTTAGTATTAAGATGACGAGAATTTTTTGGTAAAGATGCGCGATCGCCACGTTTAAGTCCCAACGGGTCAATCCAATCAACTGGATTAGGCGCATATTGATATAGATTGTTGCCTCCCCCCAGCCCAATCGGATCCTGCGTCAAATACCGTGCGGTGTCCGGATCGTAGTACCGATACCGGTTGTAGTAGAGCCCCGTTTCTTCATCCTCATATTGCCCCTGAAACCGCAACGGCTGCCGGACGTCATTCTTGTCGAGCTGGTGAACCCTGCCCCATGCCTTGTAGCGCGCCAGCCAGACCACCTTGCCATCTTCACTGACGACTTCTTGCGGCGTGCCAAGATGGTCGGTATGAATAAAATAAATCCCGTCCTGTTTCGCTTCTTCTTCCAGACGCTTGAATGCTTCTTGCCGTTCTTGTTCCTCGCGCTCTTTTATCGCTTGCACAGCCAATTTGTACGCTTTTGCATCGGTGACTTTCAGCCACTTCAGATTTTCCGCTTCTTGTTCGCGTTGTTCTTCTTTCGCTGCGTCCAGTGCCAGTTTGCTTGCCGCTTCTTCCGGCGCATAGATGGTGTCGGGTGTGGCGCTATGCACTTGCGCGAGCGGCACGAAACTATCTGCTTCGTACAGATACGTGATCGTGTTATCCGGCTTGATTTCTTGAATCAGCGTATCGCCATCCCACACAAAGAAAGTGATATCTTCCTGCACCACTTCCATTCTGCCGCTGCCGCCATAGGTGCCGGTCGCTTTGGCTTCCTTCAGCATCCTGACCACTTTTGCGATGCGCCTGCCGAATGCATCGTACCGGTACTCGGCTTCGACGGCCTGCCCTGCCTGCGGCTTGACCGCCTTTACCAGCTGGTTTTCCGCATCGTAGTGCAGGTTTAGTGTATACGGCTGTTCGTTGTTCTTGCCTTTGTACACTCTCCTGACAGTATTGCCTTCCGCATCATGGTCGAACTCCATGCTTAGGTAACGCTTGAGCAAGTTGTGTGTGACCGGTGCGATCTTGGGCCTGCTCTCATTCACTGGCTGTTCCGTCAAGTGTTCCAAGCCATCTTGCCACTCCTTGTGGTCGATTGCAGCTTTGTTGTTTACCTGCGGGCGTTTCTGTGTTGAACCATCGGTGAGGTTTCCTGCCGGGTCGACTGCCAAGGTTTCGACCAAACCAGGCTGGGTGGCCTTGAGCAGTTGCCCGACCGGATCGTATTCATAGCTGATCTTGTCGCGCTTCCAGTCTTCAATTTGTTTCAGGTTGCCCGCCGCGTCATACTGATGACTGCGGGCGGCCAGCAATTCGTGATGGGCGTCGGTCAGTTTCAGGCTGGTCAGCCGCGACAAGGGGTCGTAGCTTCTGGTCTGGGTCAAGCGCTGCTGGGGCAAAGCACTTCTACCTAACTGCCGCAGCTTTTCCCGATGCAAATCGTCACGCTCCAAATCGACTAGCGGGTTGCCATTCCACAGCGTGCCAATCCAGTGGCCGCTGCCATAGCGTTGGATATCGACCGTTCTGCCATTGGGGAGCGTGGTCTTGATGCGGTTGCCCAGTTCGTCAACGTCGTGCTGGAGTAGGAATGTACGCTCGATCGTCTTGCCGCCAATACCCGTGATGGGGTTGGCGCCGACCTTGATATGCAAGCGTTGTTCTTCCCCGATCAAATGGCCGGCATCGCTGTAGGTGTAGCGGTGCGTCGCATGCGGCGCCACAACTCTTATCAGCCGCCCCAGTGCATCGTATTGATAATGCGTCTTTTGCACTGGCGCCGGATTGTTTTTATGGAATACGCGCTTGGCGATCAAGCGGCCCAGGCTGTCACGGTCGTATTCGGTGCGGGTGGTGCCACAGCGCGATTCGATCAGGTGGCCGCCTTCGTTGTACGTATAGTCGGTGACTTTGC
>CBHCMF010000254.1:0-5929 GCA_965974465.1 uncultured Noviherbaspirillum sp.
TGCATGATATTGGCCGCCTGGTGCTAGTGACGCGCTTCCCGGATGTGTATCTGGCCGTAATGAAGTACCGCGTGGAAAAGGATTGCTTCATGATCGATGCTGAACGCGCAGTGATGGGGATCGACCATGCACTGGTCGGACGTGAACTGGCCGAATACTGGAAATTTCCGTCCGTCATGCAAAGGGCAATCGCCAACCATCATGCGCCGGAAGCACCAGACCTAGGAGATATTCCCGCTGTCATCCATGTTGCTAACGCGATCGTGCATGCCCTTGACCTTACGCACCAGGACGACGACCTCGTCCCCATCATGGCCGAGAATGCCTGGAAGAGCTTGAACCTTGCACCACAGGCATTTCGGAGCGCATGCCGAGACACGGAAGCCGAGTTCGAAGAAGCGTGCCAAATATTAGCTGCATGATTGTCGTGTTCTCATGAATGACCTGACCGACCCAACAAAATACCGGTCCTCCGCGGCAGCCATACCGCGTATTTCAGAGTATTTCGATGGCTCGCCCGTACCGGCATTTGCCATTGATGCCAACCATGTTGTCACACAATGGAACCGAGCGTGTGAAAGGATTACCGGCATCGCTGCCGATGCCATAGTGGGCACCACCAACCACTGGAAAGCCTTTTATAAGCAGAAAAGGCCTTTGCTTGCCGACCTCATCGTGTCCGGGATTGCGGAAGAGACTGTCGAAAGCTATTACACCGGTAAGTGCCGGCGTTCTCCGTTGATACCGGGGGCGTATGAAGTCGAAGATTTTTTTCCGCAGCTTGGAGAAAGTGGGCGCTGGTTGTTTTTCTCCGCATCGCCATTGCGGGATGATAGCGGCCAGGTTGTTGGCGCAATCGAAGTACTACAGGATGTCAGCAAACGAAAATTTGCGGAAACTGACTTGTATAACGTGCAGTTGCGTCTGGAAGAGTTGGTCGCCCGACGCACTTCGCAGCTTGAGCAAGCCAACGAAAGACTGGAGGAAGATATCCGCCGGCGCGAAGCGGTAGAAGCCGAGCTCTTACGCCGCAATAACGAACTTACCCAATTGAATGAACAGTTGGGCAAGGCACAGGAACAACTGGTGCAGTCGGAAAAAATGGCCTCCATTGGCCAGCTTGCGGCCGGGGTGGCGCATGAGATCAACAACCCGATCGGCTATATCTTCTCGAACTTCGGTTCACTCGAAGGCTATATCGCCAAACTGTTCGAGATGCTGAAGATCTATGAAGAAGTCGAGTCCAGCATCACCTCCAGCGAAGCGCTTGCCACCGTCAAAACGGCAAGAGAACGGCTCGAACTCGATTACCTAAAGGAAGATATTCCAGCGCTGATGACCGAATCAAAAGAGGGCATCAGCCGGGTACGCAAAATTGTCCAGGACTTGAAAGATTTTTCGCGCGTCGAAGTCAACCAGGATTGGCAGTGGGCCGATCTCCATCGCGGGATTGATTCCACGCTGAATATTGTCAACAACGAAGTCAAGTACAAGGCCGACGTCATCAAAGACTATGGCGACATTCCAGAAATTGAGTGTCTGCCGTCACAGCTCAACCAGGTCATCATGAATCTGGTCGTCAATGCCGCTCACGCGATTACTGGCGAGCGTGGACGGATTGTCATCAGCACTGGCGTCGAAGGTGACAAGGTGTGGATTAAAGTCTCAGATAGCGGTTCCGGCATTCCCAAGGACATCCTGCCGCGGATTTTCGATCCCTTCTTTACGACTAAGCCGATTGGTAGCGGTACCGGTTTGGGCCTGTCGCTTTCCTATGGCATTATTCAGAAACATCAGGGGACGATCCACGTGGATACCGAAGTTGGGCGTGGCACCAGCTTCCGTATTACCTTGCCGATCAAGCAGTCTAAAGCAGACGCACAGAGGGAGGCAAACAACAAATGACAGATGCGCTTGCCATGCCGGAAGTCTCGTTGACCCAGCTAGCACGGATTTTATGCGTCGATGACGAGCCGAATATCCTATCGTCGCTGCGTCGGCTCTTCCGCTCACAGGGATATCAGGTATCGACAGCCGAGAGCGGCAAGGAAGGACTCCAATTGTTGGAATCCCAGCCGTTCGATATTGTCATTTCCGACATGCGCATGCCGGAAATGGACGGCGCGCGTTTTCTCGAACATGTGCGCGGCCGTTGGCCAGACACTTTGCGGCTTCTCCTGACTGGTTATGCCGATATCCAATCCATTCTGTATGCAATCAATCTTGGCTAAATTTACCGCTAAATCACCAAGCCGTGGGACGACAACGATATTCTGCTTATCGTACGCCATGCCTTGGAGCGTAAGGCACTCTAACAGTAAAAACAACGGCTGGAGGCGTTGACCCAACGTCAGAATGAAGAACTGAAAGCGCTCAATATCGGTCTTGAAGCCAAGGTCGAGGAGCGTACCGCCGCGTTGAAGCAGGCACATGACGAACTTGTCTCCTTCAACGACAAGCTCAAGAAAAATTTCCTTACATCGATCAAGGTATTTTCCAACCTGATCGAGATGCGAGGGGAGAATCTATCTGGCCATTCCCGGCGGGTAGCCGAACTGGCACGGCGAATCGCCGTGCGCATGGACCTCGACGCGCGTGAGACTCAGGAAGTCTTTGTTGCGGGCCTGTTGCATAACATCGGCAAGATTGGCTTCTCCGACGAGCTGCTGGCATTACCGGTTTCGATGATGAACGGCGACCAGCTCAGCCTTTATCGCAAGTATCCAGTACGCGGCGAGCAATTACTCATGCCTCTGGATGACTTGCGCGGTGCTGCAGCGATTGTGCGCGCACACCAGGAACGTTTCGATGGAGAAGGTTTTCCCGATCGGATCTCAGGATTCAATATCCGACTCGGGGCGCGCATTCTCGCGCTTGCCAGCGACTATGACAACTTGCAGATCGGTACTTTCGCGCAGCGTCGCCTGCGGCCGGAAGAAGCAGCCGCCATGGTGATCCAGGGGCGAGGAAAACGGTATGACCCATCGGTGGTCAACGTGTTCGAAGACATCATGAGCGGCCAGGAAGGGCGCGACACAGTACACGATGAACCTATCAATACCGCCAACCTACGGCCCGGTATGATCATCGCACGCGATCTCGTTACGCGCGATGGCTTTCTGCTGCTCTCAGCGGACCACATACTAAATGAAAGGTTGATTCAACAGCTTGTCGATTTCGAGATGACATCACGAATGCAGCTCACGGTCTACGTACGCATGGAGCGAAAACAATCATGAGACGGATTCTTCTATTAGACGACGAGGTCAACGTGCTGAATGCGCTGCAGCGCACGCTGCGCCAGTGCTTTCCCGCGGATGACTTGAAAATCGAGACTTTTACTGATCCGGAACAGGCATTATTGCGCACCGGGGAAGTCGAGTTTGACCTGATCGTGTCCGATTACCGCATGCCTAGCATGAACGGCGTCATCTTTCTGAAGACCATCAAGGGGATTCAGCCCGACGCCGTGCGCTTAGCACTTAGCGCCTCGACCGAATTCGAAACGGTCATGCAGGCGGTCAACCACGCTGAAGTATTCCGCTATATCGCCAAGCCATGGCAGTCGGATGACCTGAAGAAAACGGTGGAAGCTGCATTCGCCCGCCGCGACCACCTCCGCGAGGAACATCGCCTTGCGCATGAGCTGCGGATGAAGCAGAGCGAACTGACCCCACAGGAACTGGAGGCTAGGCGGTTGGAGGCGGAGGAGCCTGGTATTACCAAGGTGAATTGGGGAGAGGACGGCTCGGTACGATTGGATTGACGTGCACTATGGATGGGGCAAATCGCTCTAGCCTGTGATCTGCGGCTCGACTGGCAGCCGCACGGTAAAGCGCGTGCCTTTGCCGACCTCGCTGTCTACCTCAATGCGGCCACCGTGCTTCGTCACGATGTTGTAAGACAGGGAGAGGCCTAGCCCCGTCCCCTGGCCAATCGGCTTGGTCGTGAAAAATGGCTCAAAAATGCGCTGCAAGTTTTCGGGCGGAATACCGACGCCAGTGTCACTGATTTCTATCCATACCCAATCACCATCCGTACCCGTTCGGATGGTAATCGTCCCCGACTCTTTGATCGCATGCGATGCATTCACGATCAGATTCATGAAAACTTGATTCAGTTGCGAGGCCAGACACTTTACCAAGGGCAGTTTGCCGTATTGCTTGTCGATGGTCGCCTTGTATTTAAACTCATTGTTCGCGATATTTAAGGTGCTGTCCAGGCCATGATGCAAGTCCGCCATCTGCCAGTCGGTTTCGCCGACATGTGAAAAATCCTTGAGCGACTGGACAATGTCTTTGACGCGTTTCAGGCCGTCCATCGACTCCTTGACGAGTGCCGTGACATCTTCCTTCAGGTATTCCAGGTCCGCCTGCTTTTTCAGTTGCGCGACTGCTGCGCCGATATCAGCGTTGGCCCCGAAGCGTCCAAGTACTTCGTCATAGCCGTCGATTACCTTGAACAAGGTTTCTACATAGTTGCGCAAGCTGCCCATGTTGGAATTGACGAAGCCGACTGGATTGTTGATTTCATGTGCCACGCCGGCGGCAAGTTGACCGATTGATGCCATTTTTTCCGACTGCAGCAGTTGCGCTTGTGCCTGCTGCAGTTTTTCGATCAACAATTTTTGTTCTTCGCCCGTCTTCTTCAGCGCCTCTTCCATGTTCTTACGATCGGTAATGTCGGTCAGTGAGCCGATTACCTCGAGCGGATTGCCTTGCGCATCGCGAATCAGGCGCAAGGTATCGTGCATCCACAAATAGCGGCCTTCGCTCGTGCGGAAACGATATTCGTACGTGCGCTGACCTTCCACGAAAACCATTGCAAGACTGGAGAAAATGTTGGGAATGTCGTCCGGATGAATATGCTCAAACCAAAAGTTCGGGTCGGCGACCATCTCCTCCGGATCGTAGCCCAGCACACGTGAGGCGTTGGCGCTGACGAACGTCAGCTTAAAATCGCCACTGGGAACGCTGCTGTAAATAATGGCCGGCGTGTTCTCGATCAGATATTCCAGCCGTGCATTGACTGTGGTCAGCCGCTGCTGCTCTGCCGCACTGTGTCCCCCTGCCAAGGTAGGCGCATCAGCAGGCCTGCGCATTTCGCTAAACAGTTTGTGCAGATTACGGGCAAGGGAGGTGAGCTGATCATTGCCTTCTAGGGGAAGCGGGGTAGTCAGATCGCCCTTGAGCGCGGCCTCCACGGCCGCCGTAAGCAGCCGAAAGCGCTCTGCCGGAGGGAGCGGGCGAGGTATTGTTTCTGCCGTTCCAAACTCTTCAAATTCCATAGCAATGATCAAATTGAAGATGATTTCTACAGCTAAACACGCCAATGTGGCATTCGGCGGCAGTCGTCGTCACCGGTCACATATGCTTTACCGAGTATCTTATTTTCAATTATTGCCAATAAATAGGGCGGCCGCAAATCGAATTTACAACGAGCACTGTCTACATCCAACATGGCTAGAGGGGAGACGAGTCGATGTTGGATCTAAAGTATTGCGGCGAAAATAAAAAAGGGATCACGATACAAAGACCGTGATCCCTTGATATATGGCGCGGCTGGCAGGAATCGAACCCACGACCCCTTGGTTCGTAGCCAAGTACTCTATCCAGCTGAGCTACAGCCGCGAAGCTCGTGAGTTTATCACGTTTTCTTGAAAATTGATAATCATCAAAACACGATCAACAGAGAAATAACAGAGAAATTTCTCTTTTCATTTCTTAAACGGATGTTTCACGGGCTCATTTTCCATTTTCTCTTGCAAAAGAGTTCACTTTTGAGTGCTATCAAAAGCTTGCATGACCAATTGCCTGAAAGGCGTCGCAATCAGTAACTAATGCTGACTGCGTTCAGCATCCCAATCGCAATCGCGGTTGCCGCCACCAAAACTGCCAATCCCAAGCTCGTTAAGCGTTTCATTGGGTCT
>CBHCMF010000255.1:0-5887 GCA_965974465.1 uncultured Noviherbaspirillum sp.
AAGACCAGCCGCTCCCCCCCTCATTCCATGGCGAATGCATCTGAAACTGTGCAGACGGCACCGGATTCATCCTTCTGCAATGACGCAATCGTTGAAAAACAATTCATTATAAAAATACATATGCAATACAAATCCAGATTGCAACAGACATTATCCGCTGCATTTTTTTATATTTTTTTACTCGGTGATGCTTCTGCTGGTACGAACAAGGTTATTTCTGCACTGAGTGAAGGGGATTGCGTCAAGGCATTGAAAGAGCTGATACCTGTCGCAGAACATGGCGATATCAAAGCACAAAATACCCTTGGGGAGATATACACGGACGGCGACCGTTATTGTCCTGATTTTCAGCCGGATCTCACGCAGGCGACACACTGGTATCTTCGGGCCGCAGAGCGAGGGGATCCGGACGCCCAGCATATCATCGCAGGCATTTATTGGGATGGGGCAGGTGTTCCTGCAGATAAAGCACGCGCCCTTGAGTGGCTGCAGAAATCAGCGGCGCAGGGTAACAGTAGCGATTTAGCGCGGCTCAGCGATATCTCTGAAAAGGGAGAAGGCGTTCCAGTTGACCGAGTCCTCGCATATGCATATAAAGCAATGGCCGCAAAAA
The DNA here is from genome assembly GCA_965974465.1 of uncultured Noviherbaspirillum sp. Lineage (GTDB taxonomy): Bacteria > Pseudomonadota > Gammaproteobacteria > Burkholderiales > Burkholderiaceae_D > Noviherbaspirillum. The sequence goes on from CBHCMF010000255.1 coordinate 614, forward strand.
TCGAGAAGAGTTCCGACGTCCACTATTTTGACGGTGCCCTCAAACGGCTGGCCGCCAATATGCTGCCCGTTCAACTGAAAGAAGCGAAGCAAATAGCTGCTAGATGGCGGCTTGGAATGGTCATTCCAAAAACCTCGAAAACGGGCCATTTGCTGCCATCGATCTGGTATCACAAGACAGCAGATGCCGGTAATGCGCACGCGCTATACAAACTTGGGATTATCTATCGAGATAACCTTGAAGGAAGCCAGGATAATAAGAAGGCACGCCTGTATCTGCACGCTGCTGCGGAAAAAGGTCATGCAGATGCTCAGGAAGCGCTGGCTCACATGTACAAATGCGGCCAATGCGGCCCTGTCGACTTTGTCTTATCCTACGTGCTCAGTTCTTTATCCGTTAGGGGTAAAGGCGCTCTTGCTAAAGCGAAGATAAATGAAATGTGGGAGGAGTTCTTAACTCCCGAGCAGATCGCAGAAGCAAAATCGCTTATTTCACGTTGGAGCGTAGGTACCCCAATCCCGCTCAAAACTCAGACGGGTCATCTTCGAAAAGTAAACTACGCAGAAAGCGGCGAAGCCAAACAAGACAACACACCAGAGGTCATGCAATTATTTGCAGCGGCCAGCGAAGGAGATGAAAAATCCTTTAATCGTTTAATCGACGCCGTCCCGAATATTAATGACTATGTGGTTGATGGCAACATGCTGCTGCATGCCTTACTATTGCCTGCCAAAAGCCTAACCGCAAGCGAGCAGAAACGACAGGAAAGTATCGCTGACCGTGCCATCGATGCACAACTGCAGGAGCGACGCGCAATTCACCTTGCAATGCTTCCAGCAAAAACGCGGATGCTCGAGCTCGCACTGCAGCGCGGTGCCAGTGTACAAGAAGGCGAGAAAGAATTTCAGGCATCACCATTGCACTTGGCCACCGTATTCGGCACGCCTGAAATAGTTCGGCTTCTTTTGAAGTACGGTGCCGACCCAAATCAATACGGCGGCGAGAACTACAAACATCAACCGTTAGAATTTTCGCTCGCATTTTCCGAACTTCGCATTAACTTACCTGAGCTTATTGACCAGGAACAGCGCGCACAAATCATTATGGCTCTACTCGGAGCTGGCGCAAAAATGCCCTACATGGCTGTCGATAAACAGCTGCAACGCAACAAAGAAACGAAGGTAGAACGCCCTGCCGCCGACTATTTACTATGGGATGATCTGGTTAGTTTAACGCGCGGAGCTGAAGTATTGGCATTAATAGAGAAAACAGGAACGACCCCGTTTTTTGATGCCGATCATAAATCCGTAATCGCATATGCTGCACATGCGGGGAATGTTGATGCCGTTAAGTGGCTGAAATCACGTCTGCCGAAAGGGGACGACAATGAAACAACGGAGGGTATCCTCGTTGATGCAGCAATGTGGGCAATGTACAGCAATGCCAATACCACTAGCGCCTTACTAAATGAGCTCGTTGTTGGAAATATGGCTTGGGACCGGATCGGACCAATGCCTGAAGACAGTCCTAAACGCTACAAGCTATTAAACCTGCCGCCTTCCCCCGCGACCTCAACGACTTTGCTCGGGCATGCTGTGCTTACTCGCCAATATGAATGGGTAACAAGGCTAGTTAAATTGGGTGCACCTGTTGATGGCATGACTGGTACCAATGTTACGCCGCTAGGGCATGCGGTAGAGGCTGGGGATACAGAGATGGTAAAGCTATTACTCAGCCTAGGAGCAGATCCCGTCGCTGGTGATTTCCATTCTCCTCTGATGCGTGTGGTTGAGACAGACATAAAAAGTCCAAAAGCTATCGAGATAATGAAATTGCTCTTGAATAAAATTATTCAAGAAAAAAAATCAATCTCCGATACCCTGGCGCAGGACCTCGTTGAACGCGCATGGGCTCAGAAAGATAGTGACGATACGGCTTTCGCAGTTATCAACACATTGGTTGATTTCGGTTTTTCTCCGGCGAGACTAGGTCTCCACAATATTTCATATGCAATGCAATCGTCGAACAGGAGATTGATTGATTATCTGATCGCGCATGGTGCACTACAGCCAAGAGACGGTGAGAAACTCCCTGATACCTATTCCATACTTCTGAAAGTTGCACTGCATGCTCATCGCGATGACCTGCTCCCCTATTTATTAGCGGCGGGTCTCGATCCCAATGCCAGGATAGATGATTCTGAAACTACTCCACTTGAGTATGCGATCTACGAAGGGCATAAATCGGCGGTTGCTATGTTTATGCAAAAAAGCGGCAGGCCAGATGTTTTGAGTCAGAACGCATGGGGCTCAGCTGTGGATCTTGCAATAGCGTCAGGCGACGAAGATATATTAAGGATGGTGACCAATAATTTTTCCGTTCGATTGGATAATGCATGTCTGCCTAACACAAGAATGCTGGTTGAAACCGTATTAAATAGGTCGGATGCATACTGGTCGCTGTTGTTGGAACACGGCTTCGGCAGCGCGGCTGATAGTTGCGGCACGATGGTCGACAGACTTGCTCAGGCGCTCAGCGACGCTCCAGATGTGCCACAAGTGGGGTGGCTCGGTCAACAACTGGCTCAACGGTTGAAAGCCATTAGCAGTAACGGCGCACGTCTTAATTCGCTGGTCAGTGTTGAGACATACGAGCTATTAAATAAGGCAGGTCGTCAGGATATCGTGCGTAGCCTGCAAGCAGCGGGTTGGGAAGCCAAGCCCATAAGCATGCCTGCGAAAACAATACCGCCGGTGAAGAGCAGCACTAAGAAAGATATTTCTCTTAGCAAAAAATTAGTTGGACATTACTATTTGGAAAATCTCTCAGAAGTTGGCTCTGAGTTGATTTTGTTGGAGGACGGCCATTTTTATTATGCTTTGTCATACGGCGCGGTGGACCAAGTTGCCGAAGGCACGTGGACAGTTGCCAACGGGTCTGTCATTTTCCGCAGCGACGTTATCCCATCCAAGGAACAATATCGGCTAGTAGAGGCACAACCATCACAGGATTCTAAGGTGTTGGTGTCGATCTCTTATAAAGAGCGTGCGGTGCCTGGCATATCCGTTACACTTCTTGGAGAACATGGCATTAAGGTTAGTGGGGTTACGACCGATAGCGGGTTAAGCGCCTCATTACCAGGCCCTGTAAAACAGGTCATTCTATACCATGACGAATTGAATAACGGCCATGCCTTTGTCTATGAAGCGTCCGGCACTCACATCGCTCGTAATTTTGCATTCGAAATTGAACCGATGAAACGATCAAATAGTGAGTTCAATGTAGATATGTCTGTTCGCAATGGCCAACTGGTATGGCGCAGAGACGGTCGTGAATTACGATTCAAAAAACAGAATTAAAGCTGTAATTGCCCCTCATAGTAGACGATTCGGCGCTGTAACTTGTCGTGCGTGTTGTCACACGCGGTGGCATTAGCATAGGGGGATGGCGCCGATCCTGTATGTAGCCATGGCCGTCTTGAGCCGGCGTTTCAGAATCGGCTTCGGCACACGTGCATTTTGCGCACGACGGCGATCTGCAAGAGGCCGAAACAGGAATGAAGATAGCCGGGCTGTGCCGCCAAGCGACATGGCTGATGATGGCGGCGGGATAGCGGAATCCACGGTACAGGTCACATTTACTCCTCCAGCAACGCTACCGATTTTCATCCCTTTCAGCAAGTTGACAGTACCTCTTTTTACCTTTTCGGGACATTAAGCGTTAATAGCCATTTTGAAGTGAAAGTACCAATATCAAAATTGGAATTCCCAATATTGCAATATACAATGGCAGCCTCTAAATGCTTACGTTGAAAAAAATATGCTGCGGAATTTATTTGCATTGCTGTCAGCGATCATTTTGTTAGTCGGGTGCGGTGGTGGGGAACAAACAAGTACAAGCAGTACTTCTGACTCTGTTCAAACTACGGTGCTCGCGAGTAGCAAGGTGCAGAAGAGCCGCGCCGTCAGCTACACCCTGACGGTTAGTGTCAGCGGCAGCGGCACGACCAGCCTGTCGGCAGGCAACCACAGCTATAAGGCGGGCAGCACGATCACGATCGCGGCGACTCCGCTTCAGGGTTTCGTCTTCTCCGGCTGGAGCGGCGCCATCACTGGCAGCACGAATCCGCTGACGATCACCATGGACGGCAACAAGTCGCTGACCGCGAACTTCACCGCACAGAGCAGCGGCGGCGACGATACTGCAGGAGGGCTAAAGTCTCTGGCGAGCTTCCCGATCGGCGTGGCCGTGAATGCTGGCAACGAGAACAACAGTATCATCAACAGCAGCACCAGCTCACAGCAGCAGGCCGTCGTGCTCCCCAATTTCAGCCAGATGACAGCAGGCAACATCATGAAGATGGGCTACCTGCATCCCCTGGAGAACACCTTTACTTTCAGCCAGGCCGATGAGTTCATTTCCTTCGCGGGCTCCAAGGGCATGAATGTGCATGGGCATACGCTGATCTGGCATGCCGATTACCAGGTTCCTAGTTTCATGAAGAACTACAGCGGAGACTTTGCCGCCATGCTGAAGAACCATGTCCAAACCATCGTCTCGCACTTCCAGGGTAAGGTGGTGAGCTGGGACGTGGTCAACGAGGCGCTGGCTGACGATGGGCAACCGACGGTGCAGAACATTCTGCGCAGCACCGTGTTCAGCCAGAAGATGGGCCTCAACTTCATCGATCAGGCCTTCATCAATGCACGCGCCGCCGATCCGCAAGTCGACCTGTACTATAACGACTACAACATCGAAGCCGGCGGACAGAAGACGTGGAACATGCTGGCCCTTGTCGATGGCATGAGATCACGCGGCGTACCCATCACGGGCGTAGGCTTCCAGATGCACGTGCTCATCGATTGGCCGAGCATCAGCGCGATCGAGTCGTCCCTGAAGGCCGTGGCAGATCGTGGCTTGAAGGTGAAGATCACCGAACTGGACGTGAGCATGAAGAACGCCTACTCCAGTTTCACTTTGGACGCGGCGGCCCGGCAGAAGCAGCGCTATCATGACATCGTCGCTGCCTACCTGAGGGCCGTGCCAGCTTCGCAGCGGGCCGGTATCACGGTCTGGGGGGTGTGGGACTCCGACAGCTGGATCAATAAGCCCGGAGCGCCAGACTGGCCCTTGCTGTTCGATGCCAACTTCCAGGCCAAGCCTGCACTGCAGGGCTTCAAGGACGCTTTGCTGGGGAACTGAGCTTCCACGGATGCCGTGGCCACGAGATCGCACATTGCACCGATCCCGTGGCCCGGCGTTGCAGGTGCAGGC
>CBHCMF010000256.1:0-5871 GCA_965974465.1 uncultured Noviherbaspirillum sp.
AAGGAGCCATCTCTGATAGGCCAGGAAATATTTTGTTTCTATGTGATAATATCAACCATTTAATTGCATTTATAGCAATTATTTTCAAGAAATTTAAGGGTGTGTAAGGGTGTGCGCCTTTCTAATCATTCTTAAAACACACATAAAAATCACTATTTTGGAAAAGCATAGATGAACAGATTACGCGTTAGTTTCACTCTTCTTATTACGATGGTACTTATTGGATGTGCCGGAATGGACAACGTAAGAGACGGTTATATGAATCTCCGCACAAAATTTGCCAACGGCTTTCAAGATATTTCTGTAGAAGTCTCACCTGCTGTTCAGAAAATTGCGAAGATAGAAGACCTCAAAATCGAAGCGAATGCATATATGTCGGAAATGTTTGAAGTAATCGGCAATGTCACATATCCGAAAAACTGCAAATTCCTCGCCCTGGATGTGAAATTCCTTGCTAAGAATGGCACTAATTTAGGAGCCGCTAAAGGCATTGTTCAAAACTATACAGCGAACGAAAAAAGCCGGTTTAAAGCACCTCTCATGAACATGCCAACCAGTTCTCGCGAACTATTGAATAAAGCCCGTGTTGACTCCCTAACTTGTCAATAATCTCCTTGCGTGCTGTTTGCTTGAGAGATTTGATGCGAGTGACACAGCATATGTATGCAGTATCCCCCAGACAGGGGGAGTAATCATGATATCGATTTATGGTAAAGCGCCTTGAAGTTAAGACCCGTAATGGTGCGGCATATTTTGACGCAATCGAAGGCGAGGTAATTAACCAATCCCAGCAACGTTGGTCTGAAACTCATGTTTATTCGACCGGTGGCGGAGGCCAACACGGCGGTTATATCAGTGCTCCGACAATACACAGCAATACCTCTACACACCATCTGAATGAATTCTGGATACGCGAGGATGACGGCATTGAGCATTGCTTTCAATTTCAAAATTGCGATTTTGCCGTCGCAGCTGGTCAGCGCGTCCGTCTGGCTTGTACCGCAGGTAAAACCAAGCCATCTGGTGAACCCATTTATGCATACAACTTCAACAGCAAAATTGCATATGATTTCCTAGAAGGCCGCTGGTTGCGTTGGGCAAAGTCTAATGGATTGATCCGATATCCTCTGGTGTATCGTTTGATTGTGCGATGGATACCATTCATCCTTTTTGCTTTGCTTGCTTTTTTTGCTCCGAACTTGGCCGTTCCAGAAAAGTCCGTTCAGCAGCATATTAAAGGCGTTGTAGGTGCAAGTCTGCAAAATGTCATTTACAAGGCCAAGAATACAAATCAGATTCAGTCAGAACAGGCTATCGTGCAAAATCTAGTAGCATCGGCATATCAACATATTGATATCACGCTGTTGCTTGCAAAAGTATTCGACCCTGTTCGTGCCATGCAAGGCTGGATGAATACAGACGAATTCTGGGCGGAGCAAGGGGGGCTTTCCAAGCAGGTCGCCCAAGGGCGAAGAACCATTAAAAACAAAGCCTTGGTAAATACTGTAACTTCTAATGTTGTTCGTGAGCGAGAAGGCATGATGACCAACATATATGCGATGGCGGTAGCAATTGTCACGTTTGGATGGTTTATAGTTTGGCCTACGTTCGAACTATTCGGCTTTATTTTCTTTGCCGTAGCATGGAGAAGACGTGTGGTTAATACTTTGCGACAACAAGTGATACGCACACTCAGCGCACCTCTTTGATAAAACTAAGGGTGATCAATGAGAAGAGCCGTCCGAAAAAACATCGTTAAGAACGAGAAGGGCGAGGAAATGTATTTCTTTCCTTCTCCGATTTGCAGGCTATCAGTTCCTTCTTTCGAAACGGCGAAATGATTGTCCAGAGCTTGATGCACTGACTAATACGCCGTCAGCGCATAGGTTGTGCTAACGCTTTATCGGCCAAAGCAAAGCCTTTCTTACAGAGGCAATCTTCCGTGAGGCTGACCTCCCTTATCTGCATTGGCATTTCCCAAGATTCCCCTTCTCCGTTTGGAGCATAGCATTCCGGTTGGCTTGAGTTTGCGGGGTTTTTTCTCCCAACTCGGAATCGCTCGCACAAGCTACCGCCCTTGCGCGTAGCGCTACAGAAAGGCTGATCAAACGAGCTAAAGAAAATGGTTCAGTATTTTTGGTTGGCCTTAAAGCCCCAATTGACAAATTTACCGTCGCAACAGTCAAATTCGCTTTCCTCTACGTCAGTTTTACGCCTTGGCAGGACAAGCCCGTCCGGCATAAGAGGCATGCCCTTACCTACGAAAACGTTCTCTTGTTTCACAGATAACGCAACAGAACCACCATAAGCCGGTTATTCGTTCTGCGCCATCAACGTTGACGCCGCGGATAATGCTCACGCATTTGAAGCGCCCACTCCCATGTATCGTTGTATACGACCGCATATCCGATGGGGGCATACATTTCCGGTTGACGAGCTTGCAGTATTTTCTTGTTTGCGCAGCGGTTGGGGCCTTGTTCGAATTCGGTTAATTCTACAATCGCAGAATTGGCATACTGTAGAAGGTCCATAGGACTACGTGCGTAAAGCGGATGTCCCAGGCGTAGCTGCGCCTTCAGGACGGCTCGCCCTATGGAGGGGACATACCAAATTTGTGTCAGCGTTACGCCCGATACCTTAACTTCATCTTGAGACGATTGCCTTGAGACCTTGCCTCCTTCGGCCGCTCGCGGGTTGGACTTTGTCCAATAGGCGATTCGGTCAATGCGCATGGCTTTGAAGGTTCCAGCGGCAACCGTGATGTTTTCTATTGCAGCAGCACTGTTGCTAGAGGACTCGTGATAGTCATAGTAGTAGTGTTCATACGAGTTTCTGTACTCTCCTTCTTCAGAGAATTCGTCTGTCCAATCGTCGCCAAGCTTCAGCGGAAAACGGACGATAATTTTCTCGCCTTTACGTAGCGGGTTAATTTCACTGTATGTGCTGACTTGTTCTAGGAATTTGGTTTCGCCATTGATGTCGTATTCGGCCTCATTCATGTCGGCACGCAACAGCCGCAATGTTGATATAGGTAGGTCTTCGCCCGCCGTGTACGACCAACGGGTTTCTGGTTGAAGCTGCTGGGCCACGATGGGCTGCGCACTATCCCAATTCTGGGAAGGGCAAGAGGCGCCCGCCGTTCCACCCAGGAAGGCGGTTGATAGCAGAAATGCAATGCTGCGAAGAGGTTTCGCAATTAAGTTTGTCATCTTACTCTCTGTGTTTGATGGTCTTTGGGTTTAACAGACTGCAGAAAAAGCTGTTCGCCAGGGAGGCTTGCATTCCTATCGAATAGGATTTGAAATTTCATCTTCTTGTTTTCTCTTTTTCGGTTTAATGGCCTTCTTGTCGTGCCGATTTCGTTCTTCAAGCGGTGTCCTTTCCGCTGCTCTGACTAACTGAATTCGTATCGATGTGTATTGAGCGTGGATTTTATTGATTAAATTGTCATATGTGATAGTCAGTGTTATGTTCTGCCATCATATTTTTCCAGGACAGCCAGCAAGGTGCTGTCTCCATTCATGATCGACCGAATCTTTTCCAGAGCCTGTGCATGTGTGCGCTTGATTCTCGGCCTGATCATCCTGCCCTGTGCCTGTCCTGCGATCGCGCAGCAGGACGACGCAGCCGATGAGGCAAGGCGCCTGTTCTTCGCTGCGCACCGTCTTACCCATGGCACCAATTTCGATGCCGCCGTTTGTGCTCAGGCTGTGCCGCTGCTGTCGGCCTCCATTACACATTGGGCGACGTTGCCCGAAGCGGCACGCGAGGACGACTACCCGCAACTTCAGCTCGGTCGCTGCCTACTTACGGCCGGAGATGCCGCCGGTGCGGCGGCGCGTTTCCAGTACATCCTCGACAAGCCGTTCGATTTCAGCAACGTCAACATCATCAGCCATGCGCGGCTGATGCTTGCCGACCTCTACGCGGAAGGTCGCGGTGTCGCGCGCGACCGCGAGCGTGCGCTCGGACTCTATCTGTTGGCGCAACCACAGACCTGGAACGAACAACGGCACCGCGACCGTGCGGCGGCCGAACTGATCTACGCGCTTACTGGCGGCTATAAGGGCGAACTGTTCCACTCCTTACTAGAGCGCGATGTCGCCAGCAACTGGCAGCGTTCTCTGGCAGTGCGGCGCGAGCGAAACGACAATTCCTACGAACTCGTCCATTTGGGTATCCGGGCACTGTCTTCGTCCAGGTACAACGTAGGCGACGCACAGGAGCAGGCCGCAGTCCGCGCGCTCAGCCTTGACGTCGGCCGAGGGCTGCTCGCCTGGGGCGACTTCGAGCGCCTGCCGGCGGCTCTCGTCTATCTGCAGCGTGCCGACGCCGACGAGGCTGCACCGCTACTCGAAAGCATCGAGAAAAAACTGCCGTACCGGTTGGTAATGCCGGACGGCACGCCTTGGAGTGTCGGACATGCCCAGCCATAATTCGTGCGCCGCCGCGCTGCTCATTCTCGGCTTGGCCGCCTTACCCGCCTGGGCCGATCAGAAATGCGTCGCCGCTTCCATCGACCAAGTCGGTAAGTGCTTCGGGAAAGCAGCGCCGGTGCAGCGGGCAATGAATCGCGAGCTGTACGGCATCGATCCGCAAACGCACCGTGCGCCCTTCGACACACGCTTGCTAGCGAGCCAGATCGCAGGCGATTTTGCGACCGGAGAAATTGCTCCGCTCGCCGGCGGCAGCCGTAACGATTGGATGTTCTTGATCCACGGCGCTGAGGTCGACCATGAGGGGAGGCTCGTAGCGTCGGGGCGCCAGGGCCCCGAACACCTGACCTGGATACGCTATCTGCCGACGGCCTCCAGAGCTAGTACGGGTGATGCGTCTAGCGACCAGCGCCCAGTGATTGAGGTGAAGGCCATTGCGGCGGTGTCCGAACTGTTGCCGCCCCAGGATGCACCCAGAGACGCGGCAACGGACGCCAGCACCTTTCCCGACTGCGTGAGCCCCGAGGGAAAGAGGGACGAGGAGTACAACCTCGGCAGCAACTATACCGCTCTGGCCGGTAATTTCCGCTGGCTGCGGCTATCCTCCCGACATCGGGTGCTGGTCGCCGAAGTGTCGCGCAGCGAAGGCTATGCCGGGGGTGGCGGCACGTTTACCGGAGAAGTCCTGCTCGACGTCCGCGACGGCACGTTTGTGCCCATCGCCTGTTACGCTGTGTCGCGCTATCAGATGTTTGGCGGCAAATGGAATCCAGACGGCACCCGCCAGCATCCGGAATCTTATGCGGCTTGGCGGCTTGTCGTCGTTCCTGGCGGCGAATGGCCGAAACTGCGGCTGCGTCCAACGTCATCCTCCACGCCGGCGACTACGCTGGTGTGGGACAAGACGCGCGGCCGCTACGTCGAGGCGCGGCACAAGCACCAGCGCTGACAAGGCTTCCCGTTCGGGTAGCAGCACATTACTGTGCCGCCGCCCCCTATGCCAATCATTTCGTTATGTGAATTCCTCAAATGCGCAAAAGTCGCCTGCATGTATGCGGCGGCTCTTTGGATGCGGTTTTAAATTCCGCTTCTGTCATTAATGGCGTTTTTTCGAGGTTGAACGTGGCAAGAAATCAGTACAGGCTGCCAATGGTACTTACTTAAACGCTAAGTGCACGAATTTGAAATCGCCGAATGATGCGGGGCGAGCGCTGCGCGCCTATGACGTCGGACGCAACGATCATTTCCACCATCACCTGCCCACGCTCACACGCCCTCAGCCTTTTGCGTAAGCAGCTCATTTTTGCGCTCCACCAGCTTGAATAGCTGCCAGTCAATCTTTCCGCCGAGCTTGATTGAGTGCGGTGCTGTCACCTGAATTTCCCCATTGAGCTTACTTTGCACCCGATGATAAATAGCAATTTCTTTTCCCCAT
>CBHCMF010000257.1:0-5853 GCA_965974465.1 uncultured Noviherbaspirillum sp.
GCGGCGACGGTAATCGTCCGGTACTTTGTCTGTCTGGCCGTTGGTGACTTCAATATAGAACCCATGAACTTTATTGTACTCAACACGCAAATTGGCAATACCTGTTCGCGCGCGCTCGCGGGTTTCAAGGTCGACCAGAAATTGTCCAGCATTCTCGGAAAGGGCGCGGAGTTCATCTAGTTCAGCGTCGAAGCCACGTGCAATCACACCACCGTCACGCACCATTGCTGCAGGCTCGAGTGCAATGCCCCGTTCAATCAGGTCAAGGCATTCTGTCGGTGTAGCGAGCGCATCATGTATTGACGTTAGCAAAGGCGCCTCGGCATCACCGGCACACATGGCAACGTAGGCGCGCAGCGACGGTAATTGCTGCAATCCGCTGCGCAAGCCGGAAAGATCCCGTGGGCGAGCGGAAAGTAACGCAATGCGCGTGGTGATGCGCTCTATATCTGGGACCGCGGCTAGCGTCGCAGACAAACCGGAAGATGCATCCGCACGCATCAGAGCATTCAGCGCGGCGTGGCGCGCCGTGGCGACTTTTTGATTGCGCCGAGCATGATGTAGCCAATGCCGTAACAGGCGAGATCCCATGGCGGTACGACAGTGATCGAGTTGGGAGAACAGGGTAGGTGCCGAGGACGAGCCATCCTGGCCACGTATCGTTTCAGTTAGTTCTAGGTTGCGTCGCGTTGCGGCATCGAGACCAATGAACTCATTTTCGGATTCGACGGCGAGTGTGCGAACATGCTGCAGACCTTTGCCCTGGGTTGATTGAGCATAGCGGAGTAGGGCACCAGCAGCGCCAAGGGCTGTGCTCAAAGCATCTGCGCCGAACCCTGTGAGACTGGCGACCGCTAGCTGGTCAAGCAAGGCCTTCTTGCCGGTTGCGATATCGAAATGCCAGTGGGGAACTGTAGTGTATTTGCCGGAAGCGGCATGCATCGATATCGTCTCATCCTCGCTCACAAGGATTTCGGCTGGAACAATGCGTTCCAGCTCTTGTTTTAGGCGTTGGGCGACGGAGTCTGCTTCGCCGGTGAACTCCATTAGTTTCAGTGCGCCGCTTGCCATGGATAACCAAGCAAGACCGACGGTAACGGTCTTGCGCTGAGGAAGAAAGGAAAGCGCAAGCAGTGGACGATCAGATTTTTCAGGCAGCAGATCTGAGTCGGTGAGAGTGCCGGGCGTGACGATCCGCACTACCTTCCGTTCGACGGGGCCTTTACTCGTTGCGGGATCACCGATTTGCTCACAGATAGCGACTGATTCACCAAGCTTGATCAGCTTACCAAGGTACTGTTCTACCGAGTGAAACGGCACTCCTGCCATCTTGATCGGGGTGCCATTGGAGGTGCCGCGTTGTGTGAGTGTAATGCCGAGCAGGCGAGCCGCCTTCTCGGCATCGTCAAAGAACAATTCATAGAAATCGCCCATACGGTAAAACACGAGCGTGTCCGGATGGTCGGCTTTGATGCGGAGATATTGTTGCATCATGGGCGTATGCCGCGAAATGTTGCCTTCCGTAAGGTCTTGTTTTTTTGACTGTGTTTCTGTAACTATTTGATTCATAAGGGTGAAACTACATTCATTAAATATTTTACTTTCCTGTCGGCACTTATCTACACCGAGCTACACTCGCAATTTTGGCGTAACTTTTCATATGGCAATTTTAAAAGTTACGCTAAAATTCTGGACGTATATTTGCCTTTAAAAAGTACGCCGCAGACCATGCAATTTGATGCCCGTATAGCCAAGCTACTGCAGCCAGGTGAGCACCTTACCATCAATGACTGTCCTGGTCTGCGATTAAGGGCAACCGCAACCACCCGTACGTGGATTTATCGCTACAAGAGTCCGATCGACGGCCGTATGCGACAAACGAAAATCGGTCTTTGGCCGTCAACCTCGGTAGCTTCTGCAATTGCAGAGTGGGAAAGGCTACGCAAGGTACGGGAATCAGGCAAGGATCCGGCCGTCGAAAAGCGGACGACGCGTAATGAAGCGAAGGCGGAGGCCGAGCGTGCGAGGCAAGTCAAGCATGCTGCCCATTTTACCGTGCGTATGGCATGTGATGCATATTGGAAGGGACATATTGCTCGGCATCGAAAACCGAAGGGCGCTGCAGAGGTTCGCCGCATGTTTGATACGATGCTCGGCGACTTCGCTGATCGTACGGCTGCAGATGTATCGCGAGCGGAGGCATTCGATCTGCTTGATTCATTTAGTCACATTCCAGTGCAGGGAGCTAGGCTGCGTGCCGAACTTGGTGCTGTGTGGGACTATAACCTTGATTCAGGACGTCTGCCGGAGTCGACGCCGAACTGGTGGCGTCAGATCATGCGCGGCCGGTTCCGGAGCAAAGGAAAGCGAATCGAAGGGAAGGCGCTCGGCACTGCCAAGCGCGTGCTGTCTGAAGCTGAAGTTAGCGAACTGATTCCCTGGCTTTCTAATTTCAGCCGCAATGTGGCGGACGTTCTGACGCTGTACTTATGGACTTGCACGCGCGGCTCCGAAATCGTGTCAATGGTGGTCAACGAAATCAGTGAGGAACCGGACGGCTTATGGTGGACCGTGCCGAAGGCGAAGACTAAGAACGCACGGCATGAAAATGCGACGGATCTCCGTGTGCCTCTGATTGGGCGGGCGGCTACGATCGTCCAGCGACGACTGCCGCATGCAAAAAATGGATTCTTATTCGCATCACAAAACAGTGAGGGGCATGTGGAGCAGAACGCGATTCAGAAGACAGTACATTATCACCAGCCGTACAGCCGTACTCGTCCCGAAAATGAGCGGCCGCGACTTACTGTGACTCATTGGGCGCCGCATGATTTGCGCAGGACTTCGCGAACTCTTTTAGCTTCAATGGGGTGCCCCGATCCTGTCGCCGAAGCTATGCTCGGGCATATGCAGCCGGGGATCAAGGGTGTATATAACCGGCATACTTATGATAAAGAACGCCGGGAGTGGCTGGTCCGGTTGGATGACTTCTTGGAAAGGTTAGTAGCTCAGACTGCATTCCAGTCGCGTTGACAGCCTGTTTTAACGCCGACTTTGTGATGTTTCCTCGGCAGCATTGGGCATTTTGATCGATGTGCGGATAGCGTAGTAAGGTGCACCATCAAACATTAACAGGCGTTTCGGAAACCTAACAAGCGAAAGCGTAAATGCATCTCACAGTATGCAAGCCTTCGGCTTCTCGTATCGTACCGTCACTTCACGCTCGCGCGCGCCTGTGCTTGCCAGGCGATAGAGCGAGATTCTGCAGCGCATGGCCTCATTGGTGTATTCGGCGATGTAGGTCGTGTCTTCCTCGGGTATAAATGAAAGTGCTGTGCCACAGTAGTAACCCAACATCGTGCCGCGAGTGTCGATTCCTTGATCGATCCATATGCGTTTGCCGGCGTGAATGTATGTACTCGACCATAGATCCCTATCCACAAGCTTGCGAGTGCTGCACGAATCGCCTTCGTCGACATACGCGTAATTCTGATTCCCGACGAACTTGATGCGCGCCAGTTTTCCGTCATTTGGGGGGGTGTACATGCTGGCGCAGGAGGCGAGAAGCAGGCATGTTGTAAGTAGAGCAGCGACGTGTACGGTTCGAGTCATGTGATTCCTGATGATGGTGACGGGGCTAATGTTCGCTCGATGGAGGGGCGCCTCGCTGGATTCAGAACTGGTCATTTTGCACCTCGATTTGCATGCCATTGACCTCAAACCAGCGAATGGCCTTTGGACCAAAGCCGTTGAAATAGAAGCGATCGATCCGCAAAGGGCCGCCGCAAAGCGGATGTTTGAGATTAACAACCCGGTCGATTGCCAGTTGCAGTCGCCGCACGGACTTGGAACCGCAGGTAAGACAGCATCCGCTGGACCGACGACCTGCCAAGTGGTTCGCGAGGAACTGAAATTGTATGTCATCAATTTCGAGCAGTTCATCTTCGACGTTTGGCGGACGAGGCAGATCTGGCAGCGAGCGAACCCGAGCGGCAACTTCAAATTCACGCTGGCTCGGAACGCGCTCCAAGTATGTAGGATGCCCACATTGGAAGCACCATGCGCGCTCTGTGAGCATGACGCCCCAATCCCAATCTCGATAGGCAGGCGCGCCCTCCTTCTCTGGAGGCTGGTAAAGCAGCATTTCGGACGGGAGAAAAGGGTGGCGCTCCTCGCACTCGAGGCAGAAGAGACTTTCAGCAAAGGAGGACGACATAGGGCGCCTAACGAGGCTGTAGAAAAAGTCCGTTTACGGATTTTTGAGTGTCGTAAGCCATTGATTCCTTTAGCTTGAAAATTAGCAAGAACGGCATTTTGGGACTTTTTCTACAGCCTCAACGAATGAGATCACAGGCGGCAAAGCCGTCAGTGTGCATTGGTGAGTTAGGCCCTTGCTTCAAATCCCAAACCTCGGGCTACTTGTCAGCTCGTCGATAGTACGCTCTTTACCCATAAACATTTTCGGTCCTGGTGCATTTGCAATCCAACCGATTCTCCACGCTCCGTTGTCCCAATGAGCCATAATCACGGCAAACTCCACAGTGAGACCCTGTGCATCTTTTCCCTCACGTTGGTACAGCAAACGCGCCACATGTGGCTTTGCATCAGCCCTTACAAATCTAAATTCAGAAATATCCGTTTGCCACGCAACCGAACGCTTTAATAGTGAAGCAAGCTCGCTAGTCGGCTTGCCCATCTTTTTCAAATTTTGATAAGTCGCCTCGACGGCAAACTTCGCTCGGACTTTTTCAAAGAGCGCAACGTCGCCTTCTCGCTCGGCTTTCAGCGACTGGGCATATATTCCTTCAATATGCTGGATAAACGCATGACTGCGGTCTATGGTTGATATGGCAACCGGTACCTGAGCAGTCGCAGTCTGTGCCGATACAGTCAGCGTAACAGCAAGCACAATTTGAATAACGTTCGTCTGAATCATCACAATATGCCTAACGTCTACATTGACCGGCGAGCTTGCTCGTCAGAGTCGAATAGCGAGTTAAATTCGCACTTAGGCGACACGCGTACACAATCACCTTGAAGTGTACCGTCGTCGCATTGTGACGATAAAAACACATTGCTTTCATCGGCAGACAATCTAAGTACCTGATGTCCCGTATCGATATATTCCACTTTTAGTCGTTTTCCGACTAAGCCGGTCCAGTACGAATGCGTGCTCATGTCAAAGTGTCTTGTCACTACATCCTCCAGAAAAAACGACGAAGGCCTCACCTCGATTGAATACTGAAGCGGTCCATTGCCCCAGGAGACAAATTGTGATGTTCCGTCCTCCATGTCTAAACGTACTTGCCCATCAAGTTGATGCCATCCCGACTCTTCATCGGCAGCAAAATACGGTTCCTCAAAGGGAAACAGTTCGTAGATGATGCGGGTAAGTATCATGCAATTTAACGATTTAGTTCACCGGCGCACTCGTGCGTCGGTGTGGAACGGCGAGTTATGTTCTTTACTCATCGTTGGTCAATAAAAAAACTTCCGAGCCAGCTTCTATGTCTTGCTTCTTTACGTCTCGCGGCAGAAGAAAAGGGGCAGAGTCCATAGGCCTACCTCGGTTAATCATTTCAAATGCCTTGATTGTTGTTCGAATAATTCGACCACTCGGGTTGCGAATCTCAATTTCAGAACCGACCTTTACATCTTTCCCGAATGTGAAAGGCACGCCAGGAACAACGACACACCCACGCCCGCCAATGTCAAAAACGTCATCAATCGTGTTCACAAATTTCATCACGCACCTGGAACATAACGCAAAAGTGATGTGCGCCGCGCGACGCAGCATATAGTAAGAGCAGCCAATAAGTCGGCGTCACAATCGACTGTATTGTTAGAGCGTCG
>CBHCMF010000258.1:0-5848 GCA_965974465.1 uncultured Noviherbaspirillum sp.
GCACCGCCACCCCAATAGGCCTAGCGCACAGGCACTGATGCGAGTTAGCGTAAGACGTTCGGCAAGCAGCAGAAATCCGAACAGGCTGGTGAAAATTGGCGCTAGCGAATTGAGGGTCGCCATATAGGCCGACGGGATATGCAGCGCCGACCAGGCAAACAAGGCAAACGGGATTGCGGTGTTGAACAGCCCAATGACGAGATAGTGCCGTGCATTTTCACGCCATCCGAAATCGATGCCACGAGACCGTGCAAACAGGTAAAGTGCAAGGCCACCGAGCAGGACGCGAATAAAGGTGGTCAACAGCGGGCCGAGCACTGGTGCCGCAATACGCATCAGCATGAAACTGGTTCCCCAGATAAGGCCGAGCAGAAGCAGGCGCAACAGGTTGGGTGTAGACATAGGCTATCCTTCATTGCAAGATGTCGATGAATTGTAGGTGCCATGCTGTACTCGCACCAACGACATTTATTCACAATATCTGTTAGAAAAACTAACAATACGTCATGAGACCAGCATCCCTGACCGCCCTGCATGCATTCGAAGCTGCCGCCCGCCATGCCAGCTATTCGCACGCTGCTGATGAACTGCACGTCACGCATAGCGCGGTTAGTCAGCAGATCCGGTCGCTGGAAAGCACGCTGGGCGTGTCTTTATTCGAGCGACAGGGTAGGCAAATGCTGCTCACGAAAGAAGGCATGCTGTTGTTGCGTCGCATTCAGCCGGCATTGCGACAGATCGGTCGGGCGATGTCAGAAGTCGGTGTCCTGAAACGCGCCCCAGAGATTACTGTCACCACGTTGCAGTCCTTCGCGAATCGCTGGCTGTTGCCTCGCCTCGGCAAGTTCCAGAAGCTGCATCCGCATGTCGCTGTTCATATCCGGGCATCGTCCGACCTTAAGGATCTGGAACGTGCCGGTGTCGATATTGCGATCCGCTACGGCCGCGGCAACTGGAAAGGCTGCGATGCCGAATTAATGCTGGAAGAATGGGTCTTCCCGGTCTGCAGTCCTACGTTCAACAAAGGGCGTTTACCGAAGACCATCGCCAGCCTGAAGCGTTATCGCATTCTTCGAGACGACTGCCAGACGGAGTGGAATGCTTGGTCAAAGCAAGCCAACATTGAAACTGCGGACTTCATGCATGAAACGACCTATAGTGACAGTAATTTGATGCTCGGTGCGGCGATTGCCGGCCAAGGTATTGCCATCGGTCGTAGCACGTTGGTATCCGCCGATCTGGCCGCGGGACGGCTGGTGCGGGTATTCGATCTGATGGCGCCAGCGCCGAATGCCTATTATCTGGTTACGGCCAGCGGTCGCCGGAAGTCGCCACATTTGTTAGCGTTTGAGCAATGGTTGCGGCAGGAGGCCGCGAAGTATGCGCGCAAAGAAATCAAGATCATCGACCATTGATGGATGCCTCGTCAGCGAGGTCTGTGCGTATGGCCGTAAACATGCATACTGTCGATTCTGATGACAGGCAAGTGCCCTGCTGGAGGAGTTGTCATGCCCCACACTTTCCGTGATGCAGCACATTATTGGCGTAGCCCGTTGTTGCCTGATGCCGAGTTGCTAACGGCAGAATATTATGAACAGGAATTCGCGCCACACTGGCACGAGAGCTATTCCATCCCTGTGATTCAGGATGGCGCTCAGACTTATCGTTACCGTGGCACGTTGCGGTTGGCTGGAGCCCATAGTATTGCCGCCATCAATCCCGGCGAAGTGCATACCGGTGAACGCGCCACCGAGCATGGGTGGGCGTATCGGGCATTCTATCCGTCTGTGCCATGGATGCAGCGGCTCGCAAGCGACATTGCCGGCCGCCCGGTCGGTATTCCATGGCTACCAGACGATTCGATCAAGGATGCAGAAGTCGCGGCACGTCTTGGCTATGCGCATCGTATGCTGGAAGCGGGTAGCGACATGCTGGCGGCAGAGACCGCCCTGACGGCCGCCTTTGCGCTCTTACTATCGCGTTATGCCTGCTCCAAGCCAAAGGCCCATGCGCTGCATGCGGACAGCAGCCGTATTGCGGTCATGCAGGCAAGGCTTTCTGAGGATCTGACGGCACCGCTGACGCTCGGCCAGCTGGCCGAGTCAGTCGGACTGTCCCCGTTTCATGCAGCGCGGCTGTTTTCCTCCCGTGTCGGCATGCCGCCACATGCATGGCGTAACCAATTGCGGCTGAGCCGGGCGCGCGCTTTGCTGCGCCAGGGAATGTCGGTCACCGATGTCGCTGCCGCCACCGGTTTTACTGACCAAAGCCATTTCACCCGGCATTTCAAACGCGCCTACGGCGTGCCACCCGGCCGCTGGCAAGCTGCATAAATGGCGGCGGGGCGGCGCAAGAACATACAAGCAGGGCTGCTTTTATGGCATTACTATTGTTTCCGAAAGGAGAAGTAATGCCACATTCAACCCGTTTATCCAGTTTTGCCGCCGGCGCGCGGGATACCGTGCCAATGCTGGTTGGCGCCGCTCCGTTCGGCATGATTTTCGGCACGCTCGCGTCTGCCGGCCCGCTTGCGATATGGCAAGGGCAGTTGATGTCAATGAGTGTGTTTGCCGGCGCCAGTCAGTTCATTGCGCTCGGGCTAGTTGCCGGCCATGCCGGCCTACTTGTCATCTGGCTCACCACCTTCATCGTCAATCTGCGCCACATGCTGTATGCAGCAGCACTATTGCCCTACGTTGCCCCCTTGCCTGCGCGCTGGCGCTTGGCCCTCGGCGTTTTGCTCACTGACGAAACCTTTGCGGTGATGAACGGCTATTACCGCAAGCATCCCGATGCCCCAATGGGGCGCTGGTATTTCCTCGGCTCCGGCGTAGTGATGTACCTCAATTGGCAAGCTTGGACACTGGTCGGTCTACTGTTCGGCGCGATTTTTCCACAATTGCAGTCACTCGGGCTCGATTACGCAATGGTGGCCACGTTGATTGCGATCGTGGTGCCGCAACTGACACGTCTGCCGCATTTGGCTGCTGCGATCGCGGCTGGCACATTTGCCTATCTGCTGCGCGGCCTACCGTACAAACTGGGTCTGATGTCAGGAGTGATGATTGGTGTTGTCGTTGGGATGGCACTGTTGCGCTGGCAATCGCTGGGGCAGGTGCGGGAAGGGAGTGCAGCATGAGTTATACGTGGATGATCATTGGCATGGCGGCCATCACGGTATTCATTAAGGCCGTCATCTTCGTCCTTGGTAATCGAGTGACGTTTCCGCCACTCCTGCAGCAGGCACTTGGCTTTGTCCCTGTTACGGTGCTGACAGCGATTGTCGTGCCGATGATTCTGGCGCCGCACGGTGCAGGCATGGAACTGACGTGGCGCAATCCACAACTGGTGGCGTCGGTCGTGGCGGTGATCGCATGCGTTACCATGCGTCGGCAATTGCTGACAATTGTGATTGCACTGAGCGTATTCTTTGGTTGGCAATGGGGCGTGCTCAATTATTGAGACGCCGAGCACGTTCTAAGAATGCAGCCGAGGCGCTTGATCAGTGCATGACCGGTACGGTCGATCGCTAATAGCGATCGACCTCAAAGAAAAGGTAAGCCTTGCTGCGGAGCTAAAATACATGCTTTGCGGTGATGTTGCTCATAAGCGGGGATTTGCAACTACAACGGTTCATTAGGCCTGCCAATCACGATACGGAAGGAATCTGTTACATGGAGAAGCGCACTCTACTGGCTACTCTCATGCTGGCCTCTACCTTTTTACTACAAGGCTGCTTCCCCCCTTTATTCATGCCGCGTATTGGACATGAAACATACTATCAGGGCTATGCTGTTCCTCAATCAACATCGCCTTGGTTAAGCCTCAGTAACGGATTGGATCTGTATGGTTGGCACAATTGCTCTGCGTATGGAGATAGCTCATGTTCTCCTCTTCAGCTGATAGCAGTTCCGGCAGGGCAGAAACCGAATTGGAAACAATTATGGGAACATACCTTTCCCCACGGCGTGGCAGAAGTTCAGCACTATCTCGAGCGGCCACTCTCGGCCTACCGTAATACAAATTCCCGGCTATTAGGCCTCAGCGCATATCGACATAATCGAAACGTCAGTGAAATCTATTTCATCAAACCTGAAAATCCCTCTGTCAATCAAGAAAAATATCGGGGACATGGATTCAGCACGGTAAGCACCGTTGACATTTGGCATAACGCATCGCTGCCGAGAAAATGCCTTAGCAACAATACGTCGTTGACCACACGTTTTGTGCTATTTGATGATCAGCATTTATGGATCTTTGCCGAGAGAGACCCTGAATGTGATTCAAGACCAAACGATTACTTCGTGCCGAACAGTCTCGTAACGCTTCGGGAGGTCAATAGCGTGGATCGTGCAATGCTAGATAAGCCAATGCAGCTATTTTATTTGGATTACGCTTTACTCAAGGACGCCCATTTTGGAATGCCTCGCCGTGTAATACGCGAAACAGAGAAAAACAATGGGCGACCAAGCGGTCAGGTTTCTATTGCAGAAATGACGCTCCCAAAAGGGGAGTTTGACGTTGACGCCAATACATTTCGACGTGACGTCACTCTTCCATTACGCCCAGATCAACTGTGCCGCTACTCCAAAACTGAAGTACTTATTTCCGGCACTGCTTCAGTAGGACCCGTAACACTTGGCGAGTGTCAGCCCTATTCGGAAAAAGCAGCGGCAGCCATTCGCAGGTAAGAAAAATGCAAACGCTAATATAGCTGTTACTGTCCGGCGCCCCAATTGGCAAAGGAGGTCCGTCGCCTACGCAGGTCATTAAGCCACCTACGGGGCGACATGGTTCTTATGCGGCTACTGTCGCAAAAATAGGTGGCGCCAAGAACTTAGTCAGCTTGCCCGGTGCATACGTCCACTCGTGGTCACTTAAAAAGTTTCAGAGGCGTGGATTTCAACACGGGACGAAGGATAAGCTGCAGCGCATATCTCTTGATGGTCATTATGTGGCACCGTCAGATCAGATTGACTGTAGTGAAAATGCGTTTCCTAGCGTTTGGGACGTTGAAAAATAAGAGAGTCGTTTTTTCAGTGAAAACATATTCAAAAAAAGAACAAGACGATGCATGTAAAAAACTGTTTTGGGGCGTTGAACATGCTACGGGCCATTAAAGTTGGCTTGTGTATCCTCAGCGGAATTCTGCTTTTTTCGCACGGCGTTGCTAACGCCAGCGAATCGAAATGCCACATTCCGAAAATGCCAGCATCACCTACCAATGCGGACGAGTGCTATAAGATCAATTCGGCATTTCTTCGAGATCCCAACACCTTGGAGCGCAGCATATCCTGCGCCTCTGGGGACTTTGACGCATTTGAGGAAGATCTCCGGCTTTGTTTAAAAAAAGTGTTTTTGAAAAAAAGCAGGCTTTCTCAGATTCCTGAGGGGTACGATGAAAGAGGTACTCTTCTTTCGCCAAGCCCGTATCCTGATCTGCCTTGGTTGGCTTTTGCATCCGAACGCTTCGAGGCACAGGTGACGCCAAAACCGCCCATCTCTTTGTTCAAGATGAAGAGAGGGAACGTGGAGAAGGGATGGTCTGGAGAACTTGGAAGCTGGGATTCCGGACAGCGTAAAACATTCCATTTTGAGAAATTTGATACGGCGCGTTACGGTCTCTCTTCGCAGGACCGCGCCTTTGGCTTGCGCTTTGCCGTCGACGATTTGGGAGAAAGACGTTTTTTCTTGAGTCTATACCTGCGTGGTTACGATGATCCCATTCTGACAACGTATATTGGTGCGCACACTTCTACTTCTCAAAGAGAGAACTGCGTACTGAGGTTAGAAAACACCAGAAATAACATCTATAAGAACATCAGAAAAAAATGCACCATTACCTGGA
>CBHCMF010000259.1:0-5799 GCA_965974465.1 uncultured Noviherbaspirillum sp.
GCACTTCGTCAACGCCCTCTTAACAGAGAGAATGAGCAAGAGTTCCACAAAACCAGCCTTGCATCACACGACTTCAAGCTACCTACAAGTTGCAACAGTTTCATGTCCGCAATAGATTAACTTATTGCCGGAAACGCTGACTAATAATCAACATTTGTATTATAGCAAGATGCTGTTATTTCGGCAAAGAATTGTTTCTATGATAAATGGTGCGCTAACGTAGCAATAATTGCGTCGGCACTTTTGGCCTCACTCTCACTATGGCAAGTGAGAGCTTGCGATGATGTACATGATGAGATGGAGGTAAGTCCTCTGTAGCTGGCTTGCAGGAGTAGGCTTCAAGCAGCCGTAAGCTGCTTCAGAGAGAAACGCTGTGGTGGTGAACGTTACGGTTAAAAGGCGCGGTCGAACACGTCATGTATGGATGAGAAAGACGAACGCAGGTGAACCATTGATGACGCATTGAATAGATAACATCAAAACCGGGAGCGTTTTCCAGGGCTTCTCACTTGGGACAGCGGTTTGGTCAGGTTCTTAAAACCATAATTCACTTAAATCTAGGGACGTTCATCCGGCCGCCGTCCTAAATATCCCAAAAAACTTCCCCCTGGACTGGCAAATCATTAATGCTTGCAAAACGTCGCATCATGAACGCCTGATTTCTTGCATAAAGTGATGTGACCACACGCCATGGTGCCCGGAACCTTGCGCACCTTGTCTCAATGCGAGTCGAAAGCGCTTCGGACGAGTGTCACGCGCTTAGTTGCCGACACGGATGACGACCTTGCCGAGATGCTGTGCCTGCTTCAGATAGTCATAGGCGGCAGGCGCGTCGTCGAATGCGAATTCACGCCCGATGAACGGCTTGATCGCAGGTTTTGCCAAGAAGGCGTTCAGCGCATTGAAGTGCGCCGCCGAACCGACGGTGATGCCGTGGATGTTGGCGTTGATGAATTGCAGGCGCAGCAAGTTGGGTTGCGGGGTAAACCCGGTCAGCACACCGATCTGGGCAATCGATCCGGCAGGCGAGACTGCGGCCAAGGAGCGGGCGAAGGTTTGGGGACCGCCAAGTTCGAGCACATGGTTCGCCCCGGCTCCGTTAGTTAAATCCATCACGGCCTTGTCCCATTCGGGCTGCTCGCGGTAGTTAATGGTTTTCCAGGCGCCCAGCTTCCTGGCCGCCTCGAGTTTCTGGTCGGACGAAGAAATCACGATCGGTCGCGCATCGAAGGCGGCGGCGATCTGGAGCGCAAACAGCGCCACGCCACCCGTGCCCTGAATGAGCACGGTTTGGCCGGATTGCAGTCTACAGCGCTCCACAAGGGCGTGCCATGCGGTCACACCGGCGCAGGGAAGCGTCGCCGCCTCAGCAAGGCTCAGATACCGCGGAACGCTGACAACGGCGTCCTGGCTGGCGACGATGTACTCTGCCAAGACACCATCGGTCTGGCCTCCGCCAAGCGCGGCTGTGGCATAGTCGGCGCGGAACAGCCCTTCATGCCATTGTGGGAAGAACGTGGAGGCGACCCGATCTCCGAGGTTCCAGCGCGTCACACCCTCGCCTACTGCGACAATGGTGCCGGCTGCATCAGAAAGCGGGACAAGGCCGCTCTTCAGCGGACCCGTGACGCCCATTTTTACAAGGAGATCACGATAGTTCAGGCTGGCTGCACCGACCTTGATTAATACTTGGTTGCGCCCCACCTTGGGAACGGTGATCTGACTTTGGGCCAGGGCATATCCGTTTTCCTCAAGATTAAGCGTAAAGATGCGTTGATTGACAGCCGACACGGTGACCTCTATTTGTAGTGATTGATACAAATTACAAAAGAGGCAATGATAGTCAGATTGCTGTCATTAATCAAAAATTATTTAGTGATAACTATAAAAAGGCCCGCCGAGAACAGTCCTATGAGCACAGTGATCAAGCGTTCGCGAGGACGACCTCGCAGTTTTGACCGGGAGGCGGCGCTGAAAAACGCGCTGGAGGTCTTTTGGCGTCACGGTTACGAAGGGACGTCGATCGCCTGTCTGACTGATGCGATGGGACTCAACCCGCCCAGTCTGTACGCTTGCTTTGGTTCGAAGGAAGCGCTTTACCGCGAGACGCTCGACTATTACGTCGCTCATGTATCGCATGAACTGCGCGCCTCCTTGATGCGCCCCGCTACGTCGTTCGAGGCGGTCCGACAGACCTTACTCGCATCGGCGCGCCTATGCACCCGTACCGACTACCCCTCCGGCTGCATGCTGGCGACGGGCGAACTACGCGGCGGCGAGGAAGGGCAAGGCATCGTGCGCGAAGCGTCGGCACGGCGACTGGCAGCCCAGCAAGCCCTGGTGCAGCGGCTCAACCATGCGCGTGCGGACGGCGAAATCCCTGCCCAAACCGACGTCAACAGCCTGGCAGCATACTATGCTTCGGTCATGCAGGGGATGTCGGTGCAGGCGCTGGATGGCGCAACGTATGCGCTGTTAGAAAAAATCGTGGAGATCGCGATGCGTTGCTGGCCGACGTCAGAAACGGCTGGCGAGAGGCGGTCCTGATCGTCGATGAAGAGGGTTCTGGTCAAATAGCGCTATCAAGTAACCTTGGGTGATTTGGCTGCTATGGACAGCGCAAGAGCGGAAAACTTGTTCAAAAGGCGGTATGTCGAACACGAGATTATTATCTGTGGTGCGCTGGGTATGTGCGATACCAGCCGCCATCGTCATGACAGCCATCGAGTTGACGCCCCGTATGCCACTTGCAAAAAATGAGATATCTGCTACTGCCTCGATTATTGATAGTGACAATCCTATCTGCGCATACCATTCCCTGCGTTGCAGTTTCGCAGAAAGCGAGGAGCGACGTGGAAGATCATGACGGCAAACGAGAACAGGTCATTCCCGGCAGACTCTTGATCTATTTTTTCATCGCACATGAGGCGTTTTCCAAGGATCAAGCGAACTTGAAGGACTTTACGGTCTCAATACAGGAAGAAGAGTCCGAAGTGCGAATTCACTTTGTACCGAACAGGGCGCCAAATGAAAGACCCACATTGGGTGGGCGAACTTCACTGGGACGGGAGGTGACGTACTATGTCTCGAAAACAGATCAGAAGATCATGCGTTGGCATTTTCATCGATAACGAGAAATTGCCATGCACATCGTCGGAGCGAAAGTGGCATGAAATTGGATGAACCCGACAAAATGATTGGTCCATTTCATCGCCCTTTTTTAAGCGTTATTCATTTCCAAATTTTCGCCAACGACGATGCACTATGTTGTATTGAATGAGGTGTTGACCTCTGCTGAGTGTGCCAAATTCATCGCTCGTGCAAACCACCTGGGATTTAAACAGGCTGAAGTGGCCTTCTCGACAGGGCCCGCCCTGGCAAAGATGATCCGCAACAATGACCGGATTGCTTTCAACGATGATCTACTCGCGTCGCAACTATGGGTGTTCGTGAAAGATGCCGTGGCGTCTTTTCCGATTGCGGATAAAGCTTTGGGATTAAATCCGAATTTCCGTTTTTATCGATACAGCCCAGGGCAACGATTCAAACCGCACAAAGATGGCATCATCAACATCGATGCAGAACGGGAAACCCGAATTACCGTTTTATTCTATTTGAATGAGGATTTTTCAGGCGGACAGACCGTCCTTATGCCTTTGGGTATCCCTGCTGATCAGATGTCATCGCGTATCGTTATCGCGCCGAAGGCAGGTAGTGTGCTTCTGTTCGAGCATCAGACTTGGCATGAAGGTTCGGAGGTGCTTTCTGGGACCAAATATGTCCTCAGATCTGATGTGATCTTCGAGAAGAAATGAAGCCAGCGACAAAGAATGAAATATACAAAAGTTGTGAGACCCACCGGAATAGTTGACTTTCTTAGCACTGAGGACATGGCGAAGGCGCATTTGCCGCTTGGCCGTCCAGCGCTTATTCTTCCATCGTTGACGGGCACATTGTTGTGTATATAATGACAACCCCAAACGCTTCGTCTGAATTGCAAAGGCCAATGGTCTCCTGCGGGAGGTCGCTCGCGCGCCCTGCAGTCAGGGGGGAACAAAGCGCTACACTAAAGACAACATCTGGAGGAGAAAAAATGAACTGGTTCGTGTTTGCACTCAAGAAGTACGCCGATTTTTCGGGGCGCGCTCGCCGAAGTGAGTATTGGTATTTTGTATTGTTTTACATTCTCATCTACATTGGTTTGACGATCATTGATGTCGTAACAGGCGCATTCAGCGATAGCTTAGGCCTCGGCCTGCTTACAGGAATTTTCTCTTTGGCGATGCTTATACCTTCCATTTCTGTCACGGTCCGGCGGTTACACGACACCGACCGTAGTGGCTGGTGGTTGCTTATTGGGTTGATTCCATTGATTGGGGCAATCGTGTTGCTTGTGTTCTGTGTTCAGGATAGTCAGTCAAGCGAAAATCGTTTTGGTTTCAATCCCAAAGCAGCAGCGTAACCCACTATCGAATGAGCACCCCACGGAACCGGTGGTCGGTAGCTCATTCAACCGGCGTGCGACTCTCAGCGCACTACGCGGACGCTGGCTATGGTAGAACTCCAGGTAGCGTCCGATTCCCCTTCGCACCAGCACGCGCGCGATCAGCGCCGCCGCCGCCTCATTGCTGCTTTAGCGCGCATGCACTTCCCAGGCAACGAGCTTGCGGCTAAACAGATCGAGGACCGCGTACAGGTAACCTGAGCCCGGTTAAAGCTGTTCAACGGCAAACTGGTGTAGAGGGGATGATAGGCAAGCGAGGTTTATTCAGCTTCTGGCAGTAAGCGATCATGCCGGCCATCATATTAATCCGGAAGCTGCCACATGAACGGTGGCGCGTATGCGCGACCTGATACAGTTTTCCAACGCATCGAAGGCGGTTCCAATGAGAGAGCGCCGCCGCAGGAGCGCTTGATCGAATGCTGTGTGTTGTAGCGTGGCGGTATGGCGAGTGTTACTGTGACATGCATCAGCATTAATTAGCACCAGATAGCCCAAAGCCGGCGACACAAAAATGAAATACACAAAAGTTGTGCGGCCTACCGGAATAGTCGATTTCCTTATCGATGAGGACATGACAGAGGTGGATTTTCGGCTTTTGATAGACTCACTTGCCTCTGCTCTAAACGCCCCAATTGAATGGGCCACCATGCCGGAAGCCGAGATAGGGAGAATCACTTTAAGCAAGGGCATGCTCTATGCAAAGTTCGATTGCATGTATGGGGTAGAACTTCGATGTATGGCGCTGATGGCGCCTCAGGTGGCTCGTGCCGAAGCTGTACTTTCAGCGACTGTGGCGGTAAGTAAGAATGGCGTTTAATCATGAAGGCTTTTGAACACGTTGTCATTCTCACGCTCGGGAAGCACGCTTTGCCCCTACGAAGCTCTGCCTTACGCATTCTTTCAACGGTAAATATTTCTTCGATCACGTTGATAGAAAAGCCGTTAGCCAATCAGGATTTTGATTTTTATTGGCAGGGCAAAAAGGATGGGGCCGAATATCAGGTCAGAGGAGATTCTTGGGACCAGAATGAGCCACAGAGGACAATAACGGTGACCGTGATTGGGCAGGGGGCTTTCATGAAAGCGAAACTGCTGGCAGAGAACGCCGCTGAGGCAGGATGGCGTGTGGAATCATAACGCTACGTGAAAGCGGCGTGTTCATGGTATGACGCCGTATATCGACGTGCGCCGGGATGACGTTTTTTCGAACATACTGCGTATTCCGGTCGTCGTGGTCAGTTTGTTCGGCGTCGTGCTCGCCCCATGTGAGCAGCGTGCTGCACGACCGCGGATGA
>CBHCMF010000260.1:0-5790 GCA_965974465.1 uncultured Noviherbaspirillum sp.
GCTGGGTCAGCCTATTCGACACCATGCTGGCGCGAGACGAACGACCACAAGCGTTTGCAGAATTCATTGCCTGGGCATTTACACGCGTGCAAACGGAAACATTGGCACCCGGTGAAGCGTTGGAAGTCGCGCATGCACGTGCCGCAAAATACATCAAGGAATACGGCGCGGAACATCTTGCACAAAAACTTTCAGATAACCCTAAGTATTTGACGGATGAGTTGGGGCTGGATGGAAATTACGTGGCGTTCTTACAGCAGCAATATGCGCTCCAGCAAAAACATATCAGGTTGATGGGTGATTTTTCTCCTGGAAAGATTTACGCGCCTTTGCATGTGTTCCAAGCGGAGGAATCAGTTACCCTAAAGACAAACTCGATACAGTGGCTGGCGCATACTCATGCCATACACGACAGTACACAACGCCAGTTGCCGGGCCATCATGAGAATCTGATGTTGCTGGAAGAAAATATCAATGTCATCGTTCAGGTTTTATCATTGCGGTGAAGCAATGGTTAGGGGCCGTTCAGGAATAAGTTGCACATTTTTGCTGGTTGTAGCGCGCGCTGCTGTGTTGCCCGTCGCTTGCAGTGCTCGCACTGCGACGCAACGGCCACCTTGCATCCCATCCCGTTACGACCGCCAAAATGCATACGTTATTCCTGAACGACCCCTTAGTCTTCTTTGTCCTTACGCACCATGGTCATGAGGACTGATGAATTTTCGAGCGCAAAGATGGCATAAGGTGTGTTGCCCCGCAGATAGAGCAGGTCGCCCCTCTGTAGCTGCTGCGTCTTGTCATGAGCCTGCACTTCGATTGTTCCCTCGATGCATTGCAAGGTGAGATCACCTGATATATGGTGCTCGGGAATGGATTTTTCTTTGGGAAGGGCTAGCCGCATCACTTCGAAGTCGGCCGTCCGTACCAGAGCGGTCGAGGCGGCATCGCCCAGTTTGTCGCCTAACGGGCGAATAGAGATGACTTCACCGGAAACAGCATGGCGCAGGGACATGGGCAATCTCCTTTATTGAGCGGCAGGGAAGAGGGAGGGGCATCCGCCGTTTTCAAACAGACTGCGGCGGTACCATGTTTGTTCCTATGCATCTTCAAGGCGCCCAATCCCATGGGGCTCAACATCGACAGGATTCTTATGCTGCACAGCACTTTCCCTTTCACCGGCTGTCATATGCCCAGTCGGTTAAGCTTGCATGATAGTTAGCTTCCTGCGTGCTCTGCTTTATACTAGTCGTTTTGTTATCATTCTTGAAAAGTTATCTTCATGCGCAATAACGTTTTCTCTCCCCGTTCTATGCTCTCTCACACCGCGCAGCGCGGCTTTACCTTGATTGAAATCATGGTGGTTGTCGTCATCATGGGTGTCCTTGCTGCACTGGTTGTTCCCAAGTTGATGGGGCGGGCTGATGACGCCCGTATTACAGCTGCCCAGCACGATATTAAGACACTGATGGCGGCACTCCAGCTATATAAGCTCGATAACCATCGTTACCCAACCACTGAACAGGGACTGCAGGCGCTGGTTGCCAAGCCGACGTCGGGCCCGGCTGCTAACGGCTGGAAAACGGGCGGTTATGTCGCTAAGTTGCCCAATGATCCGTGGGGCGGCACATACCAATACCTTTCGCCCGGCGTGAAAGGTGAAATCGATGTGTTTTCCTACGGTGCCGACGGTCAGCCGGGTGGTACTGGCAATGATGCAGATATCGGCTCGTGGGATCTGTAATCAAGCTTTCTCGTCGCGTTTGCCACGTATCCCGCGTGGCGCACGGCTTTACTTTGCTTGAACTATTGGTGGTGCTTGTCATCGCCGGTATATTGCTCGGCCTGGTCACCCTCAATGCAATGCCAGGCGAGCGGCAGGCGCTACAGAGTGAGGCACAACGTGTCGCACTGCTGTTGCAATTGGCGCGCGATGAAGCAATTGTGCGCAATCGACCGATCGCTTTTGAAGCGGAGCCTGATCGCTACCGTTTTCTCATCCGTGACGGCAACCAATGGCAACCGCTTACGCAGGACGACATGCTACGCGAACGCGAATTCAAGCGTGCGCCGATTGCCTTGTCGATCAGCCCCGCTGCGGCAGCCGAGGCCAATCCGATGCGAATTGTGTTTGGCCGCGAACCGGTGGACAAACCCTTCGTCCTCACCTTTACCTTGGGCGATGCCAGCGTGGCGATACGTGCCGACGGTATTGGTCATTTTGTGGTGGAGTAAGCCGATGAAGCGCGACACTGGATTTACCTTGCTCGAAGTGCTGGTTGCGCTGGTCATTGTCGGCACAGCGCTGGGCGCGAGCTTGCGTGCCGTCGGTAGTCTCACGCAGAACAGCAGCGGCTTGCGCGCATCGATGATGGCCACGTGGTCGGCAGAAAACCGCCTTGCGCAGATTCGCCTTGCCCATGAGTTTCCCGCCTTCGGCAAGCGCAGCTTTGATTGCTCCCAAGGCGAGCTGCATCTGACCTGCGAAGAGGAGGTGCTTGCCACGCCCAATCCATTTTTTCGTCGCGTTGAAGTCAGCGTGGTTGATACCGACAATCCCGGTCACCGCCTCATTCAACTCGCGCAAATCGTATCCAATCGATAAACGATGAACAAGCAACGCCGTGGTTTTACCCTGATCGAATTGCTGGTGGCCATCACTGTGCTTGCGATTGTCGCCACGCTTGGCTGGCGCGGGCTTGACTCCATTGTACGTTCGCGTGTGTCGTTGAATGCGGAACTGGAGCGCACACGCGGTCTGCAACTCGCGTTCGCGCAAATGCAAAGCGATTGCGATCAGATCGCTAAAGCAGAAAGCATCGGCAATCGCACGCCGCTCTCAGCAGAACCTGGCAGACTCACCATGGTGCGCATGGTGTTCGCTGAGAATCAGCCTTCGCGCGTACAGGTCGTCGCTTATCGCATCAGCGATGGGGTGCTGACGCGTCGCGAATTCCCTGCGACACGCGACCTGAAAGAACTTGATGGCACATGGACGGCGGCGATGAACGATGTAGCAACCGTTCCGGCAGTAACACTGTATGACGGTGTGGACGAGATGAATCTGCGTACCTGGGTCGAAAACATCGGCTGGCGTGCTTCAGCCGCAGGGCAGACGAATGCGATGCCGGGCTCGCCTACCGACGCAGCCGATGCGACAACGGGACTGGAAGTCACGTTGCGTTTGGGTAACGAAGCCAATCTCGTGAAGATATTTTTGCTGGGGGCGGCATGAGAACGCGGCCGCTTTTTCGCCAACGTGGCGTAGCAGTAATTACCGCTTTGCTGCTCACCACGCTGGCAATCACGATCGTTGCCAGCTTATTCTGGCAGCAACAAGTCCAAGTACGCTCGATTGAAAACCAGCGCTTGCAATTGCAGAAGCAATGGATTCTGCGAGGTGCGCTCGATTGGTCGCGCCTCATCCTGCGCGAGGACAAGCGCGTCTCTCAAAGGGTTGATCATCTCGGCGAACCCTGGGCGGTGCCGTTGGCTGAAACGCGACTTGATCAATACGTCGACAAAGAGGGCGGGGGCTCTGATGTCCCGGATGCGGCACTGTCCGGGAGTATTGTGGATGCGCAATCGCGTTTTAATTTGAGGAACTTGTGTTGTCTAGCCGGAAAGGCGAACGAGGATGAGGTGGCAGCCTTTGCTAAATTGTTGAATAATCTGCATCTCAATCCTGCGCTGGCACGGGCTACGGCAGTGCTGATGGAGTCGGCGCAAAAGAAAACAACGACGTCCGAGCAGGGCGGTTCGGAGAGCGCTCCTCCGCAGCTCATGAATATTGAACATGTGGATGACTTGCTTGCAGTTCCAGGATTTACGCCGGAAATGCTTGCTACCCTGAAGGACTTTGTCGTTGTTCTGCCCAAAACGAGCAGGATCAATGCGAATACCGCTTCTGCGGAAGTGTTGTCTGCCAAAATTGCTACACTGTTGCTTTCGGATGCCGCACGTTTAGTTGCTTCTAGGCAAAGCAGTTGGTTTCGCAATGAGGGAGAGATGAACGCGCTGCTTCCTCCGAGTGCAAAGGTTTCATCCGGCCAAGTTTCTTTCGATAGCGATTATTTCCTTGTGAATGGAAATGTACGGCTGAACCGGGCAGGGATGGAAATGCAAGCATTAATCGACCGCACCGGAAGTAACCCCAAGGTGGTCTGGATACGCGAATATTAAGAAAAAGAGAAAGATAAAACTTGAGCACACTTTATATCCGCCTGCCTTCGCATCTTGCTGCTGAAAATTTGCAGTCGGGCATGCCGTTGTACTGCCAGTTCGCAGTCGCCTCCGGCAGTGGTGCTATTGAGCGCGAGGGCGTGATTGCGCTGCCCGAACTGGCTGAGCCAGTCAAACGTGTACAGCAAGTCGTGCTGCTGCTGGCTCCCAGCGACGTTACCTTGTTGCAGGTAAAGATGCCGCCTTTATCGGGGGGGCGTTTGAAAGCCGCACTCCCCAACATGGTGGAAGACCAGTTGATGAGCGATCCCGCGCAATGCGTGATGATAGCGGGCGAGATGCGCGATGGCACGCGCACCGTCGCTGTCGTGGACCGTGCATGGCTTGAATTGTTGAACAGGACGCTGCAGGCACTCGGCGCGCGCAGCGCCATCGCCGTGCCGTCCCAGTTATGTTTGCCGCACCAGGCCGACACCATTAGTGCGGCCGTATCCGAACACGGCACCGATATCGAGGTCGCAGTGCGCCTCGCGGAAGAAGAAGGCCTTGGTTTGGCGATCGTTGCTGATCAACCCGAATCCGCTGCTTTCGAGACGGTGCAAGCACTGAGCGCCATGGCCCCCCACGCGCCGATCAACTTGTATGTGTCGCCGTCACGCCTGCGCGACTATCAGGATTCCTTGCACCTTGCTCCGACGCTGGAACAACGTATCACCCTGCATGCCGACGACTGGCATAACTGGATTGCCGGCGCCGATAGAAGCAGGCTGAATCTGATGGCCGGACTTGGCATGACGGCTGGGCCCAAAGTGGACTGGCAGCGCTGGCGCTGGCCGTTGGTGCTTGGGGCAGCGGTGCTTATGGTGAATGTGATTGGTTTAAATATCGACTGGTTGCGCCTCAAGCGCGAAGCAGATGCTCTGCGCACCGGTATGATTCAGACGTACAAAACGGCGTATCCGAAAGAGAGCGTCAGTGATGACCCCTTGGCGCAATTGCGGCAGAAGCTGGCTGCTGCACAGCGCGATTCAGGACAGATGGCGCCGGACGACTTCGTGGCGCTTGTGGCCGCATTCGGAGAAGCATGGGCCAGTACTGGCCAAGGTACACCGCCGATTGCCAGCCTCGAATACCGCGACCGCAGTTTGACGGTGAAAGTGAAACCTGACAGCGCCGTGTCGACGGACCAGCTGACCAATGCACTCGCCTCGCGTAACTTGTCGATTGCTCAGCCGAGCACCGGCGTCTGGCAGATCCGGAGCAACAAATGAATGCAGCCGCCGTGAACGGATTAAAACAATCGTTGTTGACTTTCTGGAGTGAGCGCAACAAGCGCGAACGCAACATGCTCATGGCCGCCATGGTGGTTGGTGTGCTGGGGTTACTCTATGCGCTGTTCATCGATCCTGCCTGGAGCGGGCGCGCCGATTTGGAAAAGAACCTGCCCGTGCTGCGCCAACAGGCAGCAGAAGTACAGGCCTTATCCAAGGAAGCAATGACCTTGTCTGGCAAGGCTGCGCCGCTTGTGTCTGCGATAACGCGGGAGAGTCTTGAAGCGTCGCTCATCAGTAAAGGGTTGAAGCCGCAAAACGTCAGCCTGAGCGGGGAAGT
>CBHCMF010000261.1:0-5787 GCA_965974465.1 uncultured Noviherbaspirillum sp.
ATACACATCCGGGAAGCGCGTCACCAGCACCAGCCGGCCAATATCATGCAGGAGACCTGAAACAAAAGCATAGTCCTGATTGAGATTGATTTGCCGCGCCAGCATCTTTGCGCACAGCGCCGTGCCAATCGCATGCCGCCAGAATGCATTAAAGTCAAATGCGCCATGCTTACTGCCGGCAAAGACATCTGTCACCGCGGCGGCGGCAATCAGAGTGCGAATGCTGTCGAAGCCAAGAATAGTGATCGCCTGCTGTAGCGTCGTCACCTTGCGCGACAAGCCGTAGAACGATGAATTGGCTAGGCGTAGGGTCTTTGCCGCTAGGGCCTGATCCTGGGCCACCTTGTCGGCCAACAGGGTGGTGTTGGCATCCTTTTGTTCAAAACTCTTGAGCACCTCAAGCACAATGACGGGCAGTGATGGGAGATCCCGGATGTTCTTGACGACGTCTGCCAAGGCGAGCGGTTTCATTGTGTGCCTCCGAGCCGGTATTCGATGATCTGCCGTCGCAATTCACCACAGGCACCTGCGTTGCCGCACCGGCGAAACAGATGTTCCAGCCGCGCCTGCACACGCTCGCGTTCTGCTTTCAGCGCTTCTTCGGAAATGGCATCGTTCACCACAAGTATGCGATCGATACCTCGTCTTCGCAATGACGTCAGCATCGCTTCGGTCAGGGCAGCGGCCTCAGGCAACAACACACTACCATGCGCATCAAGCACCGCCTCAAACAGCACCATGCCGGGCTCAGCGTCATCCACGTCCACTTCTTTGCATCGTTTGATCATGGCGTCCCTACTCTTTGGTCAGCGTGATAAGCATGCCGCGCGACTCTGAGTCCTTACCCATGCGGTGGCAAAGCACATGGTACACAGCACCTTTAAGCATCAGTGCGGGCTTCGTACCGCTGTCCTCGCCGCCAATCGCGTCGAACAAGTCTGGCATCATTTCCCTTGCATCGCAGCCCAGCATGAATCCATCCGCATAAAACAATGACTGTGCTGCACCATTGACGAATACGATGAAGTCTTCTTCGTCCAAACCAATAACCGGGAGGGGGGCATGTTGTAACACCTCGCGCACGACGTCGAGGCTCACTGCATCGCGCTTGATTTGCTGTTGCTGTTGCTGCAGAACTTCTTCCAGTCTGCGATTGGCGACGGCCAGTTCAAAGTTAGCCGTTCGCACTTCCAGATCAAGCCGCCGGTTCTCGTCGGCCATTTCCTTGCGGTGGAACGCCTCTTCGATATGCGCACGCAATTGCTTGTCGTCCCAAGGCTTCATCAAAAACTTGTAGATTGCGCCTTCATTGACCGCATCCATGACCGATTGCAGCTCGGTATAGCCGGAAAGCACAATACGCACGGTATCCGGATAGATCTCCTTGGCTTTGCCGAGAAACTCGACCCCTGTCATGCCAGGCATACGCTGATCGGAGACAATGACGTCCACTTCATTTTTTTTCAGAATCTCCAATCCTTCTTGCCCGCTGTTTGCCGTCAAGATGGTGTAATTGTCCGGACGAAGCAGGCGCTTGAGGGCAGAGACGATGTTGGTTTCATCGTCTACCAAAAGCAAGGTGCGCGGTGGCCGCTCCAGACGCAGCAGATGATCCGGCAGGCGACGCCCTTCGCACAGAAAAGCACTCATATTCTCCGGCGCAATCGCGGCAGAGAACAGGAATCCTTGGATCTCGTCACACATGTTTCGGCGTAAGAAATCACACTGGGCTTCCGTCTCCACACCTTCTGCCACGACCCGAATCCCCAGGCTGTGCGCCATGGAGATGACCGCCTTGGAAATAGCTGCGTCGTCGGCATCCGTTACGATGTTTTCGACAAAAGAGCAGTCAATCTTTACTTTCCTGAACGGATAGCGTTTCAGATAGCTGAGGGAGGAAAATCCGGTGCCGAAGTCATCCAACGCCAAGTCGACCCCGAGCCCTTGCAGCCGTGCCAGCGTGGCTTCACTGGCCGCGGTGTCCTGCATGAAGACATTCTCGGTAATTTCCAGCGAAAGCAAGCTCGGTTCGATTCTGGCATCACGCAACGCAGCGCTGACCTTGTCCGCTAGGAAAGGATCGCGAAACTGCCTGGGAGATACATTGACGGCGACACGGACGGCAGGCGCGCCGCTGTCGATCCATGCCCGGATGTCTGCGCATGCACGGCGCAGCGCCCACTCGCCGATCTGCTCGATCAGCTCGCTCTCCTCTGCCACTGCAATGAAACGGGTAGGTGAAATGGTGCCGAGTTCCGCGCTATTCCAGCGCGCCAGCGCCTCCAGTCCTGCCAACTTCCCGGTCTGCAGATCTACCAGAGGTTGGTAGTGCAAAGATAATTCTTGCTTTTCAATCGCTGAACGCAAGGCGACTTCAAGCCGCACACGTTCCAAGGTGCGTTCGTTCAGTTCACTGGCAAAGAACTGGATGTTATTGCGCCCCAGCTCCTTCGCACGGTGGAGTGCCATGTTGGCATACCGAAGCAATGCCGCTGCGTCGCTTCCATCCTGAGGGTAAAGTGAAATACCGATGCTGCAGGTGATGCGGATCGTTTCCTCATTGATCAGGAATGGTCCTGACATGGCACGCGCAATTTTTTCTGCCGCAGTAGCGACATCGCGTGCAGCATGGGTGCCTTTCAATACGATGGCGAATTCGTCGACGCCGTGGCGCGACACGCTGCCGATGTCTTTGGTACAGCTACTTAGGCGTTGAGCTACTGCGTGCAGCAACATATCTGCAATGTCGTAACCCAGACTGTTGTTCACCAATTTGAAGTGATCGATATTCAGGACCAGTAAGGCGACGAGGTGCTGTTCCGATTGCGCCTGTTGGATCGTCTCTTCCAGTTCCCTTCTGAACAATTGCCTGTTTGGCAAACCTGTCAGGGCGTCATGCGTGGCCTGCAAGCGTAGCTTCTCTTCAGCACACTTCTGTTCGGTGACGTCAGTTTGTACGCCGACAAAATGCGTCACGTTTCCCGTCTCATCGGCAACGGGAGAAATACGCAGGCGATTCCAGAACAGTGATCCGTCCTTGCGATAATTGCGTACTACTACCTCCGCTTCCTGATGTTGGGCAATCGCCTCGCGCAATATCGCCAGCTCCGGCTGGTCGGTATCGTCATTTTGCAGGAAGCGGCAGTTCTTTCCGAGAACCTCATCGAGCGTGTATCCGGTCATCCGGCAGAACACGGTATTGGCGTAAATAATTGGACAAGACGGCTGCGTTGCATCGACGATGAGAATACCGTTGCCGGAACAGGCAAGTGCCCTGCTGATCACTTTCGGCATTCCATCGATGGTGAGGCCAGTCGAAATGTCGCCAAACGTCACCGTCATAGTGTCCTTTTCTCCGA
This sequence comes from uncultured Noviherbaspirillum sp., assembly GCA_965974465.1. Classification (GTDB taxonomy): domain Bacteria; phylum Pseudomonadota; class Gammaproteobacteria; order Burkholderiales; family Burkholderiaceae_D; genus Noviherbaspirillum. The sequence continues at coordinate 3,360 of CBHCMF010000261.1, forward strand.
CTTCTCTTTAGACGTCGGTCAATGCAGAAGATAAGAAGCAGACGTGCAATACAATATTCGCATAACGTGATTGCGTCGGTAAAGGATTTGTTGCAAGTGAATGCAAACTCATGCGTGTATCTCGCCAACAAAGTGCAAGCACTTATCCGATCACAAGAACAGCTTAGAGATCAGGCCCGCGTATTCTTCCCATATTCATGGGAAAGATGAGGTTGAGATCAGAAGGACGGAGGAAGTGCTATCTTCTTCCGCCCTTTTCGATCATTGCTATTACGTGCCTAGCAATAAGATCTTCTTATTGACGTTCTTTACATCGGTAACGCCACAGAATGCCATGGTGAGATCCAATTCTCGTTGGATGATTTCAAGACATTGGGTAACGCCCTTTTCACCCATTGCCCCCAATCCGTAAAGGAAGGCTCGGCCGATATAGACTCCTTTTGCGCCGAGGGCAAGTGCCTTGATGACATCCTGCCCGGAGCGGATACCGCCGTCGAAGTGCACTTCGATGTCATTGCCGACTGCATCAACGATCGATGGCAAGCGTGCGATCGAGGAGGGTGCGCCATCGAGCTGGCGGCCACCGTGATTGGAAACGATGAGTGCGTCAGCGCCGCTCTCCACACTCAGACGTGCGTCCTCCGTGTCGAGTATCCCCTTGAGGATCAGCTTGCCTCCCCATTGCTTCTTTACCCATTCAACATCGTTCCACGACAACGCCGGATCAAATTGTTGCGCAATCCATGCAGAAAGCGAAGTTATATCTGAAACGCTTTTCACATGGCCGACGATGTTGCCAAAACCACGGCGGGAGGTCTTCAGCATGCCGAGACACCAGCGCGGCTTGGACATCATGTTAGTGATGTTGGCGATGGTGAGTTTGGGCGGTGCGGATAATCCGTTCTTAAGATCCTTATGACGCTGGCCAAGTATCTGTAGATCGAGGGTCAACACCAAGGCTGAACATCGAGCGGCCTTTGCGCGGTCGATCAGGCGGCACATGAAATCCCGGTCGCGCATCATGTAAAGCTGAAACCAGAACGGCTTGCTGGTGTGCGCTGCAACGTCTTCCATCGAGCATATGCTCATGGTGGACAACGTGAACGGCACACCGAATTTCTCCGCAGCGCGCGCGGCCAGAATCTCGCCGTCTGCATGCTGCATTCCGGTCAGCCCGGTAGGGGCGATGGCAACCGGCATACTGACATCCTGGCCTACCATCGTTGTCTTGAGCGTGCGATTAGCGATATTGACTGCGACACGCTGACGAAACTTAATACGTTCGAAATCCGTGCTGTTAGCGCGGTAGGTGGATTCGGTCCAGGCACCGGCATCGGCGTAGTCATAGAACATCCGTGGGACACGCTTTTGCGCAAGAATACGTAAATCTTCGATATTGGTAATCACTGGCATGGCTGATTTTCCTCATTGAGGCCACTAGAGCGATTTGCCTATGCGTGAAAGGAGACCATCCCGACCTGACCTCCCTTGCACGCACAGCAAAACGTAAGTGTAATGGAAGTGGGGAAGCCTCCCGCGATGAGGGAACTCTTAGAATAAAAACATCCCCTTCCATAGCGGGGACCGAAGGCAGATTATTGACCTTGTTTGGTGTAAGGCTGACGCCCCCAGCGCCTCCATTTCGACGGATAATGACGCATCCTAACTCGCAATCCTGCAAGAATGAGCAATAAACCATCCCGTACACTGACCTTCAAGTGCAAAAAATGCGCCAAACCGGTCAAGGTCTACCTACAAAAAGTGTCCGCCTGCTCGCATATTCAACCCTACCAAGGCATTTGCGGCTGCGGTGAAGTAATACGTCATGCAACAGGGCAAAAGGATGCGGTCGAGTCCTATCTGGCTTCACCGGATATGCATTGGTCTCATCACCACTAAAGGATGCCGCTAAGGAGGAAATCGATCATGGACGAAAATCATTTTTCCCTGGAAGACTGGCGGCGCCTATTGCGCCATCTCGGCGAAAACCCGGAACGGCAAGGCTTGCAAGATACGCCTCAGCGTGTCGACAAAGCATGGAAGCATTGGATGTCGGGATATGCACAGAATCCGGTGGACATTCTCAAGGTCTTTGAAGATGGCGCAGAAAAATACAATGAGCTAATCGTGGTACGCGGCATCCCCGTCTACAGCCATTGTGAACACCATCTGGCCCCCTTCTTCGGCTCAGCGACGGTCGGCTATACGCCCAATGGCAAAATCGTCGGTCTATCCAAGCTAACGCGACTGGTCGATTGCTTCTCCAAACGTTTGCAAGTACAGGAGCGGCTGACGGTGCAAATCGCCGATTCGCTGATGGAACATCTTCAGCCCTTGTCGGTCGGCGTGGTAGTGCGCTGCCGGCACATGTGCATGGAAAGCCGAGGCATTCGAACGCCAGGCGAAGAAACAGTGACATCGGCGCTGC
>CBHCMF010000262.1:0-5719 GCA_965974465.1 uncultured Noviherbaspirillum sp.
GGCTTAACCACAAGCGAGCCAGCCCGACAAGTAACGTCCATCACGGATCGCTTACCGAAAACTAGCCCTCTGTTGCCTGACCTTAAATTGGTGTAACAGAAGCGCCCAATTGACTGATACCAATCTTCTGTTATGACGGAAGATTGGTATCAGTCACGCATACTGGCATCATTTACTTTTTCTTTATCGATCTTGCTTTGGCCAATATTGGAATGCGTCTTCGTGGATTTCAATATCGAGTTCCAGAACCCTTCTTTCCAGATTAGACTGCACATCCAGTACCGCCTTGTTATATACAAGCGGGCCAATTTCTTCAAGGAAGAAACCCAATAGTGTATCGGCACTGATGTTGCCGATTTCTTCTTCCATATTTTCCCGAAAATAGCGATGAATCGACGCAATGGCCTGATGCCGATCTTCCTTCGAGATATTGACTGTCATATCGATATAAAAAACTGCAGTAGTAAAGAGTAGGAAATCATTTACGCTTAAAGAATGTCGCCATTTCTCGATTGAGCAATTCGTGCACCGCTCTACGGTCAACGTCTGCCGGATCGCGACAGATCATGGGGGCAATCGCCTGCATTTCTGTTGAGCAGGGAGCGAGGAAAACAAAATGGCCGGCATTGGGGACTTCTACATATTGTGCGACGGTTCGAAGTCCGATTTTCACTTTCGCTGCGTTTTCCTGAACAGGAAGCACCTCGTCCGCGGTAGCCGCATAGACGTACACAGGAACACTAACAGGAGAGAGGCTTTCACTATCAAAGAAAGCGCCGACAGGGCTCATTACAAATGCGGCGCGAACGCGAGGATCTGCCTTGGGCATTAGCGCCGGAGAAGACAGGTGGACACTGCCGCCGCCAAGACAGAGAACACTTTTTGGCTGGCGCTGACAATACGCTTTCAATAACGCAAATTTCGGTTTGGCTCCCACCATTAAGAGCGCAGTATAGCCACCCGCAGAAAACCCTGCTGCGCCAATTCTAGTCGGGTCTATCACAGAGCTAAAATCCGCATGCGCCAAGAGATGGTCCAATAGAGTAGAAAGCTGCAGGTTGCGGCCTATCAGTACACGATCTGTGCCAAGACCGCTGCTATCACGAAAATTATCTCCTGGGTGTTCGATGGCGACAGCGACAAATCCGTTTTGGGCAAGGAAGGTCGCTGTATCGTGATGGCTGAACAGGCTCCCGCCATTGCCATGTGAGATAAGAACAAGCGGGTAGCGTCCCTGATGAAGTGGGGCATTCTCTTCCGCCATGATTTCCACCGGCCCGACTTTGGTTCGGGAGGAGGTGGCATTTGCCGGATAAAAGACAGCGGCTTTCATCGGTTTATTACCTACCGGGTCCGATAGCTGCGTAAATCTGAACCCCGCTTTAAATAGAGGCTCATTTGCTTGCGCGAGGCTGGATATCAAAGCGCAGAATAGGAATAGCGTATGCCGGAGGACGGTCAATAAGATTCTTTGCACCATGTAAGCTTCCTACCGCAAATGCGGTGTGAAAAAGAGATACGTCATTTCATGACGCTTTGTTGATATGACTGATGATCATCGGGGCTATTTCCCCGGCGCGTTCTTTTCCGAGATCGTGCGTGCCGCCTTCAATGATGCGTAAGGTCGAATTCTTGATGAGGCTTGATAAGCACTCTCCAACCGATGGAGGGCAAATCGGATCGCAGTCGCCCCATATCAATAAGGTGGGGCAGGTAATGTTCGGAATATCTGCAGAATGGTCAGGCTTTTCGGTAGAGATCCATCGTTGCGAGTTTGGGAAGTGTGTAAAGTAGGAATTGCGCCAATCTTCGGCTCCTAAGCTGGAGACATCAATGCCCCCTGATGTTACGGTCAGAATCAAATGCGTGACTTTTTCAGGATGTTTGAGGGCAAGCCGCACACCAACAATTCCACCCATAGACTGTGCGATGATAACGGTCGGCTCATGAATCTTCTGTTCCGCTATCCGAACCAAGTCTTCAAAGCCATTTACTGCAGAGTCATGTGGCTGATTTCCTAAGCCTGGCCATGAAAGATAGGTTTTCTTCCACGTTGCGGGCAACAAAGTACCCAAAGGATGCCAGAACTCAGCGGCGCCTCCCGCGCCAGGTAGAAAAACGATGTGCATGTACGAATATTTTTGTTGTAAAACCTGGTTCTATACAAACAATGCTACTGACGTGATCACTCGATTACATCATTTGTTTGGCGACAGCAACAAGCTGATCGAGTGCCTTACCCCAACCATCATGGAATCCCATGTCATCATGTTTGTTGCGACTGTTTTCGTCGCCATGGAGGGCGAGCACTATGTACTTCGTTCCGTTCTCGTGTGGTTCAAGCAAAATAATTGCCGTGAAGAATAATTCGGCGCATTCGTGGCTGACAGTCTCTAGGTGACGGTTGGATGGCCGATAGCCGGGAGCCAGAGCTGTGGTCCAGACGAGCTTTTCATTCTTGATGATTTCGAGATAGCAGCCAGCATTAGAGAACTCTTGCCCCTCTGGCGAGCGCATGACGGTGCGGAAGATACCGCTGGGGCGCAGATCCATTTCGCAATCCACGGTAGTCCATGGCGCAGGCGTGAACCATTTCTTTAAGTGCTCTGGTGTCGTCCATGCAGCCCACACCAGTTCTCTCGGAACATCAACGACGCGTTCCAGGACGAGGTCCAGTTTGGGATCGGGTTGGTAAAAGTGCGAGTTAGTCATCGTTTCTGCTCCTTGAAGTCTTTGAGATGCTGGTCCAGTTAATCAAGGCGGCTTTCCCAGTGTGCGCGTTGCTTGTCTATCCAATGCACTGCAACTTTCAAACGCTGTGGGGTAAGCTGGTAGGTTCGTACACGCCCTGCCTTGCGGGACCGAACCAGACCGCACTTCTCCAACACATCAAGATGTTGTGAGAAAGACGGTAGCGTCATCTTGAATGGTTGCGCCAGCTCGCTCATGGAGGCTGGGCCGCTGCTCAGACGTTCAAGAACAGCCCGGCGTGTCGGGTCAGCCAGCGCTTGGAAAACGCGATTGAGCTGCTCGGATTTGTTAGGCATAGCATTTACTATAGGCGAGCAAAATACTTAGGTCAATGCCTTTCTTTTTGGAATATTCCTATGGAATAGATAGACGTATGGCCCGTTCCGTCCTGCAAGTATTTTGTGAACAATTACCGCCTCTTAAACACTATTTTTTTCGGAGAATGGCATGGAAATTTTTTGAGAGAAAAAATCCAGAAATGCCTTAACCTTTGCAGGGTAACTGCGTGCCTTAGGCATTACCGCATAAATGCCGGGAAGCTGCCGCTGATCCTTCAGCGTAAAGTGGTCGAGCACGGAAAGCAGGGAGCCTTGATGCAAGTCCTGCGTCACCAGCCACGCTGGCTGCCTTGTCAATCCATGGCCACATCGCGCCCACGTCAACAGCGCATTTGACTCATTGCTCCTTAATTTTCCTTGTACCGGGATTGTTTTCACGATACCGTCCACCTCGAAGTTCCAATACACTGGCTGCTGATCGTGTCCGTACAGCAGGCAATGGTGCTGTGACAGATCGGATGGATGCTCGGGCACACCATGCTCGGACAGGTACTGGGGGCTCGCACATACAACACGCTGGTATTTCAACAAAGGACGCGCCACCAAATCTGAGTCTTTCAGGTAGCCAACGCGAAGGGCGAGGTCAAGGCGATTTTCAATGAGGTCGATTACACGATCGTTAATCTGAAGATCCAGCTCGATATGCGGATAGCTTAAGGCGAACGCATGCATGTTGGGATACACGAAGGTCATGGCTACGCCTAGCGGCAGGGTAACGCGCAGAACGCCGCGCGGCTCCACCGCCAAATTCCGTACGGCGGTCTCCGCCTCAGCCGACTCCTCAAGGATTCTCTTTGCGTGTTCATACCAAATGCGCCCCGCTTCCGTCATGCTAATGCGCCGAGTGGTGCGATCAAGCAAGCGCACGCCTAATTTCTTCTCAACGCGCGCTAATATGCCTGTCACAGTAGCGGGAGCCACGCCAAGCGTTCGAGCCGCCAGCGCCATGCTTCCGGAATCAATAATCTGGCAAAACACCTGCATGCTGAATAGCTGATCCATCTCACTTCTTTATTTATGTAATGTGAATAATAAATTCATATTACTCTGCTTTATTCAAGATCATTGCTGCAATAAGATTCCCTGTCATGAAAAAGGGGATTCAAAAAATGATACAACTCATCATCGGTAATAAAAATTATTCAACATGGTCTTTGCGTGCCTGGATTACCTTGCGTAAGGCCGGCGTGGCTTTCGATGAGGTGCAGGTGCCTTTATATACAAATGACCATACAAACGTACTGAAGGGGTATGGCCCCACTGGACTGGTGCCGATTTTTCGGGAAGGGAATTTTGTCCTTTGGGATAGCCTAGCTATCTGCGAATACATCGCAGAAATGCATCCTGAACTATGGCCAAGCGAATGCTTGCAACGGGCGCATGCGCGAGCTATCGCTGCGGAAATGCATTCCGGTTTCCGTGCAATCCGCAGCCAAATACCCATGAATTGTCGCGCAACAGGCCGACGTGTCGAATTTTCTTCTGAATTGACCGAGGAAATCCGGCGAGTAGAAGCAATCTGGACGCAATGCAGGCAAGCATGCCGTGCGCAAGGTGACTGGTTATTCGGACGTTTCAGCATTGCGGATGCCATGTTCATCCCTTTGGCCTTGCATTTCAAGACCTATAACGTCGTACTCAATGAAATTTGCAATGCTTACATGCAGACCATCTTCGAAGACCTTGATGTGAAGGCGTGGATCGCTGATGCGCTGCTGGAAGAGGCCATCATCGAGGAGTGCGAAGTCGGACAGTGATTTTCCATGCCTATGGAAAGGGCGTTGTTGTCCTCTTCAGAGATACTTTCACTGCATTAGACCTATAGTGCCTCTCCAGGTCTAATGCAAAATTCCTCAGCCAAACAACCCCTGCAAAAACCAGCAAACTTCTTCTCCTCTTCGCTCTCGATAAATCCAATAGCAAATCGTCCCCGTCCCTTGCGCAATGAAATAGTCACGCACCACCAGGTTGCCATCCCACCATCCGCATTCAATCCGTTCCGGCCCCTTGATCATACGCAGTGGCGACTCGTAAAATGGCCGATGCTCATGCATTCTCAAGGCAATCGGCGTTTCCAATATCCAGAACGGACGTTCAAGATGCTGGGGTACGAAAGGCGCAGGGAGAGTAACAGTGGTGGCAGGTCTCCATGCATTGCACACTTCCGGCCGATAATCTGCATGCGGTGAGGGGGAGAGCACGCTGTGCTCGCCGAGACGTGCAGTCAGTAGTTCAAGCAGTCGATGATAATCGGCAGAAGTGTTGCCACGGTCAGGGAACAGCGATGCCGAAGGCGGCAGCATGGCGGCAACTTGTGCAGCGTCTAAGCGCAGCGCAATGATCGGTGCGCGCAGCTCGATGCGACCAAGGCGTTCTTTCAGTAGGCGGGTCAGGTGTTCTTCATGCCATGCGGGATCAGCTAGCGCAATCTCAATCGGCGTAGGAGAGAGAGCAGTGCGACCGCGTTCATGCTGCAGCAGAAACATGAAGCGCGAGACGGCGAGCTGCTGCGAGACCAGCCAGCCAGTCATTTGCAATAATAGGCGGCGCGCGGCGAAGAGAACGGCTTCCGCGTGTTCGATGCGGTCAGGTAGTTCAAGATGCGCAGAAAAGGTTTTCGGCGCCTGTAT
>CBHCMF010000263.1:0-5713 GCA_965974465.1 uncultured Noviherbaspirillum sp.
AGTGCTCGATCTGGTGACGCTGACGGCAGAGCCTGGTGTTATCGGCGGCATTCCAGCAGGAGGACTCAACTTTGGCGCGGCGACCAATGCTGAGGCTGTCATCGATCAGCCTTATCAGTTTGATTTCTACGACGGTGGCGGCCTCGATGTCGCTTTTCTCGGATTGGCGCAGGCCGATCGCCACGGTAATCTTAACGTTAGTAAGTTTGGTCCCCGGCTCGCCGGTGCCGGCGGCTTTATCAACATCAGTCAGAACGCGAAAAAAATCGTTTTCGTCGGCACCTTCACCACAGGAGGGCTCGAAGTCGCGATAGCTAACAGCCAACTCCACGTCAAACATGAAGGCGCCATGACCAAGTTTGTTGATGCAGTCGAGCATCGCACCTTCAGTGGGGAATATGCGATGCAGCGTGCACAAACCGTACTTTACGTTACAGAGCGCTGCGTATTCCGTCTCGTGTTGGAAGGGCTGGAAGTCATCGAGATCGCACCGGGGATCGATCTTGATCGTGACATTCTCGCGCAGATGCGTTTCAAACCGGTCATCAGTCCGCAACTCAAGCTGATGGATGCCCGCATCTTTCGTGCGCTGCCAATGGGGCTGCGTAACGACATCCTGTATTTGCCGCTGGAGCAGCGCCTGAGCTATGACCCGAAACGCGACGTCTTCTTCGTCAACTTCGAAGGCTTTGAGGTAAAGAATGTCGCCGACATCGAAGCGATTCGCGATCATGTGGGACAGATCCTGGAGCCGCTCGGCAGAAAAGTGCCAGCCATTGTCAACTACGACAATTTTTCGATCACGCCGGAACTACTCGATACCTACGTTAGCATGGTGAACGACCTGAGCGATCGCTTTTACAGCCGTGTGACGCGCTATACCAGCAGTGTGTTCATGCGCAGCTACTTCGGCACTGCATTCCAACGCCATCGTACCGAGCCAGCACTCTACGCTAGCCAGGAAGAGGCATTTTCACATCTGAAGGACAGCGCCTAGTGACCTAAGTCACGAACTCGTTGAAGAACACCCATGCAATCGGCACCATGCGTCGTTGCAAATCCTCGCGATACTAATCACTATCGCTGTGGTTCCGCCTAGAGCGATTTGCCTGTGCGTGAAAGGGGACCATCTCGGGCCTGCGATGCTCACCGTAGCTCACGTACGGTTGCGCTTCTCGGCCCGACCTGACCTCCCTTTCACGCACAATCAAACCGCTCTAGCCTGATACCAATTGCATCAATTTTCTTTTTCAACGATACGTGACTCAGGTCACTAGCAAAGACCGTCAAATAAGACGACCTCGACGATCTCTCCAGCATTGACGTTGCCGCCATCGTGCGGCAGCACGATGATGCAATTCGCTTCCGACATGGACCGCAAAATGCCAGAGCCCTGGGAGCCAGTGATGCATACCTGCGGAAATCCTTCGGGACCCTGCGAAAGAATGCCTCGCTGGTATTCGGTACGTCCCGGCTTTTTGCGAATGACCGATTGCAAGCGTGCCCGCATTCGTGGCAGCGGCGTGGCATGTGCGCCCATCATTTGCAGCAGTGCATCGCGCGCAAAGAAATAGAAACTGATCATGGCCGCCACCGGGTTGCCTGGCAAGCCGAACAGAAAGGCGCATTTCTCATTCGATGCAATCCTGCCGAAAGCCATCGGACGGCCTGGCCGCATCGCCAGCTTCCAAAACATGACGTCGCCCAGTCGCGCCATCATTGCTTTCGTGTAGTCTGCCTCGCCTGTCGAGACACCGCCGGAGGTAATGACCACATCCGCGTTCTCGCATGCGGAACGCAACGCTGTCTCGATCGATGCCGGGTCATCCTTCACCACGCTCATGTCGATCACTTCGCAGCCAAGGCGATTCAGCATGCCATGAATGGTATAGCGGTTGCTGTCGTAGATGCAGCCCTCGTCCAGCGTTTCGCCGATTGACCGCAATTCGTCACCGGTGGAGAAGAACGCAACACGCAGGCGCCTGTACACAGAAACAGTGCCAATGCCTAAGGAAGCCAGCAACCCCAAGTCAGCGGGGCGCAGTATTTTTCCTTGCAGCAGGGCGGGCTTGCCTTCAGCCAGATCCTCGCCGCGCAGCCGGCAGTTGTCACCCCGCTTCACTGTTCCTGGCGCAATCGTAATCTTGCCATCAGACTCAGCTTGGACGAGTTCCTGCGGTACAACCGTATCACAGTCAGTAGGCATGATCGCGCCCGTCATGATGTGCACACATTCCGCAGTACCGACGTTGCCGACAAACGGTCGACCAGCATATGCCGCACCGACAACATCGAACGTCATCGGGCTGGTGCTAAGCACACCTCCGCAAAATGCATAACCATCCATCGCAGAATTGTCATGTGCCGGCACGTTGATTGACGAAACGATATCTACCGCCAGTACGCGGCCTAAGGCGGTATGGAGCGCTACGCTCTCCGCATCCTCTATCGGTCTGACGATGGCGCCTATTATCTGCTTCGCTTGGCTGACGGTTAGCGCGTCCGGGTTGTAGCCGGCAATCTGTTCAGCAATACATGACAAACCGGTAACCGTCATGGCATCTCACATTTTCGCAATTCTTCAAGCGTATTGATATTCTGGAACGCGGCTTCATCGGCAAAATGCACTTCGGCCGCGTATAGCGAGCGCATCCAGGTCTCCATCTTGCGTCCACCGCTTTCCAGGTAGGCCGTCAGCAGCGGCAACAATGAGACTTTGATGAGACAAAATACTGGATGAGCTTGTCTTGCCTCGGCTGTGCCAGTGATTACATAGGCAATGTCGGCATGCTCAGTTTGCATCGTTGTCATCAACCGTTCCACCAAATTCATCGGTAGAAAAGGAGAGTCACAGGGGACTGTAACAAGGTAGGGCGTATCGCAATGTGTTAAACCCGCTTGTAGTCCTGCGAGCGGTCCTGGAAAGCCCTGCATCTCATCGGGCCATACTGGTAGGCCAAAATCCTGATAGGTGTCCAGATGTTGATTTGCATTGATTGCCAGCTTGTCGACCTGCGGTGCGAACCGTTCAATGACTTGCTCCACCATCGGTCTGCCGTGAAAGGATTGCAGCCCTTTGTCGACAGCGCCCATGCGCCTGCCGAGACCACCAGAGAGAATGAGCCCTGTTACTGACACAACATCATCCTCCAATGTAGGACATTTCGACTTTTCGCACTGCTTGGCTGAGGCCGGCGGTGTTTGCTGTGCGCAGGGCTGAATAGCGATCAGCTCGCGCACGCCACCAATGTGCGATCACGGTGGAGATTTCTGCGTCGCTGCGTCCAAGGCGTAGTAAGCTGCGCAAGTCCTGACCGTTTGTCGCAAACAGACAAGAGTAGAGCTTTCCCTCCGTAGACAGGCGCGCGCGTGTGCAATCGCTGCAAAATGCGCGGGTAACACTCGATATCACACCGACTTCTCCACTGCCATCCTTGTACCGCCAGCGTTCTGCCGTCTCACCGTTGTAGTTTGGCTCGATTGCTTCAAGTGGCATTTCCGCATCGATCCGGCGAATCACTTCGGCTGAGGGGATTACTTCATCCATCTTCCAACCGTTGCTGGCGCCGACGTCCATGTATTCAATGAAGCGCAGCACAAAGGGCGAGTCCTTAAAGTGCCGTGCCATCGGCAGGATTTCCTGATCATTCATGCCGCGCTTGACCACCATATTAACTTTGATTGGTCCAAGACCGACTTTGTGCGCGACCTCAATGCCGTGCAATACCTGACTCACCGGGAAGTCGACGTCATTCATACGCTGGAAGGTCCCCTCATCAAGTGCATCGAGTGACACCGTCACACGTTGCAGGCCGGCGTCTTTCAAGGCTTGTGCTTTCTTGGCAAGTAGTGACGCATTGGTAGTCAGCGTCAGATCAAGCGCATGACCGTCCGTCGTCTTCAATAGACTCAACATCTCGATCAGTTTTTCAATGTTCTTCCGCAGCAAGGGCTCGCCGCCAGTAAGGCGGATCTTGCGTACACCATGGGCGACAAAAATTCTGGCAATGCGCGCGATTTCTTCGAAGCTCAGCAATGCGGCGTGCGGCAGAAACGCGTATTCCTTGTCGAATACCTCCTTCGGCATGCAGTACACGCAACGGAAATTGCAGCGATCAGTTACTGAAATCCGCAGATCCTGCATGGGCCGCGCAAACGTATCCGTGAGCAGGCCAGCCGGCGCTTCAAGAGGGGAGGGAATGGCCTGCACTGCATTGAGAAAGCGGTGATCGGCTACGGGAATGAATCGGTCGGCCATGCGGATGGGTGAAAACGAAGGCGGTGACGCTGCTAACGCAAATAAGATACCACGAGACCCACGAGCGCACATGCACCGATTAAGGTAATGGTGCCAATCTTGAACCGGAGCAGCGCAATACTCGCTGCCCCCGTCACCGTCATGGCAATGACATCCCATTGGGCAACCGGCATTGCAAGGTGGAATACATGTTCGGCGAAAAACACCGCCAGACTGACAATCACGCCAACTACTGCTGCCGAAATTGCTGTGAGCGGAGCGGTTAGTCGAATATTGTCACGTGTTGATTCGACCAGCGGTCCTCCTACGAAAATGAACACGAAAGAGGGTAAGAACGTAAAGAACGTCGCTATGCATGCTCCCGCCGACGCGGAGAGCAGCAGATTGTCGGTGCCCAATACTGCGGTTGTCCAACCACCGACAAATCCAACGAAGGCGACAATCATGATCAATGGCCCTGGCGTTGTCTCACCGAGGGCCAAGCCATCAATCATTTGTGCCGGCGTCAACCAATGATAGGTTTCCACTGCGCCTTGATAGACGTAAGGCAATACGGCGTAGGCACCACCGAAGGTCATCAACGCTGCCTTGGTGAAAAACCAGCCCATCTGTGCCAGCGGATCGGTAGGAGCCGTCAGTAAGGCAAGTACAGCCCACAACCCTAGCCCAAGCCCTATGCCGGCGATGCTGATGGTGGCGAGCTTACGCCAAGAAAAACGCGCGTGCGGCGGCGTAGGCATGTCATCATCGATCAAGGCAGGCCCGTAGACGTGTTTGGCACCGGAGGTATGGCTTCCACCAAGCTGAAACTTGTGCGGCAGTAGATGTCCACCAACAAGTCCACTCAAGGCCGCCACCACCACAATGAGAGGAAAGGGCAATCGAAGCAGGGCAATGGCAACAAAAGCCGCAATAGCGATCCCAATCAGCCACGCATTCTTTAGTGCACGCGAACCGATACGCCAAGCCGCTGCCAGCACGATCGACACCACCGCCGGCTTGATGCCATACAAAATACCCGCAACGAATGGCGTATCGCCGAATATGATATAGATCCACGACAGTACACTGAGAATCAGTAGCGATGGCAAGACGAACAGGGTTCCCGCAATGATGCCTCCCCAGGTTCGATGCATCAGCCAGCCGATATATATCGCCAGCTGGGTCGCTTCCGGGCCAGGCAAGAGCATGCAATAGTTCAGTGCATGGAGAAATCGCTGCTCAGATATCCAGCGGCGCCTTTCCACAAGATCCGCATGCATGATCGCAATTTGCCCGGCGGGGCCGCCAAAGCTGATAAATCCGAGCTTGAGCCAGTACCAGAATGCCTCCTTCAGCGTGACGGGCGCAGGACGCTGTAATGATGTATTCGTCATGGATGAGCGGTAAAAGAATAGAGCGATTTGCCTGTGCATGAAAGGGGGCCATCTCGGGCCTGCGATGCTCACCGTAGCT
>CBHCMF010000264.1:0-5675 GCA_965974465.1 uncultured Noviherbaspirillum sp.
AATTGAATCAGTCAGACTCAAGGATGGCAAGAACACGATGCGCATTGAGCGAAATGACGTTCTACCGCATATTCGCTTATTTCGATTCGAACCGAAAACGACTCCTGCCTAAGATAGAGGCCGGATTCCACGTTCTCTAAAGAATTCCGTCACCTTCCTTTATCCCCGCCTCTATAACGCTCGTTCGCTTGTTCAGAGCTTCGTCTTAATTTGACTTGTCAATCCACTCCCTAAGTTTTCCTTACAGAAACTGGCTGCTCACCTTTCCTCTCCAAAAAATTATCAATTAATCGTTTGACATTGTCATAGTCCCCATTCCGTGGGAATATGCGCGCCGATGTTGTTAATCTTGTAATTGCAAATTAGTTGACAAAGATCAACATAAAAATCAAGCGCCTTCAGGCGCTATTATTTTTCAGGGGGTGTATCTTGAAGTACCGTGTAATAGTCTTAGCCGTTCTTTCTCTTGTTCTTACTGCGTGTGGGGGAGGGGGGGGCAGTGAAACATCATCCACACAAAATCCGAGTTCGGGATCAAATTCCGCACCAGCTACGAACAACACGCAGACGGCTCCGAATCAAACAAATAACACCAGCACAACCAACGCGCCAGCAACCAATCAGACGACGTCGCAAAGCACGCCAACGTTATCAAACACAACACCTGCAACTACGGGACTGAGCACGACGATCGATAACGACACGATGTCATTCGTATCGGCTCGCGCACAGGCATATGACAAGTCAGTCTATCCGCCATTGCCTGGAAGTTTGCGATTTGACCGAGAAATTGCTTCGCCTGCGTCTGTCAACCTCACGCTTGCAAGCGCAGCGGAGATGGATAGTCCATCACTCACCTACAAAATAACTTTTGGTGGTGGTTCAGTTCCAAATGGTTCTTTTGATGGTGGTAAAGCAATCTTGCCCAATGCAGAAGGTGTGGCGACATCTTTTGATCAGGAGTTTGGTGCATATAAACCGACTCAATATAACGCTGTACTCGTCCCTAGCACAATGCCATCTACCATATATGGCATATCCATCCAATCTTTGGCCCAAAACGGATTTACCGTTGGTATGGGGCATTGGAAATATCTAGGTCCATATCAAACGGGTTACTTCGAGGGTTACCAGCTTGTTTACGGCAGTTTCGTAATTGGCACCCCCACTCCAGTAAGTGGTTTAGGGAATATATCTTCAGCGAGCTACGCTGGATATGCGCAAGGCGGCTTAGAGGCGTCCCAATACTATAACGACTTCAATGAACTCAAATCGAATGTTCAGGTTGCTTTTGACAAAGCAACTGGGACTGTCACGATTGAGCTGAAGGATTTTCAAGTATGGACCAATGCTTATATGCATCCCGAACTTCCACACTATTTCCACCAAACTAGCCCAAGTTCTTTGTCGTTTCTCCCTGCAAGCCTGAAATGTACGACCACGATTGACCCCAACACAAATGCATTTTCTTGCACATTGCCTAGCGGATCATCGGTTTACACAGGAACATTCAAAGGCAAATTTTTTGGACAAGGCGGAAACGAAATCGCAGGTACATTCGCAATAAAAGGAATTTTCGTCAGAGAGTTTAACGAAGTCACTGCGGGTGCATTTGTTGTAAAGAAGAACTAACCCCTCCACCATGCATGAGGAAACCGCTTCATCATGGTGTGCGTATGGGAATGGTTGTTCGACACCAAGCCATTTCTCACCTTGAGGGATTCTAAATGATTGCAATGATTGCGCTCGCAAGTTTGGGTGCAAGCATTGCAATCATCGGTATGGAAGCGAGAATGGCAAAGAATTTGGTGGTCAGAAATGTGGACGAGGATATTGTTTTCGCACTCAAGCAACTTGCTGCATCGCATGGGCGTAGTGCTGTTGCAGAACATCGGGAAATATTAAGGACTGCGCCTCAACGTCCTAAGCGACGCTCCGTAAAAGGTGTGCCTTTTAAGAATTTTGTCGCATGGCAAGATTTCGAGGGTCATGGTAACATTGTCTTTTATGCAACTATATAGGTAACACGATGACTTCTTTGGAAGAAAAGCTTTTGTGGCTGGGACGCGTTGAGCTGGCGCAAGACATCTTGGGCGGACTGATTGCCGTTCGTTCAGCCTGGATGGGCGATGAGCGGGAGAACGCTGTGCCGGACCAAGCAGTGCTTAGCCGTCTGCGGAAGGAGCAAATTTTATATAGCTCTTTGCGTAGAAACGCTGTTTTTCTTAGCCTGGAAGAACTCGATAGCCTAATAGAAAAAGCTAGCGTTCAGTTGAAAGCGGAAGACGATGTAAGAAACGCTTTCAAAGGCACAGAGGCGTCTATGAGTAATGATGGCAAACTCTCGCCTGAATTACATCAGCAAATATTCAAGGAAGATATTGAAGCACCACTGCTGGCAGCGACCCAGCCGGTAAAAGAGGGCATGCCGCTGACCGCCATTTTCCTTGGCGGCCAGCCTGGCTCTGGTAAAAGTGGATTGAAACAAAGGGCGGAGGCAGAACTGCCGAGCGACCACACCATTGTCATTAACGTTGACGAATTGCGGCAAAGCCATCCAAAGTACCGGACATGGCAAAGCCATCCTGCAACCGAGAAAATAGCCTCCAGTTTAAGCCATGCCGATGCCAGCGCATGGGCCAAAGAGTTGTTTGCTTCTGTCGTTGAAAATAGGCGCAACATCATCTTTGTCGGAACGCTAAGTAACCCCAGCAACTTAGAAAAGCAGTTTGCCATGCTGAAAAAAGCGGGATACGACATCATCGTACGGGCCTTGGCGGTACGTCAGGATGTAAGTCATCTTAGGGTGCTTAATCGGTTTGAAGAAGGCAAACAAAAGGGGGCCGCCCATTGGGTTCCTCCTGAAGTTGAGAAGGCGGCTTATGATGGCTTGCCCAAAACCTTGGAGATGGCGGAACAGAAACAAGCTGAATACGGAGCCCATGTCCAAGTCTTTACCAGTTAACCCGGACAGCAACTGCCTTCTTGAAACCCACTGCGCCTATATGCCTTGCCATGCTCTTTTCCATGGTATTAGGCTGAGCCGCTTTGGGCGGCAGGAAGCGCAGTCCTGGGTTCAGCCATCGAGTTTTTTCTGCATTTGTACTCCTTAGTGCTCAATTGGCTTGGTGAAGTGTCCTGCGCGTTCTCGGCTCGCTGAATGGCTTCCCTTCCCTATTGAAACTTTCTGCTCTCAAATAGCGTTGGTTGTATTCGCAAATACAGATATTTTTGACATTTTCGGCAGATCGGCTGGCGCAAGATTGACCGTGATCCGTCTTGCAGGGAATTCAAAACAGGCATTCTGTAATGCGGCGCGCACGCGGTCCTTGGATTCCTTTACCTCCGTTTCAGGCAGTCCGACAATGGTGAAGCTGGGAAGACCATTGGCGAGATGAACCTCAACGGTTACTTCTGGCGCGTGCATGCCGGCAAGTGCGCGGCTCTTTAATACGGCTAGGCTCATAGGCCGCCATCTTTCGGAAAATGTTCTGTTTTAGGGAGTAAGGTTGAGGAGCATTCCTTAAAGGCTGTAGAAATGCATACAAAATATTATAAATAAGATAATGTTTTGCGTGCAATGTATGCGCGGCAGGATAGCTGTTGACCGGACTAAGTAGCATTCGCCACAAGCCGGTGTGATGGTATCGAAGTCTAGGGATAGTGTTTGTGCCAGAGGTACCAGGCGTTATTCATTTGGATTGGTCCTGCGTTTGTGTTTTAACGCGCTTAGAGAGATATGAGATGATGCGCACGGGGAAGGCGTCAGAGCTGAACCACTTAATTATAAGAACAAGAGCAAGGCCCCACAAAAGGCTATTGGCAATGATGGGTAGATAACCCCACAGGCCATCAAGAGTGCTCCAGCGATGCATCGACACAATGGGAAGCCATAGCAAGTCAGACAAAGGCTGTGCTAAATTCCTTGAGAACCATGATAGTTGGCGGCCGTCAAACGCATCTGAGCTGACGCGGTAACTCCATAAAAAAGCACTCACGCTGGCCACGAAGTGCATTAAGGTAAAAGTGAGAAAAAGATAGGCAGTCTTCATACAATATGGGGTTATGAGCCTGTCGGCATCAGAACCGAATTAACGGTCATACCTACTATTGGCTAATGTAAGTCACCCAAGTTCTTTACGCATCCCATTGGATAATATTATTTGTGTCTGCATGCTTCAGCCGCGGCAGCTTTAAACGTTCTCCAGAGTGCTGCCTTAAGTTTTGGTGCCGACAATCCGCGACTCTGTATCAAGTAGTACTCTCGATCCTCCTGAATGACTCCGACTATGCCTGGTATTTTGGCAAATCGTTTAGGCAGGCTATCAAAAATTGCAGTACCGAGATAATCTTCGGCAACCTCCGGGATCGTTAAGCTATAAGTCCAAGGTTTTTCATCGTACGGCGCTACCAAAAAATTCCAATCTCTGTCTTTAGCCGGAAATTTACTTGCGGTACAAGCAGGCTTTAACACAGTAGTGGCATCTGCCGTATGGAAAATGGCCCATGATGTTACGCACCATAAAGCGAGTAAATGCTTTTTCATTCGAGATACCCAGGGCTTCAAGGCAAGGCGCTCATGTCGTCTGGCGAATAAGCGTACTAGCGGCCATGCGAAGCATGGGTGTCCGTATGCAGCGTAAAGTCAGGGGTGTGACCACAATGTATGCAGGATGTGGTGATTGGATTAAATCCAATTCTCGTGTTATGGCGATTACCCCAAAATAGCTTGCCACAGACAGGACACTTGTCTTCAAGTTTCCAATTGATCACTGCTCGAAATAACGCAATGGACCCAATAACGAACAGGCAAAGGCCAATACTAGACAACGCTAAATAAATTGTTTCTGGCTTACTTATGAAGCGAGATGCAATAAATGCAATAGAGCCGATCGCCATCATGACAGCGGCAACGGAAGCGAGCCTACGATTGCGTTCAATTTTCGGCCGTAATCGGTTGGAACGATATTGAAATAATGCCTCTGACATGAATCCCTAACTTGTCTTATATCTCCGCCGATCTGATAAACCGGGATGCGATGGATAAAACCACTTTCGCCATCCATCTGTCCTGAGCGGACGATTATTTATGTATGCGGGCCGGTCAAGGGCCAGCTTCTTAAACCCGCACACTCTTGCTTACGGTTTTCGCAAGAGCACCTCAAGTTCAGCGACGCGCGCTTCCAATGCCTCCAGCTTGGCACGGGTTTTCGCCAGCACTTGACTCTGAATGTCAAATTCTTCGCGTGTCACCAAATCCAGCTTGGAAAAGCCCTGGGTCATCATTGCCTTGACATTCTTCTCGATATCTTTAGCGGGCGAATTTTCGAGAACTTGGTTGATCTTTGCTTGCAGGTCATTAAAGAAATTAGACTTGTCCATTATGGATCCTTAAAGAAATAGTGCGCACTTTCGTGGTGCGCCCTTTGCTGGTGCGCGTCAATGTGGTGCGTATTTTATGGTGCATTGCTTAAAAACAGAGTGGGCGTGCTTGGAAATGGGAAAAATCATAATGCATCTCTCCCTCAAAAAGCGGGCATGAGTTCTGCTAATAACGAGAAAGATGCATTAGAGCCATTTTTTCTCATATCGCCAAAGGAACGCCATGAAAAAAACAATTCTTGCAGTTGCTGCGGTAGCCGCCCTTGCAGGGGGCAATGTTCAAGCCGAAGAAA
>CBHCMF010000265.1:0-5662 GCA_965974465.1 uncultured Noviherbaspirillum sp.
CGCTGACTTGCGTGGTGCGCGGTTCAGGCATGGCGCTCGAGCGTATGGACAAGCTTGGCTCAATCTTCTCCTACGAATAAAACCTTTATGTGACGCGTCTTGCGCAAAGCATGCAAGACGCGCGCCGACGGATGGAAATTTTCCGGAACCATGATTAGCCCCTGATGGAATACAGTCCGCCGCCACTCTTCAAGCAAGGCGCCTCCGCCCGCGCCAAAGTGGTGTTCTTCTCCCTAATTTCCTTGATTCTGCTGGTCGCCGACTCGCGCCTGCGTTCGCTCACGACGATACGCCAGGCCGTTGGTACTGCGCTGTATCCGCTGCAGGTGGTGGCATTGATGCCGCGAGACGCCACTGTCATGATGGGGGATTATTTCTCCTCGTTGTCGACAGTGCAAAAGGAAAATCTGACCCTCAAGCAGGAGCGGATTGCCAATGCGCTGGTTCTGCAGCAGGTGGACCAGTTGAGCGCCGAAAACGCACAGTTGCGCAAGCTGCTGGAGGCAAACGAACGTGTGCCGGTAAAGTCGGTGATGAGTGAAATCTTGTACGATGCGCGCGACGCGTTCACCCGTAAGATTGTGCTTGACCGCGGTTCCCGGCATGGGGTGGTGCCCGGACAGCCGGTCATTGATGATATCGGCGTCGTGGGGCAAGTCACCCGCGTATACCCATTTACCTCTGAAGTGACGCTGTTAACCGACAAGGACCAAGCGATTCCTGTGCAGGTCGTACGTAATGGGCTGCGCAGCATCGCGTATGGCCAGGGCCCTTCTGGTTCGCTCGATCTTCGCTTCATGCCAGCCAATGCTGACATTAAGAATGGCGACATACTGGTGACTTCTGGTATCGATGGTGTTTATCCTCCTGGGCTGGCGGTCGCGAAGGTTGTTCAGGTCGAAAGCAAGTCCTCCGATTCATTTGCCCGAATTGCCTGCCAGCCGCTAGCAGGAATTGACCGTCATCGGCAGTTGTTGATTCTGTTGACTCAGTTTAATTTCCCGCCTCGTCCTGCGCCAGATGATGTGCCTGGCAAGCATGCCAAGAAGCATGCATCTGAAAGCGGGAGGGAAGTGGCGAAGGAACCGGCAAAAATTCCCGTGGCGCCAGCCCAGCCTACAGCAGCACCAACCCAGCCTGCGGCTGCGCCACAGCAGGAGGTGCCAACACCATGAATAACCGGCCTCATTACATTCTCCTGCCTGCGAATCCCCTGTTCATCACCGCTAGCTTGGCGGTTGCCTTTCTTCTGAATTTGCTGCCGTGGGGGCACTGGATTGGCGTTCCTGATTTCGTTGCGCTTGTGCTTGTATTTTGGAGTATCCATCAGCCACGAAAGGTGGGAATAGGTGTCGCGTTCATGATGGGCTTACTGATGGATGTGCATGATGCGACGCTACTCGGTGAGAATGCACTGTCGTATACCTTGCTCTCTTATTTTGCGATCATGATCCATCGCCGTGTGCTGTGGTTCAGGCTGCTGACCCAGGCAGCGCATGTGTTGCCATTGCTGTGGATGATGCAGATCGTGCAGCTGGTGGTGCGGATGATGGTGAGCGGCACCTTCCCCGGGTGGCTGTATTTCATGGAAAGCGTCATTGCTGCTCTCTTGTGGCCCTTCGTAACGGTACTGTTGCTTGCACCGCAGCGCCGCGCGATTGACCGCGACGATACCCGTCCGATTTGAGGCTGTTGTGAGACCGGCTCTAATGTGGAAAGGCTTCCTGACTCTAGCTCCGTCTTCCCAATCCGGGAAAGGAGCATGTCATAAGGGGAATGGCCGATTACGATTCCCTCAAGGGCAGGCATGACAGAATTCAAGAACACTGAACGCGAACTGCATTTTTTCCGCATGCGGCTGTCGGTTGCGGGCGTGTTCGTGCTCGTCTGCTTTGGCGTGCTGTTTGCGCGTTTCCTGTGGTTGCAGGTATTTAAGCATGACCACTATGCGGGGCAGGCGGAAGACAACCGCATTTCGGTGGTGCCAGTCGTACCAAACCGCGGTCTGATCCTCGACCGCAACGGCGTGGTTCTTGCACGCAACTTTTCTGCCTACACGCTGGAGATCACGCCGTCGAAACTCCAACAGCCGCTGGAGACCGTGATTGACGGATTGTCCGAGCTGGTGGAAATTCAGTCCAAGGACCGTCGTCGCTTTCGCCGCTTGCTGGACGAAGCGAAGAACTTTGAAAGTGTACCGATCCGCACCCGCCTTACTGATGAGGAAGTGGCCCGCTTCACGGCGCAACGTTATCGTTTTCCGGGCGTCGATATACAGGCACGGCTGTTCCGTCAGTACCCGATGGGCGAAACGGCATCGCATGTGATCGGCTATATTGGCCGCATCAGCCAGCGTGACGTCGCCAGGATTGAGGAAATGGAGGACGCGGCCAACTATGCCGGTACAAGTTACATTGGCAAAGAAGGGCTGGAGAAGAAATACGAAAGCGTACTGCACGGAACGACCGGTTACGAAGAGGTCGAAGTGTCCGCCGGCGGACGGGCAGTGCGCACATTGTCACGCACGCCAGCCATTCCCGGTCACAACCTCATTCTGTCTATTGATATCGAATTACAAAAAATCGTCGAAGAGGCATTCGGTGAACGCCGTGGTGCCCTGGTAGCGATTGAGCCCTCGACTGGTGACGTGTTGGCATATGTCTCCAAACCTACCTTTGACCCCAATCTTTTCGTCGACGGTATCGACGCGCAGAGCTGGGATGAACTCAACAATTCACCCGACCGGCCGTTGTTGAATCGTCCGTTGATTGGCAGTTATCCACCCGGCTCAACGTACAAGCCATTCATGGCACTGGCAGCGCTTGAACTTGGCAAACGCACGCCAAATCAAGCTATTTCCGATCCGGGTTATTTCTGGTTTGGTAACCACAAATTCCGTGACGATAAGGAAGGCGGGCATGGTCTCGTCGATATGTACAAGTCGATCGTGCACTCCTGCGATACCTATTACTACATTCTCGCCAACGACCTGGGTGTTGATGTTATCCATGATTTCATGAAGCCGTTCGGCTTCGGCCAGCTGACCGGTATCGATCTCGAGCATGAACGTACTGGCATCCTGCCTTCCACCACGTGGAAGAACAATGCCTATCGTAGGCCTGAGCAAAAGAAATGGTATGCCGGCGAAACGATTTCGATTGGCATTGGGCAGGGCTACAACTCCTTTACGCCGCTGCAATTGGCGCATGCGACTGCTAACCTAGCCAACAACGGCATTGTGATGAAGCCGCATTTGGTAAAAATTATCGAAAATGGCGCTACGAAGGAACGCACGCTCACGGTGCCCAAGGAAAGCTACCGTATCAATCTGAAGCAGGAGAACATCGACTTCATCAAGAACGCAATGGCGGGGGTGGTCAAGGAAGGAACGTCAGCACGTGCGTTTGCGAATACCGGCTACGTGTCGGCCGGGAAAACCGGTACCGCACAGGTGATTGCAATCAAGAAGAATGAAAAATACGATGCCGGCAAAATCGATGAGAGGCATCGTGATCATTCGCTCTACACTGCCTTCGCGCCAGTGGACAAGCCGCGCATCGCAATCGCGATCATTGTGGAGAATGGCGGTTTCGGCGCGACGGCTGCTGCGCCGATCGTGCGTAAGGCGCTCGACTATTATTTGCTCGGTAAACGCCCAGAGGACAAGCCGGAGCCTGCCTCCATCCAGACACAGCCGACGACTCAGACGGTCGCTGCCAGGCCAACTGTAGAACAAAAAGAAAGGGCTGACTGATGCCTGGCATACATATATCCGAACGGCGTCCCTTCCTTTCGCTTATCAAACCATACTTCACCATATTTGATGGGCCACTGGCACTGATCCTCTTTCTGATTTTGTCGGTCAGTACTGTCACGATGTATTCGGCAGGCCTCGATTTTGGCGGTCGCATCGAAGACCATCTGCGCAACATCCTGGTTGCCTTCGTCGTGATGTGGATTGCCGCTCTTTTGCCGCCGCAAACACTCATGCGTTTTGCAGTGCCAATCTATACCGTCGGTATTACCTTGCTGATTGCTGTCGCGATGTTCGGCATTATCAAGAAAGGGGCGCGGCGCTGGGTCAATATCGGTGTCGTAATTCAGCCCTCTGAGATCCTCAAGATCGCAGTGCCACTCATGCTCGCCTGGTTCTTTCAAAAGCGAGAAGGCATGCTGCGTTGGCCTGAATTCGCTATCGCCGGCATCCTTCTGGCGATTCCGGTTGGATTGATCGCCAAACAGCCCGACCTTGGCACGGCGTTGTTGGTTATGGCAGCAGGCTGCTACGTGATTTTTCTCGCAGGTTTGTCCTGGAAGGTCCTGTTTGCCTTATTTGCGACCGGTGTAGCCAGTCTGCCGGTGGTGTGGTCCATGCTGCACGATTATCAGCGCCAACGCGTCATGACATTGATCGATCCGACAGCCGATCCGCTTGGCAAGGGCTTTCATATCATCCAGTCGATCATCGCCATCGGCTCCGGAGGCGTGACGGGCAAGGGGTGGTTGCACGGTACGCAGGCACATCTTGAATTCATCCCGGAGCGCACCACGGACTTTATCTTTGCTGTGTACTCTGAAGAGTTCGGGCTGATCGGCAATGGGGTGCTGCTTGTTCTGTATCTTTTGCTAATCGGGCGGGGCTTGCTGATTGCGGCGAATGCGCCCACCGTATTCAGCCGCCTGTTGGCGGGAGCAATCACAATGATTTTCTTCACCTATGCATTCGTGAACATGGGCATGGTGAGCGGCATCCTGCCGGTTGTCGGGGTTCCCTTACCATTCATGAGTTACGGGGGCACGGCGTTCGTGACGCTTGGGCTTGGCATGGGCATACTAATGAGCATCCAACGACACCGGAAGTTGGTCCAAAGCTAATATCGCATAAACGGCGGGGAACTATTTGTCACTTTGCCGCTCCGTATTGTTGGTAAAAAAGCCATAAAAGTTGTCCTTGCCCTAATCTTTCTTGCAGGGCAAACTGAAGCATTAAACAAGTCTGGCCGGTGCAGTTCTTTCCCTGAACGACAAATAGTCTATACCGAGCTCTAGACAATGCCGCCGTTGTGTGTGGCCACCACGTATCTCGTAACAACAAAGAATGATGGAGAACGCGATGTCACTGCGCATGCAATGCCAACGATACCGAGGGATCGCCCAGGGAATGCTGCTGATGATGCTTGCTGCGTGCAGCAGTGTGCCGCTGACAACCTCTAAAGCGTCTAAAACCCCTGACGCCGCATCCTCTCGTGCGGATTCACAAACCAAGGTGTCAAGCGCTACGCCGACGTTGCCTCCTGCCGGTTCGGGGCGCGGCGGCTATTATATGGATGACGGGCCTGGTGATAACCCCCCGGAAGGGTTGCTCGATACGCCAGATCCGGAGCCACAGGTTGAGCCTTATTCGAAGCGTGGCAACAAGCCGTATGTCGTGTTTGGCAAGACGTACACTCCCATCATCGACAATCGCCCTTTCAAACAACGCGGCATCGGCAGTTGGTATGGCAAGAAATTCCACGGTCAAAAAACCTCCTCCGGCGAGCTGTATGACATGTACAAGATGACGGCAGCTCACCCGACGCTGCCCATCCCTTCTTATGCTCGTGTGACCAACCTTGATAACGGCAAACAAGTCATTGTGCGCGTGAATGACCGCGGCCCCTTC
>CBHCMF010000266.1:0-5610 GCA_965974465.1 uncultured Noviherbaspirillum sp.
CGCCTGTTGGCAGAAGGTCCGTCGGAAAATGCGTTGGTCCCCAGTCCCATGCTCAAGGCCATGCGTGACGGCAAGCTGGCGCGCTTAGAGGAAATGACGCGCGTACCGAGTGAAGTCCAAGATACGCTGATCACCCTGCTGTCGGAAAAGACGCTGCCGGTCCCCGAGCTCGGCATCGAAGTACAGGCGCAGCGCGGCTTCAACGTGATCGCCACCGCCAACAACCGGGACAAGGGCGTCAACGAAATGTCTTCGGCGCTGATGCGCCGTTTCAATACAGTGATTCTGCCCACGCCGGACAGCTTCGATGAGGAAGTCGCCATCGTGACTCGCCGTGTGAACGAGCTCGGCCGTGCGCTGGAGCTGCCGGCGGAGAAGCCGGCCCTGGAGGAAGTGCGTCGTGTGGTGGCGGTATTCCGCGAACTGCGCAACGGCGTGACCGAGGACGGCAAGACCAAGCTCAAGTCACCGAGTGGCACGCTTTCCACCGCCGAGGCGATTTCGGTACTGGGCCACGGCATGGCAGTGGCGGGTTACTTCAGCGACGGCACCCTGCGTGCAGCCGACCTGGCCGCCGGCCTCACCGGTGCGATCATCAAGGATCCCGTGCAGGACAAGGTCGTCTGGCTGGAATACCTGAAGACCGTCGCTAAGGAACGCGATGGCTGGAAGGACCTCTATCGTGCTTGTATGGATGTGGTGTAAGGAGCCGGCATGACTCTGTATCCGATTGTCGGCGTTTCTGTCGATGCCAGTAAGGCGCCGCTGGAGTGGGATTGATGACGATCCGTTACTACGGCATCCGCCATCACGGCCCAGGCTGTGCCCGTGCGCTGGAGGCAGCGCTCGCGGCGCAACAGCCCGACATCGTGCTGCTGGAAGGCCCACCGGAGGCTAACGAGCTGACGGTACTCGCTGCTGATCCAGCCATGCAGCCCCCGGTGGCGCTGCTGGTTTACCCGACGGAAGCGCCGCAGCATGGAGTGTTCTACCCCTTCGCCGAATTCTCGCCGGAGTGGCGGGCGATTCGCCATGCCGTGACGCGACAGATACCGCTGTGGTTCATCGACCTGCCGCCAACGCACGGCTTTGCCGAAGCATTGGCACGCGAGCAGGCTGCCGCGCCGCAAGAGGTGACGGACGCCGAGGGCCATGAGACAGCCGCCGATCGTGCCGAAGCACACACCGAGTCAGAGCAGGATGAATCGTCACAGCTGGCGGGGTGGCGCATGGACCCGATCGGAGAACTCTCTCGCGCTGCCGGCTACGACGACAACGAGCTCTGGTGGGAAATCGAAGTCGAACAGCGGCGCGATGCTGCCGAACTGTTCGCAGCCATCGCCGAAGCCATGACCGCCTTGCGCGAGCATGCGCCACCGCCCGATCTACGCGAAGCCCGTCGTGAAGCGCACATGCGAAGCCGCATCCGCGAGGCGCAAAAGGCCGGCCATCAGAACATTGCTGTCGTCTGCGGCGCCTGGCACCTGTCATCCTTGATGCAGCCAGCCGTCATCAAGGATGACCAGGCCTTGCTCAAAGGGCTACCCAAAACCAAGGTCGCTGCCACCTGGGTGCCCTGGAGTGACGACCGCCTCGCCTATGCCAGCGGCTACGGTGCTGGCATCACCTCGCCAGGCTGGTACCGCCACCTGTGGGAAAGCCCGGACCGTGCCGGCCTCCGCTGGGTGGCCCAGGCTGCAAGGCTGATGCGGGACGAAGGTCTCGACGTCTCATCCGCCAGCGTGATCGAGACAGTGCGTCTGGCTGACGCACTCGCCGCCTTGCGCGGCTTGCCGCTACCAGGACTCGCCGAGCAGCGCGAAGCCATCTTGACCGTGCTGTGTCATGGCGACGACGCCCCTCTGGCGCTGGTTCGGCGCAAGCTCGAAGTAGGCGAACGTATCGGCACGGTGCCCGCTACAGCCGCAGCCGCGCCGTTGCAGCGTGACTTGGAAGCGCAGCAGAAGCGCCTGCGCCTCAAGGTCACGACCGAGACCAAGCGGCTGGAACTGGACCTGCGCGAGGAGGGCGGACGCGATCGCAGCCGCCTGTTCCATCGGCTCACCGTCCTCGGCGTGCATTGGGCTAAATTGCTGCACGATAGCAACCGTACTGGCACCTTCCGCGAAAGCTGGGAACTGCAATGGCGGCCCGATCTGGCCGTCGACCTGATCGGCGCCAGCCGTTACGGCAACACTATCGAAGAAGCGGCCAACCACCGCCTGTGCGAGCGGGCGCGCGACGGCGCCGATCTGCCCGAGCTGACTGCCATGCTCGATGCCGCCGTGCTGGCGCGCTTGCCGGTCGCAACAAGCGTGCTGCTCGCTTGTGTGCAGAGCCAGGCCGCAGTGGCAGCGGATCTCGGCCACTTGATGGACGCTCTGCAGCCATTGGCACGCGTAGCCCGCTACGGCGACGTGCGCGGCACCGACGCCGCAAGCGTGCAGCCGATTGTGGAAGGTCTGGTCGAACGCATCGCCATCGGCCTAGCCCCGGCCGCCAGCCATATCGATGAAGCCGCTGCTGAAACACTGGTGGCACGCATGGACGCTGTGCAGGGCGCGCTCGATACGCTCGACGCGGCACCGCTGCGCGAAGACTGGTTCGATAGTCTCACCCGTCTGTGTGACCTCGACGGCGTGTCATCCATGGTGCGCGGCTTTGCGCTACGCCTGATCTTCGACCGGCAACGCATCGACCCAGAGACACTGGCCGCGCGCGCCAGGCTGGCGTTGTCCCCAGCCGTGCCGCCGGGCGACTCCACCGGCTGGCTAGCAGGTCTCTTGCGCGGCAGTGGCCTGCTGCTGTTGCACCAGGACGCATTGTGGCGCGCCATCGACGACTGGATGCAACACCTCGGCCACGACGTCTTCCTCGAACGCCTCCCGCTGCTGCGCCGCGCCTTCTCAGGCTTTACCCAGCCCGAACGCCGCCAGATGGGAGACAAGGTAAAACGGCTGGACGGCCCGGCTGCGCCGGCGGCATCCGTTGCCGACGATCTCGATCACGACCGCGCTCAGCGGGTGCTGCCCACGCTGGCGGCCATTCTGGGCAATGGAGACAAGCCATGAACGCTATTCATGAAACCGACCGCATGCAACGCTGGCGCCTGGTGCTGGGCGACGCAGCGCAAGACAGTTGCGGCGTCGCCTTGTCGCCCGAATTGATGCGCGCCGATGCAGCACTGTCCGCTCTCTACGATGCCGAACGCACCGGCGGCCTGGGGGCAAGCTGCCCTAACGTCGCCCGCTGGCTAGGCGACATCCGCGAGTTCTTTTCGTCGTCAGTGGTGCAAGTGATGCAGCAGGACGCGCTGGAGCGTCTCAAGCTCCAACAGATGCTGTTGCAGCCTGAACTGCTGGAAGCGGTAGAGCCCGATGTCCACCTCGTAGCCAGCATCGTCTCGCTGTCGCGTGTTATGCCGGCCAAGACCAAGGACACGGCCCGGCGTGTCGTGCGCAAGGTCGTGGAGGAGCTGGAGCGGCGCCTGAAGGAACCGATGCGCCAGGCCATCAGCGGAAGCCTTAACCGTGCCGAGCGCAATCATCGCCCCCGGCTCAACGAGATCGACTGGCACCGTACCATCCGTGCCAACCTCGGCCGTTATTTGCCTGAAAAACGCACCGTGGTGGCGGAGAAGCTGATCGGTTACGCCCGCAAGCGCTCGGCGCTGCGTGATGTCGTGCTGTGTGTGGACCAGAGCGGCTCGATGGCAGCCTCGGTCGTCTACGCCGGGATCTTCGCCGCCGTCATGGCCTCGCTGCGTGCCGTGCGCACACGCATGGTGGTATTCGATACGCAGGTCGCCGACCTCACCGATGAAGCACAGGATCCAGTCGATCTGCTGTTCGGTGTGCAACTGGGCGGTGGCACCGACATCAATCTGGCGCTGGGCTACTGCCAACAGATCATCGACCGGCCGGAAAAATCCATTCTGGTGCTGATCACTGATCTCTACGAAGGCGGTAATGCTGCCGAGATGCTCAAGCGCGCAGCAGCGCTCAAGGCTGCGGGCGTCAACGTCATCTGCCTTCTGGCGCTGTCGGACAATGGCGCACCAGGCTATGACCAGCAGAACGCCACTCGCTTCGCCGCGCTCGGCATCCCCACGTTTGCCTGCACGCCCGATCGCTTTCCTGAGCTCATGGCTGCGGCGATCCAGAAGCAGGATGTGAATCTGTGGGCAGCGAAACAGGGGTTCATCACGACGCGGAGTGGAGGCTGAGAAGCTCGACTGATGAGAAGCTGTTTTCCCTCTAGTGTCTCTGAAAAATAATTCCTAATGCTACGTCACTCTTCTTATATCGTTTTTTCCTTAGGACTCGCTCTAGCAAGCTGTTCCACCCTTGACTCCTTTCGGCAAAGGAACCTCCCTGACGCTGTGCCTACAATAGCGAAAGCACCCACTCAAGAAGAATTGGTGCCATTTAATTACAAGTCCTATCCCAAAGAGCTATTGGTTCAATATGAGGCGAAAGAAGCGTGGGCAAGGGCACTCGAAACAAAGAAAGAAAAAAATCTAAACAGTTGGGACGATGAAATTAACCATCAATACAACAACGACATAGCGCTAGTGAGAGAACAGATATTTTCCACGCAGATGCCTGCAGGGATTGAAATCATTAGAGCTTCACCTGTTGTGCCGCAGGTAACGCTTCGAGTCCATAATAAAGAAGCGTATGACTGGTTACACACGCATCCTAAAATCGAAGGAATTTGGCGGACAGAAGATTTCAACGTGCGAGTGTTTGGCTCGGCTATCGGAACTGGAAAGAATAACTAAACCGAAGGAAGCGGGGATGCAAGCACAACAACGGATATTCGATACAGGGCTGCTTAACTACCAAGGGACTGGGATGAGCAAGTGCCGGTCATTGCAGAGTTAAAGATCATGCCCCTTGGAACAGAGATTCTTCATCGGACACCGCTTTTCCTCACGCTGCTGCGTGCAGGGCTGGCTCCAGTCATGATTATCAATGCGATGACACTGACCTCTCGAATCGGATTTGCAGTCTGCCTGCTGACAGCGTTTTTTTCAGATATTTTTGACGGAAAAATTGCGCGGCGACTGGGTATTGCAACACCGAATCTGAGACGATTGGACAGTATTGCTGACTCGATTTTCTACGTCGCCGCAACGTATTGCGTATGGCTTCTTTACCGTGAAGTTATCACCGACAACGCAGCCGCTCTTTTGGCGTTGCTGGGCTTGGAGCTAGGGCGGTATATCTTCGATATCTTGAAATTCAAAAAAGAAGCCAGCTATCACATGTGGAGTTCCAAGTTATGGGGCATCTTCTTATTCCTTGGATTTTTTTCCGTCCTCGTTTTTGAGGAGACAGGGCTGTGTGTTTATCTAGCGATATATGTCGGCCTGCTAGCCGATATGGAAGGGCTTGCTATTTCAATAGTTCTCCCTACTTGGAAAAATGATGTCCCGACAATCGTCCATGCAATCAGACTTCGTAAGGAAGAAAAGATCCTTAACTCGTTGCACACTGACGCTTTGCGCCAGTGAACTAGGCGTTAGGTAGACGACAGTGCGAACACGTGCGCCTCATCCGCTCATTCGCTTTCGAATAGCACTGCTTGCAGTGGCGCTACTTGCGC
>CBHCMF010000267.1:0-5569 GCA_965974465.1 uncultured Noviherbaspirillum sp.
ACGGAAAGAACGGCACTCTGTCTGGTCTTGAAGTAGCATCGGCACAAGCAATACTTGGTCATTCGCAGTTTGGAATGCAAGCTCAGGCTTTTCAGCTTTCATTGACGTCGCAAGCCAATGTTGTAAAACTTAGCTAATTTGGGATAGTTGGGGACGAATACCCAGTCCCCAACATTCACTTGTAGGGTAGTCCACCAAAAATAAGCGGCTTCTTCATGTAAGACTTCCTTAATATTGCATTGAGGATGAAGAAGCCACGTTATCACGCCCCGAAATAAAAGCAGGTTTGCTGAACGCAAAGAAATGATCAATCGCATGTATGCCCTTTCGGTGTCCCGTCCCGGCGGTGCTAGATTTTGTCACTGGCGCGTTCGACAGCGCGTAAACAACCAGCGCGGCAGATCTATCTCTGGGCATACCGGTTAATGAAGCCAAATTCCTGTTCAAATAAATGGCCCTCTGAAATAACCCTTACGCTAGCCGTGAGGATTTAATTTTTATTTCAATACAAGGGCAGCAGTAATCAATGCGCATCCTGTTAATTCATCAAAATTTTCCTGGTCAGTTCAAGCATCTGGCTCCGTTTTTGGCGGCTGATCCTGCCAATGAAGTCGTGGCTTTTTCGATGCAAAAAGACGCACCTGAGAAATGGCATGGGATACGCATTATTCGCTACCGTGCTAACCGTGGTACAACGCCAAAAATCCACCCATGGGTCGGCGATTTTGAAACCAAAGCGATTCGTGGCGAAGCTGCTTTTCGAGCGGCATTGGCACTACGTGAGTCAGGTTTTACGCCCGACGTGATTGTGGCGCATCCTGGGTGGGGGGAAAGTCTATTCCTGAAGGATGTTTGGCCAACAGCAAAATTGGGCATCTATTGCGAGTTTTATTATCACGCCGCTGGTGCTGACACTGGTTTTGATCCGGAATTTCCGATCAAGGATCTAGGTGAAATGTGTAGATTGCGGTTGAAGAATCTAAACAATCTGCTGCATTTCGAAGTTGCTGATGCAGGCATCTCTCCGACCCATTGGCAAGCCAGTACTTTTCCTGAACCATTCCGCAGCAAGATCACGGTAGTGCATGATGGTATTGATTGCGATGCCATTGCACCGAATCCGTCAGTTAGTCTTACGCTCAATGGCAGTTTGAAGCTGACGCGTAAAGATGAAGTCATTACTTTCGTTAACCGCAACCTGGAGCCGTATCGCGGCTATCACATCTTCATGCGTGCGTTGCCGGAGATTCTCCGTCACCGTCCAAATGCGCGAGTGCTCATCGTTGGCGGAGACGATGTCAGCTATGGCGCTCGTCCGGCCGAGGGGAAAAAGTGGAAGGACATATTCTTTAGTGAGGTGAAGGACAGGATCGCGCCGCACGATCTGCAGCGTGTGCATTTCCTGGGCAATATCCCCTACGAATATTTCATTCCGCTGCTGCAGCTATCCACTGTGCATGTGTATCTGACTTATCCGTTCGTCTTGAGCTGGAGCCTGCTGGAGGCGATGAGCGCCGGTTGTGCGATTGTCGCTAGCGATACAAAGCCGTTACACGAACCGATCGAGCATGACGTGACCGGGCGTTTGGTCGATTTTTTTGATGTGCCTCGCTTGGCGCACGAGGTGGTTCAATTGCTGGATCAACCACAGGAACGGCAAAGGCTGGGATTGAGGGCGAGGGAGTTCGCGCGCCAACATTACGATTTGAAAAGTGTATGCTTGCCGCGGCAGTTGGAGTGGGTCAAGCGGTTGGTGGGTGGTGCGTAGACGTTCGGACGGTGGCGTCTGCACCGCTGGCATACCGGCGTTTGTCAACACAATTGGCGTGCCGTGCAAAGGCGCTGTCGGTAACAAGGGGATAGTGGCACATTTCTGCAAAAAGTAACGGTAGGCGAATCCTGAAAATCAAACACTTATGACATGCGCTTTCTTATAATTATTTGATTACCTTGAGAATCCAGGTTTGTGCTGTTCCAGATTATTTTTTGCCATCCTGCTTTACTGGAACTCGACAAGGAGGCGGTTATACCGGGCTGGGAACGGGGATTTCTAAGAATCAAAAGGGCTCCTGCCAGCTCTGCTTTTCAAGGACAGGGTGTTCTGTCGCTCCAGCTCCGTGCCGTAGCGAATAATTCGCCTCCCATGGATCAGCGAAATACTCCACTTCCCAATGAAAAGGATTGGCCGCTCATATATTTCATGCGCTGATCGTTGGTTTGATAATCCCTGGGTGTGTGGCAGTTATGCTGTACCGTTACTTTTTGCAAAAATGTACTGCTACCTCCTCCTCGGATGTCCCGCCGAGCGCACAATTTCAAGCCAGATTGCTTCACGTTCGCAATTAGGTCCAATTGGGGGTAGTGGCACATTCGTGCAAAAAGTAACGCTAGCAATTAACTGCCATGTATCAAATAGTTGTCGGAACAGCAACCGGCGCTTGAAGTACAGGCTCGGCAAATTCGTCCAGCGGGAAGTGCAATACGCCCCTGAAGTTGATATGCGACGTCGAGACAGGACCGACGGTCGCAATATCGTCCATTGATATGCCACCCCAATGATGAGGTGGCATATCCAGCAGTTCTTGAATTCTGCTGGTGTTCCATGCCATTACCAGGTTTGATAGCAACGAGAGCGCCCCAGAAATGGCTCGCTGCTCATCATGACTTCGACCGCGCTTTGGCCCCGTCGCAAACGGACGGATCGCTCGCTGCAGCTGATGCACTGATTCGCCGTGATTGAGGGCGCTTCGAATTGAATTTCGAAAGGCAGGATTAGCAAAATATTCACATAGATAGTGGGTACGTACCAACCGTCCAAAAGTGACTGCTGCTTGGTAAAGAGGATCGCCTTGTGCGTCACTCCCCATTCGCGCCAGAACCTGGGATGCTGAACACCAACCTTCCCGAATCGATGCTGCCAATCGGAGCAATTGTTCCCAATGCGTCTGCAAAATCTTTATCGGAACGTGTACCGCGATGGCGCGTAGCGGCTTAGGAACATACATGCCGGTGGCAACATATAATTTTCGCTCGCGCAGAGCAGCAAGGCGCGGACACAGACTGAATCCCAGGAGCTTTGCCAGTCCCATCGCAACATCCGTATAACCGTGTGTATCGACCGCCAACCGGTTAATTGGCATGAGGCGCTGCAGTAAAACGCCTTCAATGGCAGCTCCAGCTTGACGGCGATTCAGGATAATCGGTTGATCCCAGGCGATACCCCATTGGTCCAGGACATGGGTATAAGTGCCAATTGCATAGTTACCAGTCCGAGGGTCAATTCTGGCGTTCCATAACTTGCGACTGGACTCGACGCTCATCATGTCACTTGACGCCAGGCCGGCTTCGCCCCACTGCGTGACAACTGCATGTCGGTGCATGAATTGCAGTACCGACAGATTGGCTTCGGCGAGCCGACCATCTTCTTCCAGCGTACGCATCATCTCGCGAAGCGTGATTCCCGAAACTGATGGCATCATGCGCATGACCTGGATACGATCCAGCCCCATACCGTGTGCAAGAAGGGCACCGTAGACGGCCAGCACTTCACCGATGTTGGCTGGAGTACGACGCAGCAGTGTTGAAGAAAAGCGCACCTGTGCGTCGACTTCCATCATCAATCGGGGGAACTCAATCATCCCGAATTTCGCAGCAAGTGTCCGGTGCATGCGCTCTTCGGCCGATGTACCGTCATGAAGCAGTTGCGGGCGAGTGTCGGGAAGTTGAACACCGTCCGGCTCGCTGACAACGACATCTCCATGGCGCACTGCACGCGCCAAGTCTGTCATCGACTTTGACACGTTCCGCAGAACCTGTTCGATGGCCCGATTGGTCGAGGATGGCGAATCCAGCAGCTGCAAGTGTGCGCCACGGTGTGCGGACCACGCTGCTTCTGGAATGAAAAGGCTTTCGTGCTCGCGCCAGGATAAGCTGGTAGGCACGACGACCGAACCGTTACGCAGGCAACGCTGCAATTGCAGCAAGGTAGCTGCCTCCAGCAGCCTCAAGCGCCGACCGGTATCAGCACAAGCGGCAGGCTCTTGCCATAACTTCGGCAGAAATTCTAGCGATGTGCGAGAAGCCAGCCCCGGCTGCGGCCGTGCATAGGCGACGCGCAGAATGGGTAATGCCTGGTTCAACCATGAGCTTCGGGACTGTAGTTGGATCGGCAGCCGCAAGACCAAGCGTAGCAGGCTTCTCACCTGTGATCCCATTTCTATTAACGCCGCACGAGCGCGATCCGCTCGAGTTTGTTTTCCGAGGAAGTCTTCCTGCTGCACCAGTGCGGCAAGCGCTTTTTTGATTTCGCCGGCACGCGTTTTTTGGGAAGCGATGACGTTCAAACGTGCGAGTAAAGACGCGTGCCTCTGTTGCCATTCATGCTCATTGACCTTTGTTGCGCGCTCCACCGCGATCCGTCTTACCTCGCTCACGCGCATCAACCAAGCCTCGATCGCTTCGTCGGTCGTACGCCACAAGGAAAACTGCAACAAACACGTCAACCCAATCGTTTGCGTTGTCGGCTTCAATCGTCTGAATCTGGACAGCTTGTAGCGAGCTGTGCGGCTCGCGTTGGCTTTGACCAAAGCCAATGGCATGGCTGGCAGACGAACTTGGCCGACTCCGAGATCGTTCAGGAAATAGATGCGTTCGAAGGCACCAGCCAGTCCTTGGCCGCGCCGTGATCTGGGAGATTGCTTGAGCCAATCCAGGTAGGACTGCCCTCTCGCGCCGATATACGGCTTTGCCAATTCAGTCGCCCATTTCTTGCGTTGACGCTCTGGGATGATGGCCTCGATTTCTGCCATCAACCTTGCTTCTTGATCCACAAGAATGTCGCGACAAATATCGAGTAGCTGGCGTTGGGCAGGAATGAGGTAGCGATGCTCGTACAACCATTGTCGTGCGCCCACAAGTAGTTCATAGGGATCAGTTGCCGCCCCTCGCGTTCGCCGCAAATGTGCCACCAATTGGCGTCGTACGGGTTCGGTCAGATTCCTGAAGCCGAGCTGTGCCTTAGCCAAATGCTGATGTTCGTGCAGGGTTGGGCGCCTTCGATACAGCGCCCGTAATGAGGCAACACGAGGAACGTTGATCTGTAGCTGTGCGCCGAGGAATGCGAGGATGCGCCAGTGGATCACTTCTGTGGAATTGAGGACGCGACCGCTCATGCGCAAATATCCGATATGCAACGCCAGCCCGAGCTGCATCTCATCGCCGCGACGCATCTTGACTGTCGCTATTTCGGCAGCGCTGAGGCGAAAAAACTGCTCGACCTCGAAAGCACCAAGCCAAGAAGGAATTGTTTCGATTCCCAGGAATCCTAGTCGCCAACCTTGCATGACCGTCTCCTTGCCGAGTTTCTGTAGAGTATGACGGCAAAAAACCGGTCTGAAACAGCACAAACCTGAATTCTCAAGAAAATCAAGTAGTTATCAGCAGGGACATGTCATAAGTGTTTGATTTTTCAGGATTCTCCTACCGTTACTTTTTGCAGAAATGTGCCACTACCCCCGTATTGGGCGAGTTTGGTCAGCCGGTATTCCATCGATACGCCCCAACTCCGTCC
>CBHCMF010000268.1:0-5541 GCA_965974465.1 uncultured Noviherbaspirillum sp.
TTGCAAGAACAAGCCGATAACTTAGATAAAGTGGTGGCCACTTTTAAACTTTAGCCGAACAAAGTGGATGGGATGATTTTCCGTCCATTCTCGTTTGATGGCGTTGTTCTTCAGCGCATAAAGCGATCTTCTGATGATCTTGTAAAACGCTCAATATTCGAAATGCGCGGCTGCACTGCCAGAACGCAAGAATCCTTCGCATTCGCTTGCAGGGAGCGGTGGGAAAAACAGGAAACCCTGCGCTTCATCGCAATGCTGACCCATCACGAAATGCAGCTGCTCCTGTGTCTCTATGCCTTCGGCGATGACATGCATTCCTAGACTATGCCCCATGGCGATGATGGCCGACGTGATGGCCTTGTTGCCGGAATCGGCAGGAAGGCCATGAATGAATGAGCGGTCTATCTTCAGAATATCCACTGGAAGATGCTTTAACGAATTCAGAGAAGAGTAACCGGTACCGAAATCGTCAATGGCGATTTTCAGGCCGAGCGCCTTCAGCTCTTTTAACGCACCTGCGATATTCGCATCGGTTTGCAAGGCAGTCTCGGTTACCTCAATATCCAGGCCAAAACCGTCAGGCGTGCACTGGTATGCGAGCAATTTTCTACGCATCTCCTCTAGAAAACGCGGTCGTTTGATTTGACGGGCTGATAAGTTGATTGCCACACGTACCGGCGGCAGGTTGGCTTGGCGCCATTGGCGGATTTGCTTGCATGCGGCTTCGAATACCCAGTCGCCAATCGATTCAATCAGATCGGTTTCTTCCGCAACGTAAATAAAGCTATTCGGTAAACGCAGACCGTCGGCAGGATTTTCCCAGCGTATCAATGCTTCCAGTCCAACGATGCTGCCGGTTGCTAGATCGATTTTGGGCTGATAGAACAGGACGAACTCGTCACGTCTGACAGCGTTTCTAAGTTCGCGGTCGATGGTGAGTAGTTCGGTTGCCGTTTTTGTCATGTCCTGTGTATAGAATTCATAGGCATTTCTTCCCTTGTCCTTGGCACTATACATGGCGCTGTCCGCCGCTTTCGAGAGAGACTCGGCATCGTTTGCATCGTCTGGATAAACCCCTATGCCGATGCTAGTGGATATGGTTAGGCCCTGGCCGGCAATGTGAATCGGCTGCGAGACGAGCTGCACAGCTTTTTGCGCCAACAGTGCCGCATCGCGTGTGTCGGTCAGCTGCGTCAGAATGATGGCGAACTCATCGCCGCCCAGTCGAGCAACA
Organism: uncultured Noviherbaspirillum sp.; assembly: GCA_965974465.1. Classification (GTDB taxonomy): domain Bacteria; phylum Pseudomonadota; class Gammaproteobacteria; order Burkholderiales; family Burkholderiaceae_D; genus Noviherbaspirillum. The sequence continues at coordinate 1,235 of CBHCMF010000268.1, forward strand.
GTGTCTTCTTCTCGAATCGCATCGTGCAACCTGGCACCAATGGCTTGTAGGAGCTGGTCACCAGCAGTATGTCCTAGCGTGTCGTTGATGAGCTTGAAACGGTCCAGATCCAACAGCAGCAGCGCGACACGTGTCTGATGACGTTTGGCGTAGGCCAAGGCTTGGGACATTCTGTCATTGAAGAGGAGGCGGTTTGGAAGTCCTGTCAGCGGATCGTGGTAAGCAAGTTTGCGCAGTTTCTTTTCGGTTTCTTTGATGGCAGTGATATCTGAGAATATGGCGATGTAATCGGTGACCTTGCCATTCTTGTCTTTGACGGCCGTGATGCTTTCCCAGGCGGGAAATATCTCGCCGGACTTTCTACGGCCCCAGATTTCACCCTGCCATTGCCCGTTCTGCTCCAGAGCGCTCCATAGCGTTCGATAGAATTCGTTATCCTGTGGCTCCGACACCAGCAGGCGGGTCGTCTTGCCGATGACCTCGTCTGGCTGATAGCCCGTGATATTGGAAAAGGCCTTGTTCACGGCAGAGATGATGCGGTCGGCGTTGGCAATGATGATGGCATCATTTGTGTGTTCAAATACCGCCGCGGCTTGTTGCAATTTCTTTTGCGCTTCTGCTAGCTCCGTCATGTCGTATAAGGTGGTTCGGGTAGCGATGAATTTCCCTTGATCGTCGAATAGGGCGGAGGCATTCAGCAGTACTGGCAGAACGGTGCCATCCTTGCGCACCATGTCGACTTCAAGATCGCGGGTACGTCCGGTCTCCAGGAGCTTGGGAAAATATTCGTAGAACTTGTTTTGACTGTCACTGCTCAGTAATTCAGTGATTTTTTTCTTGCCGACCACTTCTTCGCGAGTGTAGCCAAGCCAACTTAGTTCCGTCTGATTGATCTGCACGAAAATGCCATCCCGATCCAAGGAGTGATAACCACATGGCGCGTTGTCATATAAATCTTGAACTTCGGCAGCATAGCGTTCTAGCGCTAGCTGAGTCTGTTTGCGCTCACGGATATCGCGGGCTATTGCCATCCAGAGACCGTCGGGAAGAATTCTGGCACTGATTTCAACAGGTATGTAGGTGCCGTTCTTGTGCCTCAGCTGCCATTCCGCTACTTGAACGTGTGAGACATCTTGTAAAAAATATTCCTTATCCATCGCGAGTCGCTGATGGTCACTCTCTCGAATCAGGTCCGTGATCCGTTTCCCCAGTAACTCGTCACGGCGATAACCGAGCATGTTGCAAGCGCTGCGATTGACGTCGATATATTTGCCATCATGATCGGCAATGAAGATGCCGTCCACGGCGTTATCGAACAGTTGACGAAAGCGCTGTTCGCTTTCCTGAAGTGCCTCTTGCGTTTGTTTGCGTTGCGTGATGTCTTTCACCATGCCAATCATGATGCATGGCGCATCATCTTCGCTGTTTGTATACATCTCCCCTCGGGCCAATATCATTCGCTCCGTGCCGTTCGGAAGACTCAGCCGATATTGCGTCTGATACGGCGTGTGTTCGGCAATCGCCTTTCGTAGCGCCTGTTCCACCGCAGGTCTATCTTCACGATGAATTCTGCTTAGAAATGTCTCAAGGGGGACAGGAGTGGATGAAGGGGGGAGCGAAAAGAGATGAAAGACAGCCTCAGAGGCCATAGTGTCGCCGGTGGCGACATTCCATTTCCACGTTCCAGCCAAAGAGATACCTTCTGTATCTGCCAAGTTGGCGGCGACGCGGTGCAGCGATTCCTGGAGCCTTTTTTGTTCACTGATGTTTTCTACGGTGGCCCACAGATAAGATGCTTTCGTCGTGTTCTTTGGAGATACTGAGAGTGTCATGTTGACCCAGATCGTCGCGCCATCTTTACGTATATAGCGCTTCTCCCAATTCGCTTTATGCCTATTTCCTAAAAGAAGTTGATGATGGTGATGCTCCTCCATTTTTCGATCAGCAGGATGCGTTACATCAAGCTCGTTGTGGGCAAGCAATTCTTCACGGCTATAACCGAGGATGTCGCAGAACGCGCGATTGACCTCTAGGAAACATCCACTGGATGTGAGCTGTGCCAACCCGAAAGAAGTGGCATTGCATAGCGCTCTGTATCGTTCTTCGCTTGCACGCAGGGACGCCACCATTTGCTTGCTGTGTTCTAGTTCTTGTTTTATATGGATTGCCGATTGCGTAAGAGCGTCGATGCGAGCCTGCAGATCCTTTTCCATAAACAGCGTGGAGACTTTGAATGAGGAGTCAATTGGACAGTGCGTTATCTGACAAGTGCTGTTGGGAGAGTAATTGGACAAGGTGTCAAAAGGAATTTCATTCACACAGAGGAAGATGAAGTCGCTCTTTTTTCTGCTTGATGATGTGGTGTGTCGTTGCTTGCCGAAAAATTTCGTTGATGCCTTTTGCCATCTTTTCCGCATGGCGTTTGAGATAAAGCAAAGATGCACGGCAAACGAACAAAAATTTTAATTAAATCCTTGGCTGCCTCTGAGTCATCTATCCAAATTTAAGACTTATTTTTCTCTGTGCATTTGGTTAAAGTAGGAAAAGCTTGCGGTGCGTTATGCATCGCGACGTCATCACCGCGACCACCCAGTTTAACTAAGCGTGGCAAGAGCGGTTTGACTGTTCGTGCAAGAGAGAGTGGGTTGGGTTCATAAAGGCTGCCTTTCACGCACAGGCAAACTGCACTAGAGCGGCTTGAGGGTCAGTGTACGGGAGCCAAGGTCGGGCCGAGGAGCGAACGTGTACGCGATGTACACCGAGCACCGCAGGCCCGAGATTGGCCTCGTACACTGATCAGCAAACCGCGCTAAAGCGTAGCGGAACATTTTTTCACATCACCCCCGTACCTGCCGGCCCTTTGGAAGATGGCCTTTCATCCAAGGGCGGTAGCGTGCCTGAAAGGAATTTATCCATGACGATAAGAAACGCTACAGGCATTGCAGCACAGGAGGTTGTATCCCAACGCAGCCTGCATGCTCTTCAAGCGAAATGGTATGTGGTGCAAACCAAGCCACATCAAGAGTTTCGCGCAATGGAACAGTTGCAAAGGCAACACTATGACTGTTATCTGCCAACCTTACAGGTGACTAAGCTATGCCGTGGCAAGCCGATAACGATAGTCGAGCCACTGTTTCCGCGCTATTTGTTCATTCACCTGGATGCGCTAAAGACGAATTGGGGGCCGATTCGCAGCACGCGTGGCGTAAGGAGCATGGTGATATTTGGGGAACGCTTCGCTACGCTGCCGGATAACTATGTGTCAGCGCTGCAAAAGATGGAGAAAATTTCAGCGACTTCGCCGTTTGCATCCGGGGAGCAAAGAGCAATGATAGGGCCGTTCAGTGCGCTGCATGGACTGTATCAGTTACCGGATGGGCAGGCTCGTGCCTTCGCACTGATCGAATTGATACGTCAGCCTCAAATTCTGTCCTTTGCCCATCACGCTTTGCGCATGGGACATTAATTCAAATCGCCCGATCGTAGCGCTACCGTATCCCGGTGGTGTCGCTCCCATTCCATTTTTATCGCATAGATCAATAAGACCATGGTTACCCCATCTAAAAACACTCGCATTGCCATCATTGGCCTCGGCTACGTCGGTTTGCCCCTAGCCGTGGAGTTTGGGAAAAAATATCCCACCATCGGATTCGATATTAATCGGCGCCGCGTTGCAGAGCTGCGCGAAGGGATCGAGAAAACGTTGGAGGTCGATCCCGCCGAACTGGCGCAGGCCACCCGTCTGACCTATTCGTGTGACCCCGAGGACTTGCGTGCAGCGACGGTTTATATCGTCACTGTGCCGACGCCGGTGGACGAGCATAAGAAGCCCGATCTGACGCCATTGCAAAAGGCGTCGGAAATGTTAGGCAAGGTGATTAAACGGGGCGATATCGCAGTGTTTGAATCGACGGTTTATCCTGGCGCTACCGAGGAATTCTGCGTGCCTATCATCGAACAGGTGTCGGGGCTGACCTTCAATCGCGATTTCTTCGCCGCTTACAGCCCAGAGCGCATCAACCCCGGCGATAAGGAACACCGATTAACGTCAATCATGAAAGTGACTTCGGGCTCCACCGAAGAAGCGGCTGATTTCATTGATGCGCTATACAGCAGCATTATCCCGGCCGGCACACACAAAGCATCGTCCATCAAGGTTGCGGAAGCGGCAAAGGTGATTGAGAACACCCAGCGTGACTTGAATATCGCGCTGATGAACGAGCTGGCGATTATCTTCAACAAGATGGGAATCGATACCGAAGAAGTACTCAAGGCGGCCGGTACCAAATGGAACTTCCTACCATTTC
>CBHCMF010000269.1:0-5501 GCA_965974465.1 uncultured Noviherbaspirillum sp.
ACCTTCAAAAGCTATTTCACTCACAAATATCTCTTAGAAGAATCGATCTTATGTTTCTTGATGAAGTGACTTTTAGTCATCGTGTCAGAGCATTCGCACAAGCCTTAAAAGCTATTGCAGTTGGCGATAGCCGTGATGCAGGGCTGAAACGCTACGACGTGGCCCCTCTGCGGGAAATACGGTAATAATCTTGTATGAGATTTCCCCCGAGAGGAGAGCGGATATGGATGACTCAAAGGGTGGTGAAAACAGCCTCGATAAGAAGAAGCCGTCACCTGAAAGTAAAACAAAGCTTCGCTCTATCTCCAGCCGGTTTGCTGTCCTCCTAACTACCGCTGCGATTCTGGTCTCTGCCATCGCGATTGCAGTCCTCTATGTGGGAGCGCTGCGTGAACAGAACGCCAGCCTAATGAGAAAGGCTGACGAATACAAGGCCTATCTCGTCGGGGCCCTTGAATTTCCACTCTGGAACTACGACGACGGTACGATCACCACCATATGCAAAACGTTTGCCCACAATGAACTCGTTGTAAGTGTGGTGCTCAAGAATGCTTCTGGCTCACCTATTTATACCCAGAGCAAGGGACACGAGCTGGATGCACTTAAGAGAACGGGGAAGATATACCATCAAGATTTCCTGCTGGGAGAGGTGGAGTTCTCGCTGACCAAACGATATGTAAAAGAGGCCGGACGCGGGCTGTTGTACAGGTTCGGAACAATTGCGCTAATTGTTTCGATCTCTCTTGTCATCCTCACGTATCTCTTTGTTCGCCTTTTCCTGAAAAAGCCCATCGCTGCTCTTGACAGTGTCGTTCGCCCTTATGCTGCTGGAATATACGATGAGCCAATGCCGGAACTTCCCTATCTCGAATTTCAGGCCTTTGGCAGTACCCTGGTCCGCATGGCAGAAACAATCAAGGAGCAGATGAAGGAGTTGAGGGCACATCGCGATCATTTGGAAGAAATGATCAAGCAACGAACAATGGAGCTGACTGCCGCCAAGGAAAAGGCCGAGATTGCCAACCAAGCCAAGAGCGCATTTCTGGCCAACATGAGTCATGAATTACGTACACCGCTGAACGGCATTCTGGGTTACACGCAAATACTGTTACGAGACAAAACCTTGAGCGAGCATGAAACAACAGGGCTGGCGATGATTCAGCAATGCGGCGAGCATCTGTTGACACTCATTAACGATGTGTTGGATTTCGCCAAGATCGAAGCCGGAAAGATAGAACTTTACGTGGCGGACATCCAATTTGTGCGGTTTTTGCACGTCATTGCAGAAATGGTGGAGGTGAAAGCAGTAGAGAAAAATCTGGAATTTAGATGTAAATTGGCATCGGACTTGCCGACGTGGGTCCGGGTTGACGAGAAACGACTACGTCAGATCCTGCTCAACCTTTTATCCAATGCCGTCAAATTTACCGATCATGGTATGGTGCAGTTATCTGTAAGCATGACAGCGGGAGGTCGGGTACATTTCGAAGTGCAGGACACCGGCATCGGTATCAGTGCGGACAAGTTGGCCGCTATCTTTCAGCCGTTCGAACAAGCGAGCAATATGTGGCGGCAGGTTGGCGGTACCGGCCTCGGTCTTGCCATCAGCCGCCAATTCATACGCATGATGGGAGGCGACATCCAGGTTGAGAGCAGGGTGGGTGAGGGCAGCACATTCTGGTTCGAACTGGCATTGCCAGCGATCGAGTCGAAAACAGTGACCTCCGTTGCACCGGAAGTCGTCGGTTACGAGGGACCTCGCAAAAAAATTCTCGTGGTGGACGATGTGGCCGAGAACCGGGCTGTGGTAATTGACATGCTAGGGCAGCTCGGTTTTGAAATGTGTGAGGCGGTGAACGGAACAGATGCGCTGGAAAAAGCACAAATCCTACAGCCAGATTTGATTCTGATGGACCTGGTTATGCTGAACATGGACGGGCTGGAGACGACTCGCCGCCTGCGTCAGTTGCCTAGGCTTACGGATGTGCCCGTTATCGCGATTTCTGCCAGCGCTTCTCAGGTTGACCAGGACAATAGCCGGATGGCCGGGGCGAATGCGTTTTTGCCGAAGCCAATCGATTACGGCAACCTGCTGGCGCAAGTCGTTAAATTATTACAGTTAAAGCTGATTTGCGAATCGCCGCGGATAGAGCCAATTCCGAAAGAGACGGAGAAACTGGTGGCAGCCCCGCCAGAAGAAGAAGTCGAGGAACTGTACCGTCTGGCACGGATGGGGAACATGCAGGAGATTCTGCATTGGGCTAATCGTTTAGATAAACTCGACCAGCGCTATGGGGCACTCACCGATCAATTGCGCATATTGGCCCAGGGATATCAATCCAAGGCAATTCTGACTCTCGCGAAGCGGTATCTGAGTATCAAAGAGCCGACATGAGATCTACAGAGCCTCAATGAAATGTGCAGGCATATGCATCGTTGGAGGCGAAGATCAATGCGTGGTCTGGGCATCTGCTTGTTGAAGTACTCAGGCTTGTAGAAAGATTTGGTAAGGCAGGTTGATAATCTTTCGCCGAAAACCAAGTTGCGACGCAAAATGGCTGCTTGCTCTCGATATAATTTTGGTGGCTTCTGTACGGCCAAAAAAGATTTTCTTCACTTCGAAAGGAAGACATGCTTCTCCAGACCTGGATGCTTTATGTGGCAGCCGTTTTTGTGCTAACCATTACCCCCGGACCGAGCGTATTAATGTGCGTTACGAATAGCGTGAAATATGGTGTACGTCGGGCATCGGCTAGCGCCTTAGGAAGTATTACTGCTGGATGCCTGATTATTGCTATCGTGGCTGTCGGGTTCGGCGCAGTGCTGGCGGCGTCGGAAAAGGTCTTTCAGGTGGTGAAGTGGATCGGTGTCGCTTACTTATTCTACCTTGGTGTCACTTCTTTCTTTTCTAAAGAGTCCAGTTTCGAGGTGAAAAGCGATAGCGCAGTCGGCTCGTCCAAATCGTTGTCTAGCCTTTATCTACACGGCTTCTTGATCGGCATTACCAATCCAAAAGGTTTGCTGTTTTTCTCCGCGTTCTTGCCCCAATTTCTCGATCCCAAAGCGCCGCAAATGCCTCAGTTCTTTGTGATGGGCCTGACATTCGTTATTTTTGAAACGTTCTGGCTGATGTTCTATTCGAATTTCGCGGCCTGGGTAGCGCCGTGGCTGCGTGCCCCAGGACGGGCTAAGATGTTCAACCGTGTCACTGGTGGGATCTTCGTGAGCGCCGGTGTCTTGTTGGCGACGGTCAAACGGAGTTAGAGCGGTTTGCTGATCCGTGTACGAGGGCTTGCCGACTGCGGCCAATCTCGGGCCTGCGGTACTCAGGTACATCACGTACAGGTTCGCTCCTCGGCCCGACCTTGGCCTCGTACACCGCCCTTCAAACCGCTCTAGTTAATCGTCGAATACTTCTGATGTAGGTTTGCGAGCTTCCATGCCTCACAGCATTGACTGATTCATTGGCGCACAGTCAATGAAGCGCAAGGAGGGTGCCCAAAACCATACGAAAACTGTAAGCGATTCATCATCCTTTCAATTACCCATAAGTTTTGACATAGCGGCCGGCGTGACCTAACCTGAAGGGACGATATCGGGCAGGAGGCTGTGATGGAATCGCGGCAACATGGCGTGAGAACGAACACGCCGGCGTGGCTGAAGGGGGAACTAGACGGCTATCGCTTTTTCGATGCGCGCCTGGCAAGGCGCCTGCAGGAATTGTCGACGCAACTTTGGGAACATCGTGGTCAAAGCATTCCCATGGCGTGCCAGGACTGGGCCAACACCAAGGTCGCCTACCGTTTTCTTGACCAACGATCGTGTTTAGGAAGACGTGATCCTGGAGGGGCATTTCCATGCGCCCCGTGATCGTGTTCGAGCCACGAGCGGCCCGGTGCTGATCTCGCACGACACCACGACCTTCTCGTTTCAGCGGGACAATGCTCTTTCCGTTGGCATCACGCACAAATCCTTTGTTGGCAAGGATGCGCAGGGACGCCCGATGTCACGGACGATCTGCGGTCTTCTGATGCATTCCCGTTTGGCAGTCACATTGGAGGGGCTGCCACTCGGCCTGGCGGCAGTCAAGTACTCTTTGTCGAAGAATTAGGCTGAAAGGCAGTCATGTTTGGTCAACTTGGTAAACTTTGCGCCGTAGCGTTTTGGGGCCTTCTTTCGACGGTTGTATTCGCAGAAACGCTTTCTGTCTATACATTCCACGAACCGCCCATGAACTTCACGGAAGTCCCGAACAAGAGTCTTGTGTACGGAAACGATATCAAAGGATTTGCGCCTGATGTGGTTCGTGAAATCATGAAACGTACCGGTGACAAGGGGGATATCACGATTGTTCCGTGGGCGCGCAGTTACAGGCTATTGGAATCCGAGCCGAATGTTGTGTTGTTCTCGATGGCCCGAACCCAAGTGCGCGAAAACCTTTTCCAATGGGTCGGACCGCTGGCGTATAGCAAGTCGTTCTTGTATGTGAAGAAGGGTAGCGGAATTTCCATCAAAAGCCTCGACGACGCACGAAGATTGGAAAGAATTGGTGTGATGCCAGAGGATTCCAAGGAGCAATTCTTAAAAAGCAACGGCTTTACGAATTTGGATTATTCTGTGCGATGGACCAGTGTGTTTAAAAAACTGATCCATGGACGCGTGTCCGCCATGATCATGACCGATCTCGATTTGCCGATCAATGCACGGGAAGCGGGATTTGATATTGCAGAATTTGAGCCTGCCTACCTGCTATTCATCACACAGCTTTATATCGGTTTTTCCAAATCGACGGCTCCCGAACTTGTTCAACGCTGGCAATCCGAGCTAGACCACATGAAAAAAGATGGAACATTCAAACAATTGGCTGAGAAATGGTCCACGTATTGGAAGGTTCCTTGGGTGGTGAGGGACGGGGCAGTCCAGCTCGGGCCGATGGACGCAGAGATAAAAAAGCCGATTTCTTAGAATCGGCTCAGGTTGCCTTCTCCGGGTCGTGCCGAGATAAAGGTAAAAAACATCCATAACACCAAAAGTAATATAGATCTCCGCTTTTATGCCACGTCGTGAGCGAGTCGTCGGACCAGGTCTTGCCATTCGCTATAGGCTGGCGTCATCGGGGCATCCCTTCATCATGGTTGGTTATACGTAAACGTCGGCTGTTTCTTTTAATTATCCATAACTTCTATGGCCACCATGAATCCGAGCTCAATATCGGTGAGGCGCGCCAGTCCGCGCCACATGACGATATTGCCCGGCGGCGGATCGCGTGAGCGTGCCAGGTAGCCGCCCAGGCATGCCAGTTTGAGCAAGTAATACGCTAGTCTTCCTGCTGACTGCCCCTTTGTCGGTACATGATGCACCAGGCGATCCAGCAATGCCTGCTCAGTCGCGGTGAAGGCGATGGATGCCGATGCCGTATCGGCGGCGCGCTGCATCATGGTCATCCGTAAGCGATCCATCATCGGCGTCTTGAATCGCGGAGTCTGAGTAGTCAGGATATG
>CBHCMF010000270.1:0-5482 GCA_965974465.1 uncultured Noviherbaspirillum sp.
CGTCCGACCACCTGATCCCAAATCAGGTGCGCTACCAGGCTGCGCTACGCCCCGAAAGACGTGCATCATACCGGTCCTGAGCGTCCCGGTCAATTTATAACTTCACATATTCATCAAACCAACTCAAAATTACCGGCAATTCAGGGGGAAATCACCATTAAAACTTGAATCATTTCAATATTCATTGAATAATTGAAGCATGAAAGCAGATGCCCAGTTACCTACCTTGCCCGAAGAAGAGGCAATCCGGTCCCTCTCAGCCTTGGCGCAGACCACACGCCTGCGAATTTTTCGGGTACTCGTCGTCGCTGGCAAAGAAGGCATGGCAGCGGGGGCGCTGGCTGCGTCGCTGGACATCACGCCTTCTGCACTGTCATTTCACTTGAAGGAGCTAGCGCATGCGGGCCTCATCGAGGCCCGACAAGAAGGACGCTTTCTCATTTACAGCGCCTGCTTCGCCCAAATGAATGCGCTGCTCGCCTATCTGACCGAAAACTGCTGCCAAGGTAACCACTGCGGCTGCTAACTCACATGTGACAAGAATATGTTGAACATCCTCGTACTATGCACTGGCAATTCGGCTCGCAGCATCCTCGGAGAATGCGCCCTTAATCACTATGGCAAGGGGCGATTCCAAGCCTACTCTGCAGGTAGTCATCCAACCGGCCGGGTAAATCCGTTCGCACTTGCGGCCTTGGCGGAAGCCGGCATTCGCACAGAAGGGGCTTCTAGCAAGAGCTGGGATCTGTTCGCACAAGCAGACGCCCCCAAACTCGATCTCCTCATCACGGTTTGTGACAACGCCGCTGGCGAGGTCTGCCCCCTCTTTAATATTGGTGGCCAGCAGCCCGCCAAGGCTCATTGGGGCTATCCTGATCCAGCCGCAGTCACCGGCAGCGATGCGGAAAAGCATGCGGCATTTACAACGACCCTAGTCCAATTGACACAACGTATTCAGCGCCTCGTCGATCTTGACAAAATCACCCCACTAAGCACGTTGCCGCGTGAAGAATTAGCCCGTGCGGTGCAAGGGATTCAGGCATGAATGCATCGATTGGTAAGTCACTTATAGCCGAAATGCTGGGCAGTGCGCTGCTTCTGACCATTGTCGTTGGCTCTGGCATCATGGGAGACCAGCTTTCTGGCGGCAACATAGCAATCGCCCTGTTAGCCAACAGCCTTGCTACCGGCGCAGGATTATTCGTGCTGATCATGCTGCTTGGCGCCGTATCTGGAGCGCATTTCAACCCAGCTGTGTCATTAGTCGCGGTGCTGCGCGGAGAGCTTTCAAGCAGCCGCCTCGGACCTTATATCCTGGCGCAATGTGCGGGCGCAGTGGTTGGTGTCTGGATTGCACATACGATGTTTGGGATGGAGATACTGCAGGTATCTGACAAGCTACGCACCGGCGCCAGCCAGTGGTGGGCTGAACTCATCGCAACGTTTGGCCTGGTATTGACCATTCTCGGATCGACAAGCAGACGACAACCACAGGCCGTGGTCGCGGGCATGGTAGCGCTTTACATCACCGCTGCCTACTGGTTTACCGCCTCGACATCGTTTGCCAATCCGGCCGTGACACTTGCCCGTTCAATGACGGATACATTTGCAGGAATCCGCCCTGATAATGTGCTTGGCTTCGTCGTCTCACAGGGCATCGGCGCACTCGCCGCCACAGTAGTCGCGCGCATTCTATTTGCCGAAGATCCACGGCGTTAACGCCGCTTGGCAACATGTGTGCAAGAAGGCCCTTTAAAGCCAGGCCGTTCTTGCACACACCGAAGAACCACGCAAGATGGCATTCAGGCAGCTAGTTTGTCGGCGATGCGGCGCGCCATCCTGGCAGCATCATCGGCATTTTTGGCCTCCACCATGACACGCACAAGCGGCTCGGTACCAGAAGCACGAATCAGCACCCGGCCATCCTCCCCTAGTTCGCCTTCTACCACTTCCTTCTCCGCCACTACTGCACCGTTCTTTTGCCAATCGAAGCCGGAAGTTACCTTTACGTTAATCAGTGTTTGCGGGAAGAGCGTAAGGTCGGCAGTTGCCTCCGCCAGCGTTTGGCCACTGCGCTTCAATGCAGACAAAACTTGGAGTGCTGAAACAATGCCGTCACCAGTCGTATGCTTGTCCAGGCACAGCAAATGGCCCGACCCTTCACCGCCGAGCAACCAACCTCGCTCCTGCAGCACTTCGAGTACATAGCGGTCGCCGACCTTGGCACGTGCGAATCCAATTCCCATTCGTTTGAATGCCACCTCAAGCGCCATGTTGGTCATCAGCGTTCCCACCACCCCTTGTAGTGGCGTAGTGGCCATACGGTCCTTGACCATCACATACAGCAGCTCGTCACCGTTATAAGCACGACCAGTCGCGTCGACCATCAATAAACGGTCGGCATCGCCGTCCAAGGCAATGCCAAGGTCTGCACCATGTTCTTTCACGGCGGCACAGAGCGCAGCGGGTGCAGTCGCACCAACACCATCATTGATATTCAGCCCGTTGGGCGTATTGCCAATGGCGACAACCTCTGCGCCAAGTTCATGAAAAACGTCTGGTGCGATGTGATATGCAGCGCCGTGCGCACAGTCCACCACGATCTTCAGCCCACGCAGGTCAAGCTCGTTGGGAAAGGTACTTTTGCAAAATTCGATATAGCGCCCCAAAGCATCGGACAGGCGCTTGGCTTTACCGAGCTTCTCCGAGGATACGCACTCCATTGGCAAGTCGAGCGCAGCTTCAATGGCAGCTTCTACCGCATCCGGCAGCTTGTTACCCGATGCCGAAAAAAACTTAATACCGTTGTCATGATAGGGGTTATGTGAGGCCGAAATGACAACGCCCGCAGACAGGCGCAGTGCACGCGTAAGGTAAGCAATTGCCGGCGTCGGCATCGGGCCGGCCAACATCACATCCACGCCAGCCGCTGCGAACCCGGCTTCAAGCGCAGCTTCCAGCATATACCCTGAAATACGCGTGTCTTTCCCAATCAGGACCACCGGTTTACTGCTACCGGCCTCTGCTTGCGCCAGCACCTTACCTGCGGCATATCCGAGTTTCATTACCAAATCCGGTGTAATCGGGACCATACCTACTCGTCCGCGTACCCCATCGGTACCAAAATATTTTCGTGTCATGGTTTACCTCTATTTATTGTTTTCGACTGCCTGCCATACTGCGAGTGCATCTACCGTTTCGGCGACATCATGGACTCGGACAATTTGCGCGCCGCGCGCCACGGCTGCCAGCGCTGCTGCAACACTACCGGCAAGCCGTTGCTCCACCGGCTTGCCAGTAATCGCGCCGATCATAGATTTGCGCGACATCCCGGCGAGAATAGGTACGCCGATTTCAGCAGCTATTTTGCCGATGTTTCTTAATAGTGCAAGATTGTGTTCCAGCGTTTTCCCAAACCCAAAGCCAGGATCAACGCACAGACGCCTGCGATCGACGCCACTTTGCTCCATCACCGCCACACGCTCGCGTAGAAATGTCGTGACGTCAGCCGTTACATCGCCATATTCCGGGTTGAGCTGCATAGTTGATGGCGCATTTTGCATATGCATAATACACAACGCACAGTCACTTTCGCTGACTGTACTCAACGCACCAGCGGCTCTAAAACCATTGATGTCATTTAGCATATCGACACCTGCTGCGATTGCTTCGCGCATGACTTCCGGCTTGTAGGTGTCGACCGATAAGGGTTTGCCACAGTCACGCAACGCAAAAAGTACCGGCATCACGCGCCGCAATTCCTCCTCCAACGGCAAAGGCACTGCTCCCGGCCGGCTGGACTCTCCCCCAATATCAATGATGTCAACCCCATCCGCAATCATCTGTTCCGCACGCGATAGCGCAAGCTCAAGAGCATGGAATTGCCCACCATCTGAAAATGAATCGGGCGTAACATTCAGCACACCCATCACTAAGGGACGAGATTGACTTGATCCGATTGGAAAACGATACCGCCCACACTGGAAATACTGTGTTCTCATCCTATTCCCATACAAACAAAAAGGGCGAGGATTACTCCTCACCCTTGCTTTATCGCCGATGAGCTTACGACAATTGCTTACGCAGGTGCCGCCGCATTCGGAGAGACACCGCCAGATGTGCTATCAGACGGAGAGCGCTTGGCGGGGACGCCTGCTTTCGGCGGACGTGGTTCATGACCATCCATGATGTCATTGATCTGGTCAGCATCCAACGTTTCCCATTCAAGCAACGATTTCGCCATGATTTCGACTTTATCCTTGTTTTCCTCGAGCAATCTGCGGGACAGGGCATATTGCGCATCCAGGATAGAACGGATTTCGGTGTCCACCTTTTGCTGAGTCGCCTCCGATACGGTCTTGGCAGTCATGCGGCCGAAGTACGCATCCTGTTCACTGTCTTCATACACCATCGTACCCAGTGTTTCGGACATACCATAACGTGTGACCATCGCCCGTGCCAGCTTGGTCGCACGTTCGAAGTCGTTCGAGGCGCCAGTTGACATCTGATGCATGAAGATCTCTTCGGCGATACGGCCACCGAACAGGATCGCGATTTCTTCCAGCATCTTGTCCTTGTACATGTTCACACGATCATGCTCCGGCAGTTGCCAAGTAAGTCCAAGTGCATAGCCGCGCGGCATGATGGTGACCTTGTGTACAGGATCGGCTTTTGGCAACAGCTTGGCTACGACAGCATGGCCAGACTCGTGATAAGCGGTGTTGCGACGCTCCTCTTCGCGCATTACCGCCGACTTGCGTTCCGGCCCCATGACAATCTTGTCCTTGGCATCTTCGAAATCTTGCATTTCGACCAGACGCTTGTTGCGACGGGCAGCAAAGAGTGCCGCCTCGTTGACCAAATTGGCAAGATCTGCACCGGAAAATCCCGGCGTGCCGCGCGCCAGGATATCAGCCTTGACATCCGGCGCGATAGGCACCTTGCGCATGTGTACATACAAGATCTGCTCGCGGCCACGAATATCCGGCAAGCCAACCATTACCTGACGATCGAAACGCCCCGGACGCAATAATGCTTTGTCCAGCACGTCCGCACGGTTAGTTGCTGCGATTACAATCACGCCGGAATTCGCTTCGAAGCCATCCATTTCTACCAGCAACTGATTCAACGTCTGTTCACGCTCGTCATTGCCGCCCCCCATACCAGCACCACGGTGACGGCCTACCGCATCGATTTCGTCGATGAAAATGATGCAAGGTGAATGCTTCTTCGCATTCTCAAACATATCTCGCACACGGGATGCGCCAACACCGACGAACATCTCGACAAAGTCGGAACCGGAAATCGTGAAGAACGGTACCTTAGCCTCCCCCGCGATCGCACGTGCCAGCAGGGTTTTACCGGTACCCGGAGGACCTACCATCAGCACACCGCGCGGAATACGACCACCCAGCTTTTGAAACTTGGTCGGGTCACGTAGAAAATCTACCAGTTCCTGCACTTCCTCTTTGGCTTCGTCACA
>CBHCMF010000271.1:0-5453 GCA_965974465.1 uncultured Noviherbaspirillum sp.
AAATTGGTCAGACAGCGGCGTAAGGCGATGGGGCGCGTCATCAGTTCTATCTGAGTACTTCCCGACGCAATGACGTTCTGTCCGGCGTCAATGGCATCGGTGCACACGCTATCAATGAGGGAATCGAGGTTGAGCCGTTGCATGGGCTCTGCGGAATCCATGCTGCGGGCCAATTCCAACCCTTCTCGCACCATGCCTTGCATCGATGACAAATCGTTGATTAATTTTTCCCGCAATTCAATATCGTCTACTTTTTCCAGTCGTAGCCGCAGGCGAGTCAATGGTGTCTGCAAGTCGTGCGTGATTGCCGCCAGGATGTGCGAACGCTGCCGTATGTGCATGCGAATACGCAACTGCATGGCATTGAAAGCGGCTGCAGCCTGCCGGAGTTCTCGAGCGCCGCGTTCCGGTAGCGGTGGCCGCTCGATGTCATTGCCTAGTTCCGTGGCAGCGCGTGCCAATTCTTTGAGCGGTCGCATCGTCATGCGAGCAACAATTGCGGCGAGCGCACCGATGCTGAGCAGAAACAGAATGAAATAGGTGCTGAAATCTCCACGTGGCGCGACAGGGGGCGGACGTGGCGGCAGTACGGTCAGACGTAGGTAGGTGCCATCGTTCATCGTAACCAACATCGCCTCACACATTCCGCGACGCTCCGGCGGTCGCCGGAACTGGTTTCCATGCGGGGCGCAGTCACCACTTCTGAGTGGTGTTGAGGCAATGTGGTATCCCTGGGGAAGGTGCTTTTCCAACATGCCGGCGAGCTTGGAACGCGGTTCCTTGATGGCATCGAGCGAGCTGGCTGGTTCAGCCCGCATGCCAACGCCGGCAGCTGCCGAAAAGAACGGCGTGCGCAAATCGGCCGGTACGGTTTCCAGTGAGAGAACGAATTGGGCAAGGCGTTCTACAGCGTGGAAATCGCGGAATTGGCCGACCAGACGTTGGCGCTCCTTGTACGCAAGGCCAAGTGTCAAGAGAGCACTGGTGAGCACGCCGGCAATCAGCACCAAGAATACCCGGCTCGTCATGGATTGGAGAAGGGCTTTCATTCTCGGCTTACCATCGTGGCAAGGACGTAACCCTCGTTACGTACCGTCTTGATAATTTGCGGCGAGCGTGCATACTCCCCCAATTTTTGTCGCAAGCGACTGATCTGTAGATCAATGGAGCGGTCGAACGGATCGGCATCGCGTCCCTGGGTGAGATTGAGTAAGTGGTCGCGGCTGAGTACACGATTGGCGTGATCGACAAAGATCTTGAGCAAGCGGAATTCAGCCCCGGAAAGAGCGACGACGACGCCCTCAGGGTTGAGCAGATGCCGAGCGGTGAAGTCCATGGTCCAGCCGGCAAAGTGCGCATAGCGTAAGTCAGAGGGGGAGGTCGTAGACGGTAGTGCCTGAGACCGGCGCAAAACACTGCGGATACGTGCGAGCAGTTCGCGGGGCTCGAAGGGCTTCGGTAAGTAATCGTCCGCACCCATTTCCAGCCCAAGAATGCGGTCCACCGGTTCGCCGCGTGCGGTCAGCATGATGACTGGGATGCTACTAGAACGCGCACGCAAATTGCGGCACAGCGTCAATCCGTCTTCGCCCGGCAGGTTCAAGTCGAGAACGATAAGGTCAATGCGGTTTTCATCGAGCGTTTTCCACATGGCCTTGCCGTCACTGGCGGTCGATGTCTTGTAGCCGTTCCTGACAAGGTATTCGGCCAGCAGCGAGGCAATTTCATGGTCATCGTCAACAATCAGAATGTGCGTGAGGGTTTCCATGGACGAATTATGGCAAGGTCGGAAAGGGGAATGTTAGCGAATTGTATCGCGGTGTTTCGACCGCACGGCATGATACAGAGCGATACAAAACCAGCTCCGTCTGCTACGTCCCGCTACAACCATGGCAACGCATGACATCTTGGTGATACATCGCTGCGGCAAGATGAAAACCGTGCACAGAGCACGATGAATAATTTGATTGATACAAAGGAGTGATGATGACGACATTTCGCAAACGATTGTTGACCAGTGTTGTGGCCGTGGGATTGGCTGCCGGGTCATATACGGCGTATGCCAACCGCCCCGACTGGGGACCGATGGGGGGCATGCCGACAGAGTTCGGCGAACACCGTAAATCACCCGAGCGCATGAAAGAGCGCTTCGAGAAGCGCCAGTCCGAATTGCATGACAAGCTTAAGCTCAATGCGAACCAGGAAGGCGCGTGGAAGGCCTATCTGGAAAAAATGCGGCCGACCGACCTGCCAAATCCCCCCGATCGTGCTGAGATTGCCAAACTGTCGGCACCGGAACGCATGGAGAAGATGCTCGGTTTCATGAGGGAGAGGGAAAAGCGCATGACGGAACACGTTGCTGCCACAAAGGCGTTTTATGCCGTACTGACGCCCGAACAGCAAAAGATCTTCAATGAGGCGTTCAGCGCAGGACATCGCCGCCATGGCGGTTCGCATTGAATCTGCTGGCGTGCATTGTGATTGCCATTCGCACGCCATGTATTCTTTTTCTTTGGTGAAGGCGATAAGGGTTGGCGGGAGCATGAATGCTCCCGCATTTTTCAATGCAGCTTGATGCGTGGATTGCGCGCCCAGTTGATTGTCTCAGCCCAAGTTGCCAGCCAGGTATAGAACACGCCGCCAATGACGATCTGATGATGCTTGTGCAGCCACCAGTACATCCATTTGGCAATATGCCCTTCGATAAACACAGAACCACGCGCAATTGCTCCCATCAAGCTACCCACCGCGCTGTAATCTCCCAACGACACCAGAGAACCGTAGTCATGATAGGTAAATTCCAGCAAGGGTTTTCCTTCGAGCATGCGGCGCAGTGACTTGGCCAACAAAGCTGCTTGTTGGTGCGCTGCTTGCGCACGCGGCGGTACAAAAGCTTGGTTTTCGTCCTGTGGACAGGCCGCGCAGTCACCAAGGGCAAAAATCGCGGGATCGCGTGTGGTTTGCAGGGTGCGATGCACGATTAGTTGATTGATGCGGTTCGTCTCCAAACCGTCGATATTCTTGATGAAGTCCGGTATCTTGATGCCGGCACACCACACGACGATGCCACTGGGAATGAATTTGCCGCTTGCCATTTTGACGCCGTCCTCTGAGACTTCCACCACTTTTTCATTGGTGTGAATTTCGATGTCAAGGGTGCGCAGCTCGCGTGCGACGGCATCGGAGAGACGTTCCGGCAATGCCTGCAGCAACCGGGGTGCGGCATCGACAACCACAATCTTCAAGTCCTTTTCTGGATCGAAATTAACCAAGCCGTAGCTGGACAGGATCTTGGTGGTCATGTGCAACTCCGCTGACAGCTCCACGCCTGTGGCGCCGCCACCGATGATCGTGACGGTAAAACGGCCTTCGCCCGGAGCCTTCGCTTTTGTTTGCGCGCGCAAACAGGAGTTGATCAAGCGTTGGTGAAAACGCTCGGCTGCGGGCGGTGAGTCGAGCATGATGGAGTTTTCACGGACCCCCGGAGTGCCGAAGTCATTCGTCTGGCTGCCGATGGCGAGGACGAGCGTATCGTACTTGATACTCTGACGTGGAAAGATTTCCTCGCCATCTTCGTCATAGGTGGGGGCCAGGCAAACTTCCTTTTCCGCGCGGTTCAAACCATCCATGCGGCCCAGGCGGAAAGTGAAATGATTGGCGCGGGCGAGTGCGAGATAGTCCAGTTCGTCGGCGTGGCTGTCCAGAGTGCCTGCTGCGATCTGATGCAGTAGGGGTTTCCATAAATGTGTGCGGGCGGCATCTACCAGGGTAATGTCTGCTTTTTTCTTCTTGCCGAGGGTTCTACCGAGACGTACCGCCAGTTCGAGACCGCCTGCACCGCCACCGACGATGGTGATCCGGTGCAGCGGGGCACTTGTCTGTTGATTCAAACGAATCTCCTTGCACAATGAAAAACCTGCCTATGGGCACTGCGCGCGCCGCTGATGTCTGAATTCTATTATGAAAATGGAACAGCCTCTTCTTTAAAGACGGGGGCGCATTGCCCTCTTCCTTTGTCTTCAACGCATCTGAGGCCAAATCTGCATGGCTTGACTGAGATCAAACAAATTGCAAATTGCCTTTGCTACAGTCCCTTCGCTCTTTGCCAAGGTGCTTGGTGATGAAGCGAAAGAAAATGAAAAGAAATGGCTGCCTGCCGTTTTTCAAAATTGGATGAAGATGGAAAAGATCACTGGGCTAGAGACCGTACACAAAACATTGAATATCAAAGGCAAGCCTTTGCTTCCGATTGTGCAGGGCGGTATGGGGGTGGGGATCTCAGCCCATCGACTGGCAGGCACCGTTGCCTGTCTGGGTGGAGTGGGGACGATTTCCAGTGTCGACTTGCGCCGTCATCATCCCGATCTGATGGCGCAGACAGGTAAATCGCGCGACAAGAGCCTGATTAATTCCGCCAACCTTGTCGCACTCGATCGCGAAATCCATGCCGCGAAAGTCATCGCAAGTGGCAATGGCATGCTTGCGGTCAATGTCATGCGTGCTGTCGCGGAATACGCCTCCTATGTGAAACAAGCGTGCGAAAGCGGTATTGATGCAGTTGTTGTCGGTGCAGGATTGCCGCTCGATCTGCCGGAATTGACTAGCGATTATCCGGACGTGGCATTGATCCCTATCCTGTCGGATGTGCGGGGCATTGCGCTGATCATGAAGAAATGGATGCGCAAGAATCGACTGCCGGATGCGATTGTGATCGAAAATCCGAAGCACGCCGCCGGCCACTTGGGCGCGGCAAGGCTGGAGGATGTGGATCAACCGCATTTCGCCTTTTCTGCCGTGTTGGACGGCACATTTGCGTTGTTCAAGGAATTGGGCATTGAGCGTGAGCGCATTCCGCTCATCACCGCCGGCGGCATCAATACACACGAGCAGGTGAAAGAATTGTTTGCGATGGGCGCCAGTGCCGTCCAACTCGGTACGGCGTTCGCGGTCACGCAAGAAGGCGATGCCCATCTCAACTTCAAGAAAGTCCTGTGCGAAGCCAAGCCAGAAGATATCGTTACGTTCATGAGTGTGGCTGGACTGCCTGCACGTGGCGTGCGGACACCATGGCTCGCAAACTATCTGGAGAAGGAAGCTAAATTGCAGAGCAAGGCCAGACCGAAGCAATGCACAGTCGGCTTTGATTGTCTGCAGCAATGCGGGCTGCGAGATGGTATCGGTAAGGCGGGACAGTTTTGCATCGATACGCAGCTCGCTTTCGCACTGACGGGGGATGTAAAGCGTGGTTTGTTCTTTCGTGGATCAGAGAGGCTGCCGTTTGGCAGCGAGATTCGATCGGTGAAGGAACTCGTGGAATATTTGCTTGGTGGCGTGCGTATGGTAACGGTGGAAAGTGTTGCCATGGCGACGGCAATAGCCGCTCGCTGAAAGACTTGTACTACATGAATACTTTTCATATCACCGGCTACCACTTTTGATATCACATTGAAAGC
>CBHCMF010000272.1:0-5410 GCA_965974465.1 uncultured Noviherbaspirillum sp.
CTGATTGCGGCCAGGGGCAATATCCAGATGCAGGCGCAGGATGGCAAGATCGAAGTCACTGCGCAAAAGGACATCGAGATCACCAGCGTCAACGGCAAGGTGATCGTCAAGGCACCAGAAGAAATCCTGCTGATGGCCGGCGGCGGGTATATCCGCATCGGCAAGAATATCGAGATCCATAATCCCGGCGCGCAGACGCAAAAAGCCGCCAGCTTTGCATTGAGCGGACCGGCCAGCTTGAATCCCCCTTTCCCTGTCATGCCGGTAGTCCAACCCGCCGCCAACCAACTCCTGCTTGACCATCGCTATCACGACCAGGAAGGGCTGAGGAATGCCACCTATCACGTGACCTTTGCCGATGGCAGCGAGCGCACAGGGAAATTGGATACAAATGGGCGCGCCGTATTGGATAACGTCCCACCCGGTATCGCCCAGGTCCGCTTTGGTCCAGCCGGTTATAAGTATGAACGCAAAGATCAAACGCCGACGCCCAACTATGATCCCAAACCGTCACGCGCAAAGCTCAATGCACTGATTGACAAATATATGCCGCCTCAAAGCGACGCGGACAAGGAGGCAGAATAATGAGCGCACCAGGAGGATTGTCAGCCACCGAATTCAAGGCAACGATGCTAGAAATCGGCCAATGGGTGTGGGGCACGGCGCAAGGCGCGTTCAACGAAAAAGCGTCGCTGGCGCAAATCATCACCGACGCCGTCATCGGCATGATTCCGCTAGTTGGCGATGTGACGGCGGCGCGCGACCTGACTGCAGTTTCCATCGGCTTGTCAGAGAGCCCGCAGAAGCGTGAAGACCCCTGGGAATGGGTGCTGCTGGTCGTCTTCATCTTTGCGCTAATCCCCGTCTTTGGCGGGGTCGTCAAAGGCTTTGGCCGCGTGATCGTGACCGGCGTGCGTAACGCAGACAGCGTCGCCAAGATCGCTCCCGACATCATCAGAGTCCTTGACCGTATAGGAGGGGGCAATGCGATAAAAATGTTCAAGGCTTTTAGCTTTAGTGCCCATCAGGCCGAGGTGCTGGAAAAGTTTGGCAACTTCATTTACACGATCAATAACGCGCTGATGCAGTTCCGGCTCAAGGCAGGCAAGCTGCTGCCTTCCTCTCTGGTGGCGCGGATAGAGGCGCTACAAAATGCTTTAACCAAACTGAAAGAAGAAGGCGTCAAGCAGATTCCCAATGCCATCAAAGTAGTTGACCAAAAGCTGCGCGAAATCCAGGCGTACATCCATTCGGGCGGAGAAACCACCAGCAAGGCCACCGCCCATGCGGTCGCTACAGGACAGAAGACGGCCACGTATGCCGAGGAAGCAAGGTTGGTGGAAGGTGCGAAACCGATGCGGTCGTTGCGCGGCGGGATCAAACAGAATACCGCCAATGCAAGAGATCCGAAATCTTACGCAAATGTCTACAAGCATGAGCCGGGTTATCCTGATTTGACGGCGCGACCAGATCCAAACACAAAGGAAATCGCCGCGATCAAGGCGTTCGGCGGTAAGATCGTCAACCGCGAATTGCGGGAAGGCGAGCAACTGTTCCGGTTTTTTGGCCCGGAAGGCACCACGCACCGTTTCAAGGTTGACGGCACCAGCGCCGGCGGCCTCTGGTGGGGCGTGGGCAAGCCACCGAAAAACGCCAAGGAATGGCGGATGTACAGCGCGGTGCTGGATGAATGGAACCGCGATGGCTTCCTGGTCACTGCCAAGCTCCAGAAGGGGGCGAAAATCAAGGCATGCGTCGGCATGAACTCCGAAATGTATGGCAAAAATATTCCCGGCCAATACCTGCCCGGCGGCGGCACGCAAGCCTTCTTTTTCTTGAATGAAGAAAGCGCGAAGTTGTTCGCGCAAAAGGGCCAGGAAGCAGTTGCCAGCGGCAAGCCAGTGCAATGGGTGGATCAGGCGTCGGGGATGCTGCTGGAAATCAAGCCGACTGGATGGACCGATGCCAATGGTATCCATGGTTATTTGGAAAGCGCGCATCCCGGCTATGTGCAGGTCGTCAAGCTTGAAACGCGTGAATTGGCTGCCAAGGACAATCGCGAAACGCCGATTTTGGAAGGAAAGAAATGACTGAACCCGTCATGTTGCCCACGGACGAAGAGCGCAAGCAGATTTTTTACTATTTGCAGCGCAACACATCGTATACCGCTTGGCTGCGCATCTATGGGTATTACAAGCGCTGGGTAGAAATCCTGGAAAAGAATGTCGTCTACTGTGAAAACCACGCCCCCCCTGGAAGATTGCCTGCCGTTGGAACGGATAAATTGATTCGGGCATTGCAAGGCCAGAGTCATTTCGAAAAAGCACTGGAGCGCCTCAAGGAAGGCGACAAGCGCGTCTTCATGTACAACCACCATGGCGATATCGAAATGGCGGGACGGCCATTAGATGCATGGAACACCACCATGCTGAGGCTGGAATGGCGGGAAACCATTATCGAAACGGAAAAAATCCCGTATTGGGATGAAATGGTGAATGCCCTGAACGATGTCTTGTATGCCTGGGGTGAATGCGGTCCCAGCTTTTTACAAACGCGAGATCCCGACGAGCCAGGGCCGCTGCATTATGGCGACTGGCTGAAAGCCGAATTGCCAAAGATACAGTTTCCGCATCCCTTGCTGGACGTGCCCAATCCTGAACAAGACATTTTTGCGAACACTGGACAGCGTCTGCCTTATCGCGGCATCTGGGAGCCGGTGCAAGTGGAATGGACCGGTGGCTTTTTAGGCATGTTCCAAAGCCCGGTAGTGCCGGAAGGACATCGCTATCCGCTGACTGGCTGCATGAATTATCTGCATGCGTTTGATAAAGCACCCAAGGCTAAAATCGAAACGGCAACTACCAGTATCGATATCGATGTCACTTGGCGCCTGTTGTGGAAAGACGAACGCTATGAGGACGGCACCATTCCCGAAGAAGAAAAGGATTACGTGTTCAATGCGCCGGCCGACAAGGAAGAGGAAAACGCATCCGCGAACCCCGATATCCTGACACAGGCAACGGGAGAAAAATGCCGCCGCACGGGCATCTGGGTACAAGTGAAGAATCACGATATCAGTCAGATCATTTTGGCGGGCGAAGAGATGCCGGCATGGCACGGGACATCGGTATCGTGGATGTGGATGCGGGAAGAGTAAAAGCCTCGCGCAAAAGACATCAAGCATGAAACGGCGGCGGCACGCCATTCATGTAGCGCCCCGCTCGAAACACAATCCGACTTTGTAGGGGGAATGTAATTGAAATATTGTTTAAAAATTGCCGTGCTCGGCTATCTCTGCCTGCCCACTGCATGGGCAGCGGAAGAATGGGTAGCCGTAGGCAAGACCGCTGACAGATTCGCGAATGTGTACATTGCGAAGGAATTTAGCACGCGCAACGGTACATTCCAGGCAATACCGGAATCTTATGTGGAGTTTGCGAAAGGCGATAAAACCATTACCAAGGATTTTACCGTTGGCACTTTCTGGCATCAGTACAAGACGCCGATTCGTCAGTTTGGAATACGCTTTGATGAATTGATTGCTACAGAAATACTCGACTGCGAGGAAAACTACTTTGGCCGTCTACGGACAATAAAAAAACTGAAGGGAAAAGTAGTGTGGGATGAAATCCATCCTGATCAAGATATTCGGCTTATACAAATAAACGGTCACTCTATAGGAAAAATGATGTGCGCAGTCAAAGATGGCAAAGCGCCCGGAACATTCGCCTCGTGGAAAACACCGATGCCCGGCTACGATCCCAAACCATCACGCGAAAAGATCGATGCCCTAATTGATAAATATATGCCGCCCCGAAGTGGTG
Organism: uncultured Noviherbaspirillum sp.; assembly: GCA_965974465.1. Taxonomy (GTDB): domain Bacteria; phylum Pseudomonadota; class Gammaproteobacteria; order Burkholderiales; family Burkholderiaceae_D; genus Noviherbaspirillum. Next base: position 3,825 of record CBHCMF010000272.1, read on the forward strand.
CGGACGAGGAGGCAGAATCGCATTAACGGCATTCCTACGGCTTATAAAAAAAAAGAAATGACTGAGCCTGTCATGCTGCCCACGGACGAAGAGCGCATGCCGATTTTCCAGAAACGTTTTGAGCGAGGAAATGCCTTTTCCTATCAAGCAGATTGCCGATGACTTCTCCCACAGTACAACAGGATGAATTGCATCCATGGCTGGAACGTTTGCGCCAGGCCGCACGCGAGGCGAATGCCATACTCTTGGATCGCCAGTGGCGCGGATGGAATGCGGACTATGCATTCGCCTGTGCTCAAGGGCATCAATGGACGCGCTATGCATCGAATATCGCAGGCCAAGGGCTCAGTTCTTGCCCCATCTGCCGGAAAATGGCCCTGCTTCAAGCGGTGCATCAAGCCGCACAGCAGGCTGGATCGGTCTGTCTGGACACTGAATGGCGCGGCAGCCAAGCTTCTTACCGCTTTCGGTGTGATCAAGGCCACATTTGGCAACGCCGGGCAAGCAAGCTCCCCACCAATGCGCGTTGCCCGCACTGTTCTCGTCAGAAGTGCGACAGCAGACTGCGCCAGGATGGGCTGGAGCAGCTGCATCGCGCCGCTGCCGAGCGACAGGGGCAGTGTTTGTCGGACACTTACACGGGTGGCTCCCACCGTTATCGGTTTCGCTGCAGCGAGGGACACGAGTGGGACAGCGAAGGCAATGAGATATTGCGCGGCAGCTGGTGCCTGAAATGCAGCCATCTCCAAAAAAGCAAAAACTATCTTGACCAACATGGGCTGGAGCGGCTGCAGCGCGCTGCGCGCGAGCGCGGCGGCGAATGTCTATCGGATACCTATGTCGGCCAAGCAGCCAAATATCGTTTTCGTTGCGCCAAAGGGCATGCATGGGAATCCAACGGCCAGCGGATATTGCGCGGCGCCTGGTGCAGGAAATGTGCCGATGAGGGACGGCGGCTGGACATCAACGCCGCGCATGAGGCGGCAACAGCCAAGGGCGGATTATGCCTGTCGACGGTGTATCTCAATTCGGCTGCGAAACTCACATGGCAATGCGATCGGGGCCATGTTTGGCAGGCCTGTCTGGGCCAGATACGCCAAGGGCATTGGTGCCCCGAATGCGCCAATATGGCCCGGATCAGCAACAGAAAATCGAAAGCCCGTCTACGCTATCATGCATCGGTACGTCAGTTGGACCCCTGACAGACAAGCTGGAGAAACGGATCCATATTCTGGAATGGATGCGGATCAAAGAATGTGTGATCGCACGGCTGTCTGTCAGGGCAAAGTTTTTATTGCAGTGAAGCGGTACCGGCGGAAATGTTTATTCGCTTGTTCGATCAATAGAGTGATTTGATCGCGGGCGCAAGGGAGGCCACGCCGGACCGAGAAGCGCCACCATAGGTGAGCTACGGTGAGCATCGCTGGCGCAGGATGGTTCTCCTCTCATACACAGTCAAATCGTTCTATTCAATGGCTTTATAAAAATCACCCAGCAAGAGGTTGAAAAGATGGCAATCTCTTACTGCGGAAGCTATAATGCCGTCCGTCAATTGATAAAAAAACAATGCTTGGCGGCGTCTTCCC
>CBHCMF010000273.1:0-5391 GCA_965974465.1 uncultured Noviherbaspirillum sp.
TCGTGATCGTATTCTCCCAGCGATCGCCTTGCTCAAGGAAAAACTTGATATCTTGAACGTAGATGCTGGTCTGGATTATAGGAAAAGGGCTTTGGAGCAAGTGGCAGCCTACCATACCCCGTTAGGCGCAGCAGCAGACCATGCGTTGAGGAATGCTTTCGCCAATATTGCTGAAACCGCGGATGAGGACCCACGTATACATATCGAGTCACGGGAAATCAAGTCCTTGCGCCGGGCGGGTGGTGTCGTCTGGTTCGACTTCGCCACCTTGTGCGGCGGGCCGCGTTCGCAGAACGATTATCTTGAAATCGCCAGCCGTTTTCATACAGTGATTTTGTCAGCTGTGCCATGCATGTCGGCGGCCATGTCGTCTGAAGCCCGTCGATTTACTTGGTTAATTGACGTTCTGTATGACCATAAGGTCAAGCTGCTGATGTCAGCAGAAGTCGAGCCGGATCGGTTATATACGGAGGGAATGCTGGCGAATGAATTCCACCGCACCGTTTCCCGTATTATTGAAATGCAGTCGTCTGAATACATGGAAAGTGAGCGGCGCGATGTCGCCGGGTCAATTGCGTAACGAGGACCATGACTAAACACTTGATGGCAAGAGAGCTGTTCGTCAAACGAGGCAGGAAATACCACCTTTGCTGGTTCTGTCTACCTCTGTTTTTCACGATGTGTGCGTCGGTATTTGCCCAGCAATCGGCTTCTGACGTAAAGCGTGAAAGCATTGTGGCACGTTATCCAAGCGGTTCAATCAAGTCAGTCGAGGAGGCAGATATGGCTCTGGCTGCAGCTAACCAAGAGCGAGCTGAAATTGAAGCACGCTATAACGTTGAAGAGCAGTCCTGTCATACCAAATTCTTTGCTACTTCGTGCATTGACGCGGCTAAGGAGCGCAGACGCAAGGAATTGATGCAGGTGAGGTCAATCGAGATCGAAGCGAACACCTATAAACGGCAGGCGCGTGTCGCTGCAAGAGACCGGGCATTGGCCGACCGGCAAGCCAAGGAAGCGGCAGACAGGCAAGGGCGTCAATCAGAGTAGGGGAGAAAAACACTTTGCGCCGACAAATGATCTTGCCTTGACTTGCCCCTAGAGCGATTGAATGCGCGTGTAAGAGAAGGCATTCAATCGCTTTAGTACAGAAGAAGCTTTCTCAAGCTGCGCGTTTTATTTTCGTGGCCGTATAGCTTTTTGTTTCGGACGGGAGCGCAACAAGTTTGACGATGGCAAGGGTGCAGTTGTCACCGGTCTTGCCAGAGGTGCGCTCGCGCGCCTTATTGATCAGCATTTCTGCGGCTTGGCGAGGTGAATTCATTGCAATGGCGGCACCCAGTTCTGCATCGGAAAAATAATGCCAAAGGCCGTCAGTGCATAGAAGAAAGGCGTCACCAACCTTCAGTCCGTCATGGCGGCGCATGGAGACTTTCAGGTTTTGTTCGTGTGATCCTAAAACATTCACCAATACATTGGACAGTCGGTGATTCGGCGCCTCTTCCCGTGACAGTTTGCCTTCTTGCACCAACTTCTCCACAAAAGAATGATCAATGGTGCGCTCGACACAATTGGGACCATCAAAACGATATAACCGCGAGTCGCCGACATGGGCCCAGATTGCGCTTCGTTCGGGAGTAAGGACCAGGACAACCATCGTGCTGTGGGGTTGCTTTTCAGATGAAAAGGCAGTCAACTTGATAACGGTGTGAGCCTCATGCGCAATGGTCTCAAGCATCTTTTCCACAGTATCGGTTTGAGGGGAAAAGTGATCGAATGCTTGTTTGGCGGTACGGATAACTTGTTCAGCTGCAAGTGCGCCGCCACTTAATCCCCCCATGCCATCCGCAATGACTGCCATGACATAGCCAGGTGCTCGGGGTGCTACAAATAAAGCTATTCGATCTTGTTGTTCTGTGCGATCGCCGAGATGTTGCCCTGTTCCGGCTTCTATCTTGTATTGGCTCATAGGTCGATGCTGGATTAAACTGCTGTCAAGCAACTATTATTACATGTAAAAATTGAGCCAGCCCGTTTCCTGACCTTTGTTGCATCTTTTTCTGTACATATATTGCGGCATCAATACCATATCGCTGGTGGAACGAGATGGTGTCCTAGCAAGCATCCCGGTATGCTAGGCACTTGTTGCATTCACTTTTAGAATATAAATTTTTTACTGCATTTACTACCAACGTCCCCATGATCCCAACGGAAGAAATACAGCGCCGAATCGTCGAGCTGGAGGTCGAACATCGCGATCTGGACGCGGTCATCAATTTATTGACGCGCGATGTGCTGCACGACGAACTGCAGTTGCGGCGTCTAAAAAAACGTAAGTTGCAGCTCAAGGATCATATAACGTTGCTGAAGATGCAACTTATCCCTGATGTTCCCGCATAATTTCACGAAAGGCACGGGGAATCTACCTCTGCATGCCAGGCATTTTGACAGATCACACAGAATCATTACCCGTACCAGGGACTTACGACGCCGATATAGAGCAGCTGTTTGACGCTGACGGTCCACTTCGCCAAGCCGTAGGTGGTTTTCGGCCACGCCATTCACAGACCGAAATGGCAAAAGCGATTGCCTCAGCGATCACTTGTCAACAGACGCTGATCGCTGAAGCTGGTACTGGTACTGGCAAGACGTTCGCTTATCTCGTACCAGCACTTCTGTGGGGAGGTAAGGTAATTCTGTCAACCGGTACCAAAAACCTCCAGGATCAGCTCTATCTGCGCGATATTCCCACGGTACGCAAAGCATTGAATGCGCCAGTATCAGTTGCCCTGTTAAAAGGCCGTGCGAACTATCTTTGCCATTATCATCTGGAGCGGACGCTGCAGAATGGTCGGCTCACGTCGCGCGATGATGTGGGCTATTTACGCGAAATCTCTCGGTTCGCAAAAACCACCAGTTCTGGGGACAAAGCAGAACTTTCAAAGGTGCCAGAGTCAGCTCTGGTATGGAATCTGGTAACCTCAACACGAGATACCTGTCTCGGCGCTGAATGCCAGTATTATCAAGACTGCTTTGTTATGAAGGCTCGTAAAGAGGCGCAGCAAGCAGACGTTGTCGTGGTAAATCACCATTTGTTCTTTGCTGACGTCGCCCTGAAGGATACGGGAGTGGCCGAATTGCTGCCTTCCGCAAACACGATCATTTTTGATGAGGCGCATCAGTTACCAGAAACAGCGACCTTGTTCTTTGGAGAGACGATATCGACGTCGCAGGTACTGGAGCTCTGTCGCGATGTTCTTGCAGAAGGGCTGGCGCATGCGCGCGATGGTGCTGATTGGTCCAAGCTTGTATCTACTGTGGAACGCGCAACACGTGATTTGCGACTCGCGTTTCCCCAGGATATGGTGCGTCTCGCAATTAATCAGATTGCGCCATCCAGTGCCTTCTTTCCGGCTTTGGAAAAGCTACAGGAAGAATTGCAGGCGATGACCGCCATACTAGAAACACAGGCGGAGCGTGCGGAAACGATCGAGCAGTGTAGGGCAAGAGCCATTGAACTGACAGACAAACTTTCGAAGTGGAACAGTGCTTGTTCAACAGAAAATGGCTGTGCGAGCGCTGAGCATGAGCATGAGCGTGTGCTATGGGTTGAGGCATTTTCATCATCCTTGCAACTGCATCAAACACCGCTGTCGATTGCGCCGATTTTCAGCAAGCAGCGTGAAGGGACTCCACGTGCATGGATATTCACCTCGGCGACGCTTGCAGTGAAGAATGACTTTAATCATTACATCTCACAGATGGGTTTATGGAATGAACTGGCGCGTTCCTGGTCCAGCCCATTTAGCTATGAGCAGCAGGGCTTGCTGTACGTGCCAGAGCATATGCCGCAACCCAATGCAATCGACTATACCGATGCAGTTATCGATGCTGCTTTACCGGTTATTGAAGCGGCGGAGGGGCGTACCTTCCTACTCTGTACGACGATACGCGCAGTCAACCGCGCAGCGGAGCGCTTACGCGAGGCATTTGACAGGAAAAAGTTGCCATATCCTTTGATGGTCCAGGGGGAGGCGGGGCGTACAGAGTTGCTGGACCGCTTTCGCGCCGCGGGAAATGCTGTACTTATCGGCAGCCAGAGCTTCTGGGAAGGTGTCGATGTCCGGGGTGATGCGCTATCGCTGGTCATTATCGACAAGTTGCCCTTCTCGCCGCCGGATGATCCGGTCCTTGCAGCACGTATCGAAGCGCTGGAGAGAAAAGGATTGAATGGCTTCGTTCATCATCAGTTGCCAGAGGCTATCATCAACCTCAAGCAGGGGGCTGGTAGATTGATCCGGGATGAAAACGATCGTGGTGTCCTCATGATTTGCGATCCACGTCTGATTTCAAAGCCGTATGGGCGCCGTATCTGGCAAAGTTTGCCGCCTTTTAAGCGGACGCGGGATGTCGCGGTCGTGAAGTCATTTTTCTGTATCCAGAATATGGAAGCGCCTGCCGAGAAAGCCGGCTGAATGGGGGGCAAATGCACGGGCGGCTGGAATGGGCTAGGTGATGAAAATGAAAGGGATGCTGGTTATACTTAGCTTCATTCAATGTACTGTTTGCTGCAGTCCATCCGACCACGGGCTTGTCTCGAACCGGCTTTTGAAGAACTTACATGACTGAACCTGTCGTTTCATTGATCCCTGTGCGGGCCGCCGAGCTTGCCGTGGGCAAGCCTCTGCAGCAGCCAATCTATGATTGGCATGGGAATTTGCTGCTGGCTGCTGGCTGTGTCATTGAAAATCAGAACCAGTTAGAAGGTCTGATCGATAATGGCTTCATCCAGGATTCTGTATGGGATTTAAGCCCAAAGCGTGCTGGGAAATCACTGTTAACAGCGCCTTCCCGTAAACTTGGCGCTGTGCCGAAGCCAGTAGAGCAACCCGCGTACGATGACAAGAATAATGATGTTGTCGTCGGCATGGACGATATACGTTGGTATGTCGGCGAGACGCTATACCTGCAGTTGATTGATAATCCGACGATTCGTTACACTGTTCGTCTGATTGGTTTCGTCAAGAACAAAACGATTTCCATAACGGCGCCGACTGTCGATGGGAAGGTGGAGTTGGTCCGTGATGGGCAAACCTTCATTGTGCGCGCTTTTTCGGGAAAAAAAGCGTATGCCTTCGTCGCTGCTGTAGTAAAGTCGGTTCATTCGCCATACCCTTATTTGCACCTCGGCTATCCTAAAGAAGTGCGCTGCGCGGTGGTGCGGCGCGGCGCTCGGGCTCAGGTAAAAATCATTGCCTCCGTTTCGTTAGGAGAGCCCAGCCGCATTGGTGCGGCGACCCTGACTGACCTCAGTATGGGAGGGGCTTCTGGCACGCTGAAGCAGGTGCTCGGTAAAGCAGGTGAGGAAGGGCAGATCAAATTCAAGGTCCA
>CBHCMF010000274.1:0-5364 GCA_965974465.1 uncultured Noviherbaspirillum sp.
TGCTCTTACCGCATCCGGAAGGCCCCAGCAGCACGACGAATTCACCAGGGCGTGCGTGAAAGGAAAAATGGCGAAACACGACATGCCCGTTGGGATAAACGAAATCGATATCGTTGACGGATAACTGCGCCATTCTCTGACTGGACATGAGGCCCGCTCTTCTGCAATGTCTTACGGTTGACGGAAGCGGCCGTCATTCTCGCCGCTGTTGACTTGACATCATACGTAGCAGGGGTGGAATGAAGAACGAAGGATTCTGCATATTCATATGCGCACTGACATTGCGACCACGCGTAGAATCCGAATCACGATTTTTCAGCCAATAGCAAGCAGCACCAGCGGCAGCACATCACCAAGGCAGCGTGGACCAGACACTACCGATAAGCAATTGAAAGAGAACATGAATCACCGCCTCCTTCTTACGACACCGACAAATCATCCGTTAGATCCTCGTATCGGCGGGGAAGCGCTCATTGATGGCGTGGCAAATTGGCCAAGGAGCCCAGAGGGTGAGCCGCTGGTATTAATTGCCTCCCTGCCTAACAGCTTCATTTCTCAAGCAACAGGGCTGAAGCTGGCTCCCAATTTTTATACTTCCATTTTTTCTTACTATTCCTCTGACGATTACTTCCTCGACCAAATTACTTATCATGGCGACCCAGAAGAGCTCTCATGGATAAAACGCGGATCTACAAAAGTACTTCAGCATCCGGCGGGAAAAAGGTTAAGTCCGTCAGCTGTGATCCCGATGTATCGGTTAGCGCTAGGTGAGTCTGTCACGCACAACAACAAAGCACATGGATCACACATTGGAGGAAAGCCAGGTCTTTTACAAAATGAACAGCTCGATCTTCAGGACCTTGCCTTTGCACTTCAACTGAGCGGTTCAGACTTCCCCAAAGCTTATTCGGATATTTTTGCACTTGCGGATGCGATTGGCTATATATCCTTAAAGGAAAATAACGACGCCATCGGTGAAAGTGGTTTGTTCTTTGTTCAAACAACGTAATTCGCGGTGCACAAGCGCATGGCTATGCCAATTTCCCATCTAAAGAAATGAATTTCTCTTCGATCGAAAAACTTAAGGGCCTTCATATCGGAGCAGACGCTGCCCAAATATCAGGCATTGAACAACAACTAGGCGTGGCGCTTCCCAAGGAGTACGTTGACTTCCTGCTTTTTTCGAATGGATGTTTACTGGAGAACGGATTATCTATGTATCCGCTTGAGAACTTGGTGGAGCGCAACAAAACCTTCGAGATTCCAGTATATGTGCCTGGATATATCTTAATGGGCGATGATAGTAGCGGAACGGGAATCTTATTGTCAGCCGAACCAATGAGAAAAAAGATCTATGCCTCTGGCCTAGGTGATTTGAACCCCTTCGGTTTTAAAGAAATCGCGGATTCTTTTCAGTCGTGGGTCGATTCAGGTTTTCGTGGTACGGCATTATTGAGAGTGTCGTAAAGAGGTGAAAAGTTCTTCGCCATTCATTTATTTGCTACGACGGTGCGCTAGACATACACTCAAACCGTCGAAGCCCAGTAGTACCTCGTTTGACTCTTTGGGGCCCTCTCCTGATGCTTCATCAGGCTAATCTTCAGGACTATCATGATGAAACACTGTGGAAGAATTTGGTTCTTCTATTTATGGCTCGCGGCCGCTTGTAGCAGTCTGACCGGATGCTCACCAACGATTCTGGAATACAGGGATGTTCAAGGCTTCTCGGTAAAAGAAGTCGTAAAAGGACACGCGACCCAATTGGAGATCGCTGGATCCGCATTTCACAGCGCCTTAGCAGTGAAGGAGATAGCGGTACGGACAGCCGGAAAAGTGATGATTGTGGAAGTATTACTTACGCCGTCGAGAAAAGGACTATCTGGCCGCTTCGAGCATCGGCTAGATATCCCTTATACTGTCGAAGTGGTTGAGTTTGGGAGAGAGCATTACCCGATCTGGAAAAGATAACCATGACTCACGAAAAATGCATCATCGCGAAAAGCCTTCATGCATTTCTAAAAGAATTGTGTAAAGGGAGTTTTGTTGGGCGTTTCGAGTGCTGTGTGCGAGGAGATCAGAGAGTTCCTCGTGGATTCGCGAGCAGCCGGGGCGGCCGTTCTGGTATCGTTTCATCAAGGCCTTGTTTCGCGTTTATTTAATGCTGTATTAATATGCAGTGATCGTGCCAAGGCCAAGCCCCGTGCGGCATACGTACGGTCAAACAACTTTGCATAACGGACGAATCAAGCCTGTTATATGAGCAGTTATGTTGCAAAGACTGGAGTGGATTAGCAATGTCTGATGTGGAATTCTCTAAAAAAACTGCCTTAAAAATATCACTTGGCCATTTGCTGGTAGTTTGGGATATCTTGGCCAACAAGGCGCAATGCTCACAGTTCATTGAACAACTCACAGAGGACGAGAAAAGGGCAGTCTGGGCGCTGCAAGACTTGTGTGAATATGAGTTGGAAAAAAATGGGATTGAAAGTAGAGCTGAATCTGAGTGGAATGAATTGATGGACAAAGCAAAAGACTTTGTAAAGACTTTACCAGTTGAATTTTTAGATTAAATACCTTAAGAGTGCAACATAACAAGGCTTTGGACCCGGGCGCAATGCGTCGGTCAAATTAAGTGTTAAATTTTCTATGAGTGAGGAAAAGCAAGATCCATTGCATACAATTTTGTCGGCTCTCGCCGGTGGCGTGATCGGGCTCGTTTTCTCAAGTGTGGTGCTATTGCGCATGTTTGGAAGGACTTATTGGTTTCCTGGATGGTTATTTGCGGTTTGCGTGGCGATAGCAACAGTTGGTGGAGGTGTTGCATCGGCTATCTATGGGGCTGCATTTTGGGATCGAGTGATATCCGAATTCACAAGGAAGTAAGCTGTGCAAGTAGAGAAACTTAACTCACCACTCGCCGCTGGCGCTTTCGACGCAGGGCAGCTTTATCGTTGGGGGTCATGAGCCAACCTCTGTCTGATCCCACTGCACTGTTATGCAGCATGGAGCCCGAGCTCAACGAGGGCGTGTACGTTTATTCAGTCGTGCCAGCAAACACTGACCTTGGCGGCATTCCAGCTTTCGCGGTCCTTCGCGAGGCTGAATGCGTCACGCTTATCACCCGCGAGGAGGTAGCGTTCGAAGCCAAGTTACCGGTGCTGTTTCGTGCGGCGTGGATCACACTGAAGGTGCACTCCGGCTTGCAAGCTGTCGGTCTAACTGCGGCCTTTTCACGCGCACTCAGCACAGCAGGCATCAGCTGCAACGTTGTGGCGGCAGCTCACCACGATCACATATTCGTTCCCATCGAGCAGGCCGCCGAAGCAATAGCAGAACTACGCGCGCTGCAGAATGCGTCATGCCGATGAACTGTCTGCATGGGGGGACGCTGTGCAAAAACCGCATGCGCTGAAAAAGGACTCTATGCAACCATTGATTTTAAAAAAACCGAAAAATTGAGACGCCGGTAAATTCGGCTTCTCGCACAACCTCGTTAAATTTCAGAACATACTCTACATCCCGCTGCCATTTTGAAATATCCTGCTATGTTGAATCGGTTTCTCCTACCGTTGTTCTTCCTGATTTGGTGCGGAAGTAGTTTTGCTCTCGACTGCACTAAGACGATCACTACCCAGGATGTTAATGAATGTGCTTTGATCGATCAAAAGAAAGTGGAAGCTAAGCTAAATAAGGTATATCAGCGCGTTCTGAAGTCTCTTGATAAGCCAGATGTGCCGCTGGAACCGTACTCAGAAATGCGGCAGTCTTTGATCGCTGCGCAACGAGCATGGGTCAAATTTCGCGAAGCTGACTGTGAGGCTGTGTATCAGAAGTATGTAAGCGGCACGATTCGGACGGTAATGTACATAGGCTGTATACAGAGCCACGCTGAGAAGCGAATCAAAGAGCTTGAGGATTATGAATCGCAGTAGATTTCACTCGTTGCACACCGACGCTCTATAGCGCCGGTGAACTTAGCGCTATATCGCAACACCACCAAAACAGGAGAAAGGCGAGTGCCTATAGTCACCATTACGGTTCGTGGTCGTAAATCGAAAGAGTTTAAGGCCAGCGCATTCTCCGCAGTTCATGGCGCGCTGGTCGGCATTGGCGTCAATGAGCGCGATCGGTTCCTGCGCATGATTGAACTGGACGAATCGAACTTTGAATTCGACCTGTCGTTTCCTGATGCGGCAACGCCCAGAAGCGATAACTTTATGCTGATTGAGATACTTCTCGGTGCGGGTCGAAGCGTCAAAGTAAAGCGCCAACTCGTTACGGGTATTGCTGAACGTTTAGCTGCTGCAGGCTTTAATCCAGAAGATGCCATGATCTGCCTACAGGATGTACCATGGGAGAACTGGTCTCCGGCTGGAGGCCGTCTTCCCCATGCATAGCGGGGAGCGGTCGAAGACGAGGTTTGTAAGGCGTATTGCGGTGCGCTGCGGGGAGGGAAATACGTGAAGCAGTTCCAGCTAAATACGAATATAACCGTCGACTTTCTCACTCAGGTGGAGACAGCGTTGGTTTCAATCTTCCATGAGCGTTTTTTAGTCTATCAAGACCGGTTTCACTATCGAAGGATTCAACGAACTTTGCTGGTAATCGTCAAGTTCCTTAGCTTGCTTGGCTTGGTAGCGTTGTTGTTGATGTGGGTGATTGACCGCGCATCTTTCAAATCCGATGGAGAGGCGATCTGGTTGATCGGGGTTTTTCTGTTGCTACTTGCCTTAACGTGGGCTCCCAAAAAACTGGAAGAAAAGCGCCGGAGATTCTTCCGACCCTATTGGACGTGGTTGTCTAAACGTTATGCAAAGGGCCTTCTGAAAAAGGCAAAGAAGATTGCCCCATTTGTTGCGGAGTATGATTTTCGGGGTGATTTGGCGACGTACTATCGCACCAAAAACGAAAAATCCCAATGCGTCTGGACTCGGAAAATTCACGGATATCGCCTCAGCGGAAGCGGATTTACTCTATTCTACAAAAAAGAAAAATCTCTCCACCCTTATGCCATCGTCTTGCACGATAGCGCGAAGGAATTTGAATTGTATTTGGACGCATTAGAAATACGTCCACTTGGTCGTTCTCTGCCTGCTTGCACCCATACCGCTGGTGTTCATGCAAATGAAGTGTGTACTGGTTTAAAGGAATCCTGAGACCGTTCAGCAAGATGAACTGGGAAACCTTTACTCGTTCTGTCCTTTGGACGGCAGAATCCATTTCGTATGTCGCTCCACGCCGCGGCTATCAAGTGGTGCAGTGGGCGGGCGGTCTGTTGCTCCAGCCGTGTGACTGGAGTGTCTAATCCCTCCATTGAGCTCCGCATGCTACAGAGCCTTAGCAGGGGGGCATAGCAGTACGGAC
>CBHCMF010000275.1:0-5364 GCA_965974465.1 uncultured Noviherbaspirillum sp.
TGTTGCATCGAAGAACGCGCAATTTTTAAAAGAAGACGTGCAGCGATCAAGATACGTGAAGAATCGTACGCGACCCGGAAGAAATAAAAAAATAGAGTAGTGCCTAGTATTCAGTTGAATTCCGAACGAATTCAATTGGGCGGTGGTTTAGGGTAGTTCAAATTTAGAACGTGAATGCACATGAACGCCATAAATTCGTATCAATGCTGGCTTTCCGGCCAGTGAATCTTAAGCTGGGCACTACCAACGTACTAATTCATTAAACACGTGCTGCGCTTCGTTTTCACTGTCAGGAGTGGAAAGAAGATGAATAAAGTTACACGCGTGGCTACATCGTACCTAAATTGGGTTAACTTGCTACGGCAGCGTGCGATTGAGGAACCTGAACGGCTTGCATTCGGGTTCATGCCGAGTAGCATCGATGACGAGATTTGCTTCAGTTATGCACAGCTGGATGAAGCTGCACGCAAGATCGGTGCAGCACTGCAGCAAGCCGGCTTGACCGGTGAACGTGCGGTACTGCTGTACCAACCCGGCCCGGAATACATCTGCGCTTTGATGGGCTGTTTGTATGGTGGAGTGGTTGCTGTGCCAGTGTATGCGCCTCGCCAGAATGCGTCTTATACACGCGTGATGCAGGTGATTGCCAGTGCGCGTGCCACTGTCCTGCTATCGTCTGACAGAATATTCGCCACGCTCGATCAGCCAGAATGGGGGGAGCTGAAGTGTGCCGGTCTACACTGGCTGGCCACCGACAACTTGTCGCCCTCTTTGGCTGAACAATGGAGGATGCCGGATATTGACGGTGACACGTTAGCGATATTGCAGTTCACATCCGGCTCGACCGGACGGCCGAAAGGCGTGCAGCTTTGCCACCGGCATCTTCTGGCCAATTCACGCATGCTTGCACATGCGATGGGATGCAACCGCGATTCGATAGGCGTGATCTGGATCCCTCCCTATCACGACATGGGACTGATAGGCGGTCTGCTGCAGCCGATATATTCAGGTTTCCCGGTACACCTGATGTCGCCGGCAACCTTTCTGCAGCGGCCGATCCGCTGGCTGGAAGCGATTAGCAAATATCGCGCCACCATCAGCGTCGCGCCGAATTTCGCCTATGAGCTGTGTGTCAAGCGCATCCGTTCAGAACAAGTGGCCAAACTGGACTTGTCGAGTTGGCGGGTGGCTGGCAACGGCGCCGAACCGATTCGTGCCAAGACCTTGCGCGATTTCTCAGAGACTTTTGCCCCAGCAGGTTTTGATTCTCGCGCGATCTTCCCGTGCTACGGTATGGCCGAAGCGACATTGTACGTCAGCGGAAGCCCGATTTTCTCCGGCGCGCGAGTGCTACAAGCGTCGCGCGAGGCGCTGGGATGCGGTAGCATCCGGGGGCGGTTCGATGGCGAGACTATTGAACTGGTCAGCTGCGGCACGATTGGCCTCGAAGCTGAAGTGCGCATCGTCGATCCGGCATCCGGCCAGGTATGCGAAGCGGGTGAAGTTGGTGAAATCTGGATCGCTGGCGATAGCGTTGCTGCCGGCTATTGGGAACAGCCCGAGGCGACCGCTGAGACGTTCCAGGCACGGTTGTCAAGCAGTGACCGCAACTGGTTGCGCAGCGGCGACCTTGGCAGCATCGTTGATGGTGAGCTGTACGTGACCGGCCGCATCAAGGACCTGATCATTATTCGTGGTCAGAATCACTATCCGCACGACATTGAAGCAACCGTCGCAGGCATACACGCTGCGTTGCGCCCACATGGCGCGGTGGCTTTTAGCATGGAACACGAGGATGGCGAACAGCTCGCTCTGGTACTTGAACTGGAGCGCAACGCGCTGGAAAACGAGCTCGGGCAAGTCGCTGCCTTGGTGCGTGAAGCGGTATCGCGTCAGCACCAATTGCAAATCGATCACCTTGCTTTTGTCCGTCCGGGGGGCATTCCTAAAACATCCAGTGGCAAGATCCAGCGCTATCTGACGCGGCAGCGCCTGCTGCAGAGAGAGCTGCCTGTCATCGAAGAAAATCAGGAAGCCGCAGCATGTCTATGATTCCTGCGCAATATCTTGAAGCCCTGGCGTGGGAGCGGATTCTGGGCGATCCCGATAATCCGGACAACCTGCTGTCGTTCCGTAATGCGATTGCGCTCGACGAAGTGGATGCCTTTCCTGAAGAAGCGATCAGTCGTCTGCTCAATTTGGGGTTGCATCGCAATTACGTTCCGGAACAACTGGGAGGCGGGTTCCGCTCCAGCGAAACCTTCGTTGCGCTGGGGCGGGTACTGGCTCGGCGCAACATGTCCGTGGCAGTCAGCTGCAGCACCATGCTATGGACCATGCTTGCCTGGATCGGCGGCACTAAGGCGCAGCAGCTGCGCATCGCCGAATGGGTGCTGCAGTCGGGAGAATTCCCTTGCCTAGCCTATTCCGAACCCGAGCATGGTGCTGACTTGGTCGCTAACGAACTGATGGCGCGTAAGAACGGTAGCGGCAGTTATCGGCTGACCGGAGAAAAATGGCCGATCAACCGCGCCACCCGCTCCAGCTTCCTGGTTCTGCTGGCGCGCACGGACACGGAACCGCATCTGCGCAATCACTCCCTGTTCATCCTGAACAAGCGCGATCTCGATTGCAGCCGCTACTACTATTTGCCGCGAGTAAAAACCCATGGGCTGCGAGGTTGCGATATCAGCGGCATTGGCTTTCGCGACTGCACGGTACCGATTGATGCGTTGATCGGTGCAGAGGGGGCAGGGCTTGAACTGGCATTGAAAGGCTTCCAGATCACCCGCACTTTCTGTACAGCGCTATCCCTCGGTGTGGGCGATTCTGCTCTGCGCCTGGTCACTGATTTCGCGGTCAAGCGCAAGCTCTACGGCACGCATGTCTCAGGCCTGCCGCATGCGCGTGAGGTGCTGGCCAATGCCTACTTGTCACAATTGATCGGCGAATGCACGTCCATCGTCGCTGCGCGCGGACTGCATCTGTATCCTCGCCAGTATTCTTCTTGGTCCAGCATCGCCAAGGTGCAGGTCTCGCATCTGGTCGATCATGCTTGCCAGCAGTTGGCGGCCATACTCGGCGCGCGTTACTACATGCGCGAGCGCCATCACGAAGGCATGTTCCAGAAAATCCTGCGCGACGGCGCGATCGTGTCAGTGTTTGACGGCAGTAGCATCGTCTGTCTCGACAGCCTTGCCACACTATTGCCCAGCATGGCACGCGCGCGCCGGCAGGCACTGCAGGATACCGATTACACGAAGCTTTACGACCTGCACCAGCCGCTGCCGGTACTGCCGTTCCAGCAGCTCGACTTGTTTGGACGTGGTCGCGACGCGGTCACGGAAAGCCTGTCTCAACTGATCGAACGGCTGCAATCGATGCGGGCCGACCTGCTTACTTCGATCGAAACCTTGGATCAGTTGCGCGGCCAAGCGTTGGCGCTGCAGGCGGACCTGATCGCGCTGGAAGAGGAAATTCTGGCCGACCCGCCGCAGTGCGGTGCGCGCAATACCCCCACGCAGTTCAGCCGAGCCGAACGTTTTTGCGGGCTGCACTCGGCAATTGCATGCCTCGGCATCTGGTTGTTCAACCGCAATTACTTTGGTTCTTTTTTCGCGGATGGCCGTTGGCTGGTAGCGGCATTGATGCGCCGCGGGGGATACAACTTCCGTATTGGCAGCCTGAGCGCCGAGCACACCGATCTGCTTGCAGCGCAATTGCTGCATCAGTTCAATGCGCAGCACATGTTTTCACTGCTGCCCTGGCCTCTGGCCGAAAAGGATTCCGCTGAAACACCGTGCGGTATTGATATTCACCATTCGGAGGACGTAAATGGCAGTATTCCAGCATGACCACGCTTCACTGAGCGCTCACATTATCGAATTGCTGTGTCGCGAGTTGAAAGTGCCCGTAGCCGCGGTCAACCCCGAATTGCCGTTGACGCAGTACGGCCTGGACTCTATTGCCGCACTGACCATTGCCGGCGAATTGGAAGAGGGGCTTGGCCTGGACTTGCCGTCAACCTTGCTGTGGGACCGGCCTACCATCGGCGACCTGGCGGATTATCTAGTCGAGGCGCTGGCTGAACGCGCCGCCTCGTCTGTAGCAGAATGAGCGCAACAGTGGCAGGTCACGTTGATTTCATACCGCTAGTCTTGCCATCGTGCGAGGCCACTTTTCCGCTGGCCGCCGAGCAACAAGGCCTATGGTACGTGCAACAACTGGCGCCTGATTGCGGCGCCTACCACCTCGTATTTAGTGCCGAAGTGCGCAAGACAGGGGACTGGGCGGCCAGCCTGAGCGGCCTGCTGGCCCAATTGATCGCCGACTATCCGGTGTTGCGCACCAGCTTACCGGCGACAGCCGACGGCCCGCGGCAGGTCGTGTGGAATACCGCAATCGCCGATGTCCGTTTCGGTGACGCGCGCGGCATGGATGCGGCACAGTTGCGGGAACAACTGCGCAGGGACACGCGTCAGCCATTCAATCTGGAGCAGCCACCACTGTGGCGCATCCACAGCTATCAGACCGGTGACGACTGCTGGGTTGTGGCTGTGGTGGTGCACCATGTGTTGCTGGACTTCTGGTCGCTCGGTCTGTTGCTGCATGAGGTGGCCGGTAGACTTGGCTTGATTGAAGCGGCAATGCGGGCGCCCGATGGCTTCGGCTTTGGCGAATACGCGGTGAGACAGGCGGCAAAGCTGACGGAGGCAGCCAGCACGTCGGCTTGGCTCAACCACTGGCGCACTCAGTTGCAGGATGCGCCGCCGGTGCACGGGCTGCCGCTGGACTCCCCGCGTCCGGCGCTGCAGAGCTACGAAGGCCGCTCGCTATCGTTTATGCTGTCGCGTGATGTCAGCGATGGCGTCAAGCGTTTGGCGCAGAATTCGGAGGCGACACCTTTCATGGTGTTGCTGGCCGCATATTACGTGCTGCTGCACCGCTTCTCCGGCGATACCGATATCGTCGTCGCATCGCCGGTTGCAGGCCGTGTCGAGCGGTCGCAGCGCATGATGCTGGGGCAGTTCGTCAATACCATCGCATTGCGTTGCCGTATCGATCCGGCAGCGCCGTTTTCGCAGTTGCTGGGCAGCGTCAGGCAAAACGTGATCGAGGCACTGCGTCACCAGCAATGCCCGTTCTCGTGGCTGGTGGAAGAGCTGGCTCCGCAGCGCGACCCCAGCTACGCGCCGCTGACTCAGCTCGGTTTCTCCTGGGAACGTCTGCCCTTGCTGGCCGATTTTGCCGAGTTCTTCATGGCCGATCCGGCGCCCATGGAACGCAGCGGTCCCGGTTTCGCGCTGCGGCCCTACGCACTGCCGCAGCAGGAAGGCCAGCTCGACCTGTTGCTGGAAATGGGTG
>CBHCMF010000276.1:0-5343 GCA_965974465.1 uncultured Noviherbaspirillum sp.
AAGCGGTACACAACTCTTGGGGTTGATCAATGACATCCTGGATTTGTCCAAGATTGAAGCAGGCAAGTTTGAACTCTATCCGGAAACGGTTAACCTGCAAGAATTCTTGCAGAGTATCGTCAACATTATTCGCGTCAAGGCAGAAGAAAGAAATCTGTTGCTGGTATTCGATGTTTCTTCGGACCTCCCCCAATACATACGAATCGATGACAAACGGTTGCGCCAGGTTCTGTTGAACCTGTTGGGCAATGCGGTGAAGTTTACTGACTGCGGCGAAGTACGATTCCGCGTGAGCAGGTTACCTGGTTCAAAGACATGCGCCAAGTTGCGTTTCGAAGTGGAAGATACTGGCATCGGCATCGACGAGAGCCAAATGAAAGTTCTTTTCCAGCGGTTCGAGCAAGTTGGTGCTGCGCATCGCCGTGCTGGTGGAACCGGGCTGGGTTTGGCAATCAGCCGCCAATTGGTTCGTATGATGGGCAGCGACATTCATCTGGAAAGTCACGTTGGGCAAGGTAGCCGCTTTTGGTTTGATATCGACATGCAGCTCGATGAGGTCAATCCTGAGGTGGCTGTTGTAGATCGGCCCATTATCGGCTACCAAGGTCCGCGCAAGAAGGTGCTGATCGCAGATGACTTGCGCGCGAATCGGGTCGTGTTAGTTGACCTGCTGACCCTGCTCGGATTCGAGGTTATTGAAGCGGAAAACGGCCAGGATGCGCTGGAAAAGGCCTTGATGTGGCATCCCGATTTTATCCTGATGGACATGGTCATGCCGTTGGTGGATGGACTGGAAGCAACATGCCGGCTACGGCAATTGCCGGCTTTTAGAAATGTGCCTCTTGTCGTGACATCTGCAAGTGCCACCAATCTCGAGGGGCAAAAATGTCTGGCGGTCGGAGCCTCAGCCTTTATGCCAAAACCAATCGATTTCAACACTCTGTTACAGCAACTCGGTAAGCTTTTGCAATTGACATGGATTTATGAACAACCGAAGGACACCCTCTTGACTGAAGATGATGCGATGGAGCCGTTGGTTTTGCCTCCACCAAATGAAATGGAGATCCTGCATCGTTTGGCCCGTTTGGGAAATATGCAAGACATATTGCAGCGAGCGGCCTATTTGGTTGAGCTTGACGAGCGTTATCGTCCCTTTGCTAACCAACTGAGCGTACTGGCCAAGGGCTATCGATCCAAAGCTATCCTAAACTTTGTGCAGCGCTACATGGGGTATGTGGAATAACGGAACAGAAAATGTGCTTAAGCTTCAGAGAAATGAAGGATGCATATGGTTACCGCTATTTGATTCAAGTGATCCCTGATAATCGCCAGGTAAGACTTGATTGAAGCTGGCTGCAGATAACGTTCGAAAACTGCCATTTTGAATCAATGCATTCGTTCTTTTTATATCCTCAGAACAGGGAAAAGCCGGAGCATTTATGTATCTATGGATTAAGCATATTTTCTGTTCCGTTTCTCCCCAGACCACAATGTCGGAATCATGAGCACGCTTAAACAACGGTTGCGTCCGATCTGGCTGAGAATTCATTTTTACTTGGGACTTTGGCTTGGATCGGTCTTGGTCGTTACCGGAATCACAGGTAGTCTTCTCGTGTTTTATGTCGACATTGATCAATGGCTCAACCCGCACATTGCTGTTCAGGCCCAAGGAAAGCCGCAGCCATTGGAAGCGGCGGTCGCCACACTGAAGGCTTGGCATCCACAGCGGGCAGGTTCCTGGCGTCTTGAAATGCCATTGACTGCGGATCGGCCTTTAATGGCGCGCTACCATAAACCCGCCGAAACACAGCATTTGCATTTCGCCCCCCTCATGGTCTCCGTGGATCCCTACACTCTAGCGATGACGAGTAACCGCCTCTGGGGCGATACGCTCATGACTTGGATTTACGACCTGCACTATATACTCTTGATCGACGACTGGGGCGCGACAATCGTGGGTGTTCTGGGGCTGCTTCTTACCATTTCCCTACTGTCGGGGGTGCTTCTGTGGTGGCCAGCAAATGCGAACTGGCGAAGTGCATTTCGCTTGCGTTGGAAGGCAGGGCCGGTTCGACGGACCTATGACTTCCACAAATTCGGAGGTCTTGTCGGTCTCCCAGCCTTGTTGATTCTGGCGCTCAGTGGTTTTGTGCTCGCTTTGCCCACGTGGGTGAATCCGGCCATCAATTTTTTTTCACCGCTATCAACGTCGCCGAACCCCATATCAACGCCGGTTGGAACGCTCCAGCGAATTACGGTTGACAGGGCTGTTGCCATTGCGCGGAACCGCTTTCCGCATGCCGAGGTCCGGTGGATTGAAACGCCTGGAGACGAGCAGGGCGTTTATGTGATTCGTCTGTATCAAGCGGGCGAGCCAGGCCGGCGCTTTCCCAAGACAAAGGTGTGGATCGACCAATACTCAGGCGCGGTGCTGGCTGAACACGATGCATTGAAACAGTCTGGCGGAGATGAATTGCTCGCTTGGCTGCATCCTTTGCATAACGGAGAAGTCCTTGCCTTGCCAGGTCGCATTCTTGTGCTTCTTTCCGGCTTGATCTTGCCATTGTCGTTTGTAACTGGCTTGCTGCGATGGCGGCAAAAAGTGCGGGCAAAGATGCATGTCAAGCAGCGGTAAATATTTTCGATTCTGCCTAATTGCTGTTTATGCCAACCTGCGCATCGCGTGGCACCGCGTGTTTGCCAGGACGAGCGTTTGCGGCAACTGGTAGCATCCATTCCCAAGGCACGCAAACATGGAGTTGGTGCAGCACACAGCATTCGATTAAGCCTCCCTGTGGCGACGATCTCTCATTGAAACCGTTTTCGACGAGTTGAAAAGCCTGTGTCAGGTCGAGCTACATGCCACCGTTCATACGGCGGCTTCTTGGTCAATCTGGTGGCCGGCATGACCGCTTACTGCCTGATCCCGAATAAACCGCGCTTACCTGTCTTCTTCACTGCGCCAACCTGCCGTTGAACCGCCTTAAGCCGAGCTCGGCATATTAATACGGTGGCGCCAATTGTTAGCGATGCTTCTGGCATGCTATAAATGCAATCAATTCAGTTTCCGTTACTTTGCATGGTTTCGTGATTCTGTTGCACTTATTTGAGACGACAGCGAGCTAGCTCTCAATTAACACCGTCACCGAATTCGACCGGAATCAGGCCCTGTGTTAAACGGCAGACGCATAGATTAAATAAGTGATTTGCGATTTTAGCAATGACCAACAAAGCGCCGCCTCTCACTATGAATCATGATTTGATTATCAGAACAACGAATCGCATCGCAATGTATGCTACGGCAGCGTTGATCTATTGGATTTTTGTCTTCCTCGTGATTACCGTCTTCGACCTGAAGATCTTTCGGGAACGAATGACGGAAATGTTTTTCTTTAGCCTCTTTGGCATCTTTGCGGTGATGGCTGGCGCCATTATTTTGAATGTCATGTCAAATTTGTCGAAAATCTCGGCGACTATGTCTGCCACTCACCATAGGGAAACGCAAAGTCCTCGAAGAATTCGCCTAGGCCTCGTACTTACTCTTTTGTCCTTTCCCATGATTGCTGCGGCTCTATTCGCTGGGAATGAACTTTCCGCCCAGCGTAAGAAGAACTTACTGATCAGCTCAGCCGAGAAACTCCTAGCCGAAAACAAAAATGCATTTACTTCGCTTGCAGACTATAAATTCTCGTTGGATTACGTTGCTAATACAGAACGGACTCTGAATATCTTAAACAAGATAGACAAAAATTTTCCCGAGGTGAAGGTTATCGTTCCAGATGTCATTGACGGAAAGAAGTTGTTTCTTGGATTTGATGGACAACAACGTAGTTATGAGGAGAAGAAGGACATAGAAAAAACAGCCTATATCTATTCGACCTCAAGTGATGAGCGACAGTACCTTGAAAAGGTATTTACTACAGGTGAAATGACTTACAGATTCCATGCAGACAAAGGGTATTACCAGCTATATTTCCCAACTTCTTTCAATGGCAAGAATATCGTCTTGTATTTCTCTGATTTTCAGAGATATGGGAAATTTGGCTCCTAGAGCGGATTAAGGGGCGGTGTATGGGAGCCCTGGCCGGGTCGAGGAGCTGAGGTGGACGTGTGTACACCGAGCACCGCAGGCCCGAGATTGGCCGCGGCCGGCGAGGCCCGTACACTGATCAGCAAACCGCGCTAAGGTTATCTAGACTTTTCCAAAGCGAATTAGACTTCAACTTAGACATTGAATGTTGGAAGAGATAGGCATCGGTGCAGGCAGGAAGCAATAATCCCCGGCACCTTTGCCTTCATATCTGTATAGAGCGATTTGCCTGTGCATGAAAGGGGGCCATCTCGGGCCTGCGATGCTCACCGTAGCTCACGTACGGTTGGGCTTCTCGGCTCGACCTGACCTCCCTTTCACGCACAAACAAACCACTCTAGGCAGATGAATTTCAGTTCGTGCGGCGAATGAATGCTGGGACTGCACAGAACGCAAGGTGGAATGAACGCTTCCTGCATCGAATGAGTATGTAAGGGAAGAACGGATTGCGCCACCTTTCAATTTAAGGTTCACATAGTAAAAATAAGGGGAGTGATATGAAGAAAAAATATAGTGTGTTATTGGGCGGATTGCTGGCAAGCGTTGCGCTGACAGGTGTATGTGCAGAAACCGATATCAATGCGATTTTGGAAAAGGATGCGTTATGCGATCCGACCAGCACTTCATGGCTCTATACGACGCCTCCAAGTGAAGTCACTATCAAAGCGCTTACGAAAGCCAAGTGGTTCAACGGGAAACCCAAGAACGAGGGTGGCCAAAAGGTATATAAGGTATCGTCAGGCAAAACATGGTTAGGATTCGGCCTGAAGAACGTGATTGTGCCAACGCCACAGGAATCGATCTCTGTATTCGGCACGTTGGTGATACTGGATAGTAAGGCAGAAAAAGTAACTGCTGAAATCGAAAAAGCGCTTCAAGAGATTCGGCGCAAATCGTCAGCGATGGGGGCTTTTCAGTCAGAGGAGGGGACTTTTCAACCAATCATTGACCCAGCGCCCGGACAAGTTGCATTCAGCCGTATGGCGCGTTATCGCAGCGGGTCTTATTACAATATCGTTGTGAATGAGATTCAGGCGTCGCAAGGCCCCGAAACTGTTGTCTATTGTATGTTGACCAATGCGCAATAATTTTATTGCAGCAGTGCAGGACAATCTCGCCAACGAGAAAAGTGTTAGCACAATTTAATCTCCCAGGACACGTCGACCATGGCATCTTCCTCCTAGAGCGGTTTGATTGCGCGTGAAAGGGAGATCAGGTCGGGCCGAGAAGCGCAACCGTACGTGAGCTACGGT
>CBHCMF010000277.1:0-5308 GCA_965974465.1 uncultured Noviherbaspirillum sp.
AAGCCGGCTGGGATGTCCGTTAAT
Source organism: uncultured Noviherbaspirillum sp. (assembly GCA_965974465.1). Classification (GTDB taxonomy): domain Bacteria; phylum Pseudomonadota; class Gammaproteobacteria; order Burkholderiales; family Burkholderiaceae_D; genus Noviherbaspirillum. The sequence goes on from CBHCMF010000277.1 coordinate 25, forward strand.
GGGATGAATACGCAATGACTGGTTGTGGCCGATCCCGGCTGAAGTGGTGATTACGGGGAGCGGCGGCTATAGGTGGGCATCCGGACGATCGCCAGGACGGAGTGAAATGGCGCAGACGGCCCATAGCGGACGTTGGCCGCCACCCGCTGTCATGCCACGGGCTTCTCTCCACCGGCCTCTGCCTTCGCTGGTGCGAGACTTGGTTTGAGGCGAGATACGCCGAACATTACCAATGCCAATCCGCCCAGTTGGAATGCGGAGATCGGTTCACCGAGCACGGCCCATGACGCGAACACTGTCAGCACCGGCCCAAGGCTGCCGACGGCCGCCGCCTGTGCAGCCCCCATGCGCTGGATCGCCAGGGCCATCCAGTAGACCGGCAGCACAGTGGACAGCAATGCCATCAGCGCGGCATACAGCCAGACCACAGAGGGCAGGGCCACCAACTTTGCGGATGTCCCGCACAACAGATAATGCGCGAGGACCAGGATGGAGGAGGCACTGCCTGCTAGCCCAGCTAGGCGCATGGATCCGAGGCGATTCACCATCGCGCCGGTGCCGAGGTAGTACAACGCATAAGTGACCGCACTGGCAAAAACCCATGCGGATCCCGTCATGACTTGGGCGCCATGTCCTGCCAGGCTCACATCGTGAATGAAGGCAATGCCCAGTCCGAGGTAGCAGACCGCCATCGCTTGCACCATACGGGAGGAGGGTAGCCGGCGTGAGGCAACTACCTGGAACACCAGCACTAGTGTGGGATACAAGTACAGAATCAGGCGTTCGAGTCCGGTGCTGATGTACTCCAGTCCATAGAAATCGAACAGGCTCGAGAGGTAATAGCCGAACATCCCCAGCAGAAGGATACGAATCGCGTCCATTCCGTCGAGCGGGGCCTGCCGTTCGTCTCGGCTGAGCCATGCCAGCCACACGAAAAGTGGCAAGGCCAATCCCATGCGTAGTGCTAGCAGAGTCAGCGCGTCGACGGGGCCGGCCGCGTAGCCAAGCTTGACGAAGACTGCCTTGAGGCTGAATCCGGCGGCGGACAAGAGGGCATACAGGCGGCCATCTTTTGTCCATTGTTGAGGTGATAAGCGTGGGGATTTCATCGAAAATACCTCGGTAAGATGAGGCCTTATTCTGACGCGAAGAAAAGTGGACTAGAATGCTTGTTTTATGTAGAAAGCCTTCTCCTTAGGAGAAACCATGCATTTCGATCTTGTTGATCTTCGGCTTCTCGTGGCGATTGCCGACGCCGGTAGCCTGAGCAAAGCCGCATCCTCATTTCCCATCGCGCTATCGGCCGCCAGCAATCGTCTGCGCCACTTCGAGCAGCGGTGCGGCCTTACGCTCTTCAACCGTACCGCCGACGGTATGGATGTCACGCCGGCCGGCCGCCTTGTCCTCGACCGTGCCCGCCATGTCCTGGCCGAGACAGAAAAGCTGAAGGAGACGCTCAGGGACCTGACCGGCCAGCGAAGGATTACCTTGCGGCTTGCCGGAACGACCGTGGCGAACAGCACGTTCCTGCCAGCCGCGCTTGGCTCTTTCCTGGCGGACTATCCGGAGATCGACCTGCAACTGGTGGAACGAAACAGTGCTGGCGTGCTGCAGGCCGTGCAGACAGAAGAGGTCGACATCGGCGTCCTTGACGGTAACCTGGCAACAGGCGACGTGATCTCACTGCCATTCCGGCATGACAAGCTGGTGTTGGTCGTCCCGACCGGACACGCTCTTGCGGGAAGCCGGTCCGTGCAATTGAAGGATGCTCTCGGCTTTGCATTCGTCTGCTTGCCACCAGAGCGAGCCATGCAGCGATTCGTCGAGGAGATGGCAGCGCAAAACGTCAGACCGCTCAAGATTCGGGTGCGGGCACCGTGCTTCTATGCCATCGCGAAGCTGGTCGCGGAGAATGCGGGTATCGCAATGCTCCCAGAGGCTGCAGCATTGCGCCATGTACGCGAGTTGCCAGTCCGGATGATCGCGCTGGACGATGCATGGGCGACGCGTGAACTGCGCATTTGCATCCGTGCATGGGATACGTTATCGACCCACGCCCGTCAATTGGTGTCCTATCTGTCTCAAGCATTACATTCATAATGCATGCTGGTTTAATGACTGCACATAGGTTGGGCTAACGCTTTATCAGCCCAACATTCAATGAGATACCGCAGAGCGACCATACCCGGAGCCACCTATTTTTTACCGCCAATCTCGTCTCGATTTGTTTGCGCCAGACTTACATCAACACATGGCGCGTATTGAGGCAAACGCTGTGTCCGCTGCCGAGGCTGAAGCGCATCTGCGAGGTGTGCAAAACGCCCAATCACTTTTAAACATTGCGCTTGGTGAATCAATAGAGCGTTTTCAAGCTGAATCATCTCATGACCCAAGCAACCAAAACTGAGGCGCTAATTCGTACCGATGCATGGCGCATGGATTGTCTTGAGGTAGTTAGGAAAGCAAGGCTGCCTGATTGGTTAATCGTCGCCGGATTTGTGCGCAATCTGATTTGGGACCATCTCCATGGACGGTACGTTCCCACTCCCTTGAGTGATGTCGACGTGGTTTTCTTTGATGCTACAGACTTGTCTACTGAGACTGAGCGGCGAATCGAAGCAAGCCTTACGGAGGTTAGGCCGAACGTTCGATGGGAAGTACGAAATCAAGCGCGAATGCATTTGCGAAATGGGCATCGCCCTTATCTGAGTACAGCGGATGCGATCAGTTACTATCCTGAGTTGCAGACGTGTATCGGTGTACAAATAACAGAAGACGGCGATGTTGAAGTCGTAGCGCCGCATGGTCTTGGACCCAACTGGACAAATACAATACGACTAAATCCACAATCAAAGTACCCCCAATCAGTTGTTCGGAAGCGTCTCTCCGACAAACAATGGCTGGAGATATGGCCTGCGTTGCGAATGGAGGAATGAGATGCGGTATAGCTTGTTATGCTCGCTCAGCTAGAAGAAGGCCACATATCTAAACCTGAAGAATACGAGGAACCCGATGAAGATGAGGTCTAACAGTTGCATGGAGTCGTACTCGCTATGTCGGCGCTTCGCGCCCCCTTTACTCGCCCTCACGCACGGCGTTCGGAGGTGCTATGGAATGGCCTAAAGCGTCCACGACAAAGTATCTGCTGCAGGTGTTTGTCCTGGGACTAGCTCTTGCTATTGTGATATTTCCGGATGGTGAAAGGTCGGTGTGGGTAACTGGCCTCGTACGGGCTGTCCTCAGCGTCCTGGTTTACATGTGGGTTCTTAGGGATTCGGAGCATTTTCAATTTTCTCCTGGCAAAAATTTCACGTCGTTTTCTGCGATTTTTCCTGAAATCGGCGTTCCGATATATCTATTCCGAACACGAAAGCTCAAAGGCGCTTTACTCGCATTGATAAAAATTGCCGTCTTCGTCATGTTGGTGGCAATACTGGCAGTGTCTGTTGGTATGTATATGAAGCGTGGCACGCCCGACTCGGCAAGGGACCGGGACACTACAGCTCGTCCGTCATTGCAGCGTTAGACTTCGTTAGTTGGACGCTCACGGCCAAGTTGCGCCTGTTGTGTGGCAGCGCTAGTGGCATGAATTGAAAAGCACCACAATACGGTCATTTAGTCTTTTTGGAAATTTGCACCAGAACCTAAGGCACCTCTAAAGTCAGACAGATCAAAAAGCGCAAAGGATTTTGAGATGCAGCGAGCATCTATAATTAACTTGAGTTGGGAATAAGGAATTTTCCTCCGAATCAAAGGACAGGTAAGGAAAAACAATCATGAGCCTTGCAATCAACGCCATGCTCTTCGCGCGGCAAGTTCACTCGGCACAGCGGCGAAAATATACAAACAATCCGTACACGGACCATCTAGCAGAGGTTGCTGGTATCGTCGCGACCGCCGCAATCGAGCATCCGGATATGCAGGTCACACTTGCTACAGCGTGGCTACATGATTGCGTTGAAGATCAAGAGGTATCGCCCCAGGAGCTAGGCGATCGCTTTGGAATAGATGTGATGGAAGGGGTCATGTTTCTCTCCGACCTCGAACAAGGAAACCGAGCGGAACGCAAAGCGGCATCACGTGCCCGGCTTGCCACGGCTCCTGGTTGGGTACAGGATATCAAGGTCGCTGACCTCATTTCTAACACGTCTTCCATCGTAATGCATGACCCGAAATTTGCTGTCGTGTACTTGGAGGAGAAGCGTCTTTTGCTTGAAGTTCTTACCAAAGCAAACAGTTCTCTTTTAGAGATTGCGAAAACGCAGGTGACAAACTGAAAGGGAAAAATGAAGAAAGCTTTATTCGTCATGGTTTCTGCGTTGCTCTTCCATGCACCTATACAGGCGGCTCAATTCGAGCCTGTTAAAGCTTTTGGGCGTTGCGCAGAGTTGTGCGGGGTAGATTGAATCGGAAAATCTTATGTCGCCCCTTAACGAAGCTGATTGGTAGGCAAGATTGAACCAAGCTAAAAAACGATCGGAAGCCGGCACCAAATATGCGATGTGTGGTGGAGCTGGCGGATAGCCGGACCCGGCTGGATTTGTTATGTGCAAACTGTGGCGGAAGTGACCTCTGATGCTGAGTCTGCGGTGCAAGAACTTCGCTCCGATGTTGAAAGAATAGGTAAAGACCTTCCAAGAAGTACTCGAAATTGCCAGAACGGCGGCACCATGCCATTTAACATTCCATACATGGGCTCCCCAAAAATTTGATCAGTGGTCTCCAACGTTTGCTCGATAGAGGGGGGAGCACATTGTCCTATGTGCAAGTGAAATTAAAAGAAAGCTGTACATTCAACTCGCGAAGCAACGCGAGGGACGGTGCTTCGACGCATAAAACAGGGTACGAACTCTCGGACAGGCAACCAAGGCAAACGTCTGCCCAGGCCGCCTTCTTGATCAGCGCTTCAAAAAAAACCTTATGAGGGGAGAGCTCTTTCCAGAGCCACAAGAGATGCTCATCTAAGGATGCTTTGTCTCCCAATGGGGAAGCCAGAGTCCAAATGTCTTCCTTCCGAAAGTTCTTGCGAGATCGCCCAATTGGATCGCCCTTTCTATGGGCGTAGCTTGGAACCAAGCCTGTTTGAGCATGAATCGCTTCATGCTCTTCCCCAACGCCGCCTAGGCGAAAGGCGGCATCGAACCGAAACGGTTGCGTGCTGCGAATGAATGGCGGTGCTTTCAGTTCACGCTGCCTGCGGCTGCGCAATCGCTCCAACCGCCGGCGCACAAAGGTCGGGACATTTGCCATCGTGTTGTGCTTTAACGAGATTGATATGTCATGT
>CBHCMF010000278.1:0-5248 GCA_965974465.1 uncultured Noviherbaspirillum sp.
CGCTTTTACCAAATCGGGCAGACGCGGCGTCATCAGTTCCAGAAATGCGAGCGACACCGTCACATCGGGCATCTGTGCCTGCGTGAGCTGTTGCAAGCGCTGAAAAGGCTCGGCCCAACGTGGATCGCGGGCACCATGAGCAAACAATACGAGCGCACGTTGTGTCATTGAGCCTCCTAGTGCTTTTGCACCCACCATAGCGCACCGATCGCCACAAGCAAGAACGTGACGCTTGGTAATACCGCCGTCGCGAATGCCGGCCAAGTATTGAGCAACCCAAGGTGTGAAAACAGACTATTCAATAATTGGAAACTTACGCCAATCATGATCCCAATGAAAATCTTCAAGCTCACGCCACCGGCGCGGAAATGAAGATAAGCAAACGGCAAAGCCAGCGCCATCATCACCAGAACTGCCAAAGGGTAAATCAGCTTCTTCCAGAACGCGATCTCGTAGCGCTCCGTATTCTGGTTGTTCTCCGCCAAATGCTTCGTATAGGTCGCCAAGCCATAGGCAGACATTCGGTCGGGATCAGCAAATACCACGGAGAGGATGTTAGGTGTGATTTCAGACATCAAATCCTTGTATTTCGCGTCTTTCGCGGTGACGGTGGCTGAAATGTCCGGGAGTTTGGTGGAAAAGTTTGTCTCGGTGACTTGTACAAGGCGCCAGACATTGTTCCCTCGATAATTGGCCTGCTTTGCCGTCACAATGCTGGTCAGATGAAAATCGCGATCAAACTCATAGATTTTTACCCCCTGCAATCGCCCTTCTGGGCTGACCGACTTTACGTTCAGAAAGCGCGAACCGATCGGCTCGCCCGTCAAACCGTCTTCCCGGATCAAATCTTTGGTCCACCAGCCGGAGCGAAATTGTTGCGAAACATTGGCCCCTTGGGCTTGTAACTTCCATCGTTCCGCCATTTCACTGGTAGCCGGGGCGATGAATTCACCGAATAGGAACGTAATCAGCACAAAAACAATCCCGACTTTCGCAAGCATCCAACCTGCCATCATCGTCGAAAGCCCGGAGGCGCGCATGATGGTGAATTCCGAACGGGCACCGAGTTGCGCTAGCGCGTAGATCGTGCCGATCAGCGCCGCAATCGGCATCAACTCGTAGACATACCCAGGCAATCCCATCGCGACATACAGGAATGCATGTAGCAGTTGGTAATTACCCTGTCCTACTTGAGGCAACTCACCGACCAAATCGAAGAATGCAAACAACGCAAGAAACGCGATCAGTGCGAACACCACCGCGCTAACAATCTCGGCCGCGACATAACGATGCAATACTTTCATTGCGACCTCGTCTTTCTGATCAGGTAAGCGCGCTTGAACGCGCCCCACAGCGTCGCAGGATGGTATGGGTTATTGATAAACAGCCGCCAAGAAAACAGCGCCACGATCAACACCGCAACCACGAGATGAATCGGCCACCATGCCGAAGCCAATGGCATACGCTGCTTCTGCACCGCGTACTGCAACACGCTGACCATGTTGCTGTAGATGATGTACAGAGACAATGCAATCAACAAATTGGCAGAACGTCCTCCGCGCGGATTCGCGAAACTCAGCGGAATCGCGATCAACATCAAGAGCAAGCCCATGATAGGCAATGAAATACGCCACAACAATTCGCCGCGGTTGAAAGGATTCTTCATGTCGGCGATCAGTTGCAGCGTCGAGAGCGAGCGTGCCGACGTGTCGCCAACCAGGGTCGGGGATTGTTGCGATACCAGCACGCCGTAACGCTCGAATTCCATAATGCGGAAATCTGACTGATTCGGAATGCCATCGTAGCGCCGCCCTTGGTCCATCACCAGGAACTTGTCGCCGCGCTCATCCAGTGCGATCGTCCCCTCCTTCGCCACCACCACACTCGTACGCCCGTCCTGTACCGTGTTGACGAACACGTTCCTGACCTTGGTGGCATTGCCGGTTATCGCTTCGACGAAAAAGACCCGGTTAGCCGATGAGGACTCCTGAAATTTTCCAGGGGATACCTTGGAGATATCGTTCTGCTTTTCGAAGCGCTCTCTCAACTCAGCACTTTGCCGGTTAGCCCAGGGCGTCACAAAAAAACTCAAGGCTGCAATTAAAACAATGACCGGCGCACCGAATGACAACACGGGCGCGATCCAGCGCGACAGGCTCTGGCCTGATGCAAACCAGACCACCATTTCCGAATCCTGGTAACTTCGTGTGATCACCGCCAGAACCGAAATGAAGGCCGTCAGAATCAGAATGATGGACATATACTTCAGTGCCGCGAATCCGATCAAGGCAATCACATCCTGTGAGCTGATCTTGCCTCCGGCTGCCTGTCCTAAGATCTTGATCAACATGACAGTAATCGTGATCGTGAAAAGCGTGGTGAAGACGGCACCGGCTGTACTAATGAGTTCGCGACGAAGAGCGCGCTGAAAGATCATTGAATTGAAGACTATAATTGCGTCTAGAGAAGGAGCGACCATGGACTTTAGCATAAAACCTATCGAGGCAAAAACCAGCCTCGCCGGCATCAAAACTGGCTGTATCGCCGTCGGGGTATTTGAAGATAAGAAACTTTCACAGGCAGCGCGCGATCTAGACCGCAAGGGAGAAATCACGGCTGCACTGAAATCCGGTGACATTACCGGCAAAGCAGGCTCTACCCTGCTGCTGCGTGGAGGTAATGGGATAGCCGCCGAACGCATTCTGTTGGTCGGTCTCGGCAAAGAAGAATCCCTGACCGAGAAAAACTATGTCTCTGCAGTACAGGCAACCGCAAAGGTATTTGCGTCGCTCGGCGCGAACGACGGTATGCTCGCTCTGCCAGCCGAAGACATCAAGAACCGCAGCGTCGAGTGGACAGTCCATGCTACCGTGCTCGCCGTACGCGAAGTCAATTACCGTTATGACACCACGAAGAGCAAGAAAGAGTCCGCACAAAACGGTGTCAAAAAGATCGCCATTGCGACATCTTCGGCCAACGCTTCCGCAGCAAAGCAAGCCGTCGCACAAGCGATCGCTGTTGCCAACGGCGTCGACCTGACCAAGGACCTCGGTAATCTACCGCCCAATATCTGCACACCGACGCATCTCGCTAACACGGCGAAGAAGCTCGCTAAGGAATTCGGTTTCAGCATTGAAATTTTGGACCGTAAGCAGATCGAAGCCCTGAAAATGGGGAGTTTCCTGTCCGTCACCAAGGGTAGCGAAGAGCCACCGAAGTTCATTGTGCTTAAACATATGGGCGGCAAGGCGAAGGAGGCACCGACCGTACTGGTCGGCAAAGGTATCACCTTCGATAGCGGCGGCATTTCGCTCAAACCCGGCGCTAACATGGACGAGATGAAGTATGACATGTGCGGTGCGGCTTCCGTGCTCGGTACCTTCCGTGCAATCGGTGAGATGGATCTGAAGCTGAATGTCATCGGTACCATTCCCACCTGCGAGAATATGCCCTCCGGACGCGCGTCTAAGCCGGGTGACATTGTTACTTCAATGTCGGGTCAGACCATCGAAATCCTGAATACGGACGCCGAAGGCCGCCTTATCCTGTGTGATGCGTTGACTTATGTGGAGCGCTTCAAACCTGCTGCGGTGGTCGATATCGCGACCCTCACCGGGGCTTGTATCACCGCACTAGGCCACCACAATTCCGGTCTGTTCACTCGCCATGACGACGCGCATGACGCGCTGGCAGAAGAGCTGCTGGCCGCAGGCAAAGCAACGGGTGACACCGCTTGGCGCATGCCCATCGAAGACGCTTACCAAGAACAACTGAAGTCCAATTTCGCCGATATGGGAAACATTGGCGGCCCACCAGGAGGCAGCATCACCGCTGCCTGTTTCCTGGAGCGTTACACGAGGAATTACACCTGGGCACATCTGGACATTGCTGGTACCGCATGGAAAAGCGGCGCCTCCAAAGGCGCAACCGGCCGTCCGGTTCCCTTGCTGACAAACTTTCTAATAACGAGAGCAAATCAGCGGGCCAATAGCAAGAAAGCCACATAAATACCGGCATTCCCATCTACTTAGCGCCATTCTTTTCAATAAAGATTGGCGCTTTTCTTTCGGTTGATATTGGTCAAACCATTCACTGCTTGTCTGCCTAGATTGAAAAGGCGGCAGCTCGAGGCAAGATGGAGCGCGACACTAAGTGTCATGCACATGAGAGTGCACAGTGTTATCTTTCGCCCTTGAGTCTGCCGCCAATTTCATGCATTGCATTTTTTCAGCTGTCGCAATAGCCAATCAGAAGAAGGTACGTAACGGTAACGTAACGCTATGCCTACTCCACGTTCTCCCGAACAATTGCAGGAATCGAATCAACAGCCGCTTCTGGTCAAAGCATTGGCCTCTGTTGCCAATGCGGTGTTCATTACCGACGAGGCCGGCAAAATCATTTGGGTCAATGATGCTTTCACCCGTTTGAGCGGCTATTCAGAGGAAGACGCCATCGGTCGCATGCCAAGCATCTTACAATCAGGGAAACAGAGCGAGAGCTTCTATGCAAAGCTCTGGCAAACCATTCTCGCCGGCCATGTTTGGCAAGGTGAAGTGGTCGACCAGCGCAAGGACGGCTCTCTTTATACGGTCGATGAGGTGATTACTCCCCTATTTAATGAAGATGGCGTCATCACTAACTTCATCGCCATCCAGCATGACATCACTGCGCGCAAGCAAGAAGATGAGCGCAGTCACTTTCTTGCGTATCATGACGCGGTGACCGGTTTGCCGAATCGGCCATTTTTCCTCGATGCTCAAAAGCTGGCAATCTCTCACGCCAAACGTACGCAACACATGCTTGCCACCCTATTTTTAGATATCGATGGCTTTAAACCGGTCAATGACACGTTCGGACATCGCATGGGCGATCAATTACTTTCTGCAATCGCGGACAGATTGCGCGCTGCGGTACGTAAAGGGGATACGGTTGCTCGCTTCGGCGGCGACGAATTCGCCGTCCTCCTGACCGGCCTACAGGAACCGGAAATCGCAGCGGTACTAGCCGGCAAACTGGTTGATGCAATCTCGCGGCCATTCATGGTGCGAGGACAGAAGCTCGCTGTCAGTGCCAGCATCGGTATCTCGATCTATCCATTTGATGGTGAAGATGCGGAAATCTTATTGGATAAGGCGGATCACGCCATGTACGACGCCAAACATCAGGGGGGCAACAACTTCCGTTTTTATCAGACGACGCTATCGCAGCAGCATTAACACCGCTTTCAAAGAGGCTCAGCGCCCCATTG
>CBHCMF010000279.1:0-5235 GCA_965974465.1 uncultured Noviherbaspirillum sp.
GGCCGTTCCGTGGCAATTGTAAGAATTGATTTTTCAACGACTAGAACGTCAGCATTTGGTAAAGCGGTAGCAGCAGTTGTCGACCGTGTTATGACCGAGGTTCTTTCTGTCCCTGCAAGGGAGAATTTCATTGTGTGCCAAGCATATGACGCAGGCATGTTGCTCCACGACTCCGAAAACGTGTCGCAGGACCGGCTTGGTAAGATCGTGTTTATTCAGATAACTTTGAACCAGGGGCGTACGGACGAACTGAAGGAGAAGTTCTTTTCGGAGTTGACTAGCCGAATATCGGCCGAAACAGGGGAGCTGGCACAGAACGTCTTCATAAATTTGGTTGAAGTCGCCAAGACGAATTGGTCGTTTGGGAGGCCAAATGTTTAACTCTTTGCTGGACACCGACGCCTATGGCGCAGGTCAGCTGCGGCGTTGAACGTCTGTTTCCGAGAGACTCGATCGGCCGGTGTGGGTCGCAAGCGGCCAATCGGCGACTGGCATTAATCGGCCAGAAGCGGCTATTCGCAGGCAGAGCCCAAAGTCGACGCTCAGCGGCTCAGACAAGCGTAAATTGTTGTGTAGCTGCAATTGCGCCTATACACTCATGCATCGTTGAATCTGGCGGCCTCTCACGGATTTTTATTTACCGCCTAACCTGGCAGGTTATGCAAGAATGCAGCACTGGTGTGAATTCCGGACGATTCACTCATTCAGGTTATGCAGACAGCGTGCTACGATAGGCAGAAATTCTTTTCACCCTAATTCAAGTTAGCCCCCACGAATGTCCGATCTGCTAACACTTGCGCGCACGAAGGCCGACGCCGTGGTCGGATTGCGAGCCAAGGCTCTCCCGACTGAAATTCAGGCGATACAGCGCGAGTTGAGTGCAAGAGGCCTCGTGAAGTCGGGTGCCATGCTGAAGCGAGTGCGCAGGGCATCCGTGGAAGCCGTGGAGCGCACGGCCGAGAACGTTTCGGAACACTACATTTGGGCGGCGACTCACGCGTTGCTGGCGACGCAGACCTGGATTGAGCGGCTTATCCTAGACGCCCAAGAAGCCCTCCTTCCGCTGGAGACAGTGGGCGAAGATCAGATTCGAAGGGCTGCGGCTTTATCCGGACGCCCTGAACTCGCTGAACGATTGCTCGCCGACTTCGCCGCAGCCAAGGCACGGGCCAGGGAATCACTGGCCATCGCGCTCCGCTCGAAATTCGCGGAGAGACGACGTGGACTCATTCGTGGCCTGCCGTCTCTCATCCCCAAACTGCTCTCCCGTTTCTTCGGTGGAGGCGCCGCGTGAGGGCTAACAGGTCGATCGACACGGATATCCTATCGGCGGTCTTAGCCCGCCTACTGTCCGCCGGTCATCTCCGACGTTGAACGTCAGCTTTCAGACTTGCAGAATGGCAGCAAAGGGGCAAGTGCCATCCCTCAAGTTCCACATATGAACGTCCGCACCAGTCTGAGGCAGTCAGTAGCCTGTCATTGACTTACCCTACGGACTTGGCCGAACTTGGAATTTAGCAAGGCACGGAACGCGATTAAATCTGACATGAGTCAGCAAATCAAATCCGGTTTACTACGTCCGAATAGTACACAGCTCGGTCTATAGTACGATAGTTAGTACGTGCATTGGAGGAAAGCCTTGTGGATGGCCTGCCCAGCAGGAGTCGAACCTGCGACCTACGGCTTAGAAGGCCGTTGCTCTATCCAACTGAGCTATGGGCAGTGCGAAGCGATGATGACGAAACGCGGCTGATACACCGCCGTTCGTCATAAAAATGAAGCTTGCGGATATTACATCTAATAGCCGCTGGTTTCAATGATTTAGATACCTATTGCATCTTCAGTTTGCTCTCACGCATGAACGATGCCAATTTTTCGACCGTCATTGGCCGGCTGAGATAGTACCCCTGCACCTGATCGCATTTCTGTTCGCGTAGAAAATCGAGTTGCTCAACACTTTCAACGCCCTCTGCAATCACTGTCAATTTTAGACTGTGGGCGAGTGCGATGACCGCCTTCGCGATAGCGGCATCGTCTGCATCAGTCGTAATATCGCGCACAAAAGACTTATCGATCTTGAGCGCATTGATGGGGAAGCGCTTCAGGTAGCTCAAGCTGGAATAGCCGGTGCCGAAATCGTCAATCGATAGATGCACCCCCATACTACCCAGCTTGTGCAACGTTTCCGCTGCCGCTTCCGGATCTTCCATGATAACGGTTTCGGTAATCTCTAGTTCCAACCACTCTGGACGGCAACCCGTTTCGTCCAGCACGCGCGAAACCATCTTTACGATGTTCTGCTGCTTAAACTGACGCGCCGACAAATTGACCGCAATCTTTACCGTTGGAAGCGTCTCATCGTCCTGCCAAGCTTTTCTTTGCATACATGCAGTACGCAGAGCCCATTCGCCAATCGGCACGATCAGACCTGTTTCTTCTGCAATTGGAATGAAATCTCCCGGAAATACCGTTCCCTGCCCGGGCACTTGCAAGCGCAGCAAGGCTTCTACACCGATGATGCAGCCGGTCAGAATGTCCATCTGCGGTTGATAGTGCAAAGTAAACTCTTCGCGCTCTAGGGCGCGACGCAAGCCACCTTCGAGCTTTAGGCGATCCAGCGCCCTGGAATTCATTTCATGCGCATAGAACTGGAAATTGTTACGGCCGGCATCCTTGGCGCGATACATCGCCGTATCGGCATTCTTCAGCAATGCCTGCGCATCCGCTCCATCCTTCGGAAACATACTGATGCCGATACTGCCGGTCGGGTAAAACTCGTGCCCCTGTATTGTCATCGGGCGCGATAACGCCTCCAGAACCTGCTGCGCCATGATCGCGACCGCATCTTCGCGCACGACATCCGGTGTAATCAATACAAATTCGTCACCACCCAGACGCGCAATCGTATCGCCCACGCGCACACTAGCGGAAAGACGACGCCCGATCTCCATAATGATCTTGTCACCAACATCGTGGCCCAGACTATCGTTAATATTTTTAAAACGGTCGAGGTCAATGAGCATAACCGCAACCTGACTGCTGGATCGATTGGCAAAAACAAGTGCCTGTGCGAGGCGGTCAAGCAGCAGTGAGCGATTGGGCAGGCTCGTCAAGGCATCGTGGTTAGCAAGATGCAGTAGCTCCTCTTCGATCTGCTTGCGGCGGGAAATGTCTTCTACTACCGTGCTGTAATACTTCGGATTGCCATCTGCATCACGTACCATCGAGCTGGTGAGATTCACCCAGATGTAATAGCCATTCTTGTGTCGATAGCGTTTCTCGCGGGTTTTTTCATCCAGCTCACCGGCAATCATGCGCCGGCCCAGCGCCCAATCAGCGACGAGGTCTTCCGGATGCGTGATGTCCTGGTAAGCCATGCTCAGCAGCTCCTTTTTGGAGTAGCCAACGATCTCGCATAACTTATTGTTGACCATTAGCCAGCGCCCTTCTGGCGCCACATGCGCCAGACCGACTGCCGCCTGGTTGAAGGCAACGCGAAAACGCTCTTCACTCTCGCGCAGGACGGCTTCAGCCGCAAGCCTGGCGGTAATGTCGCGCACCACTGCCACCAGTAACTGACGACCTTCGGATTGCACCGCACGCAGATACACCTCCACTGGCAAGCGTGAGCCGTCCTTGCGCTGATGCACGGTTTCGATCATTCCGGTTTTGTTCTTGCTCTGAATGATATCGTCGAAGCGACGAAGAATTTTTTCCAATTCGCCGTCATCCGGTTTCAGATCTTGCGGCCCCAACTGAAGCAATTCATCGTAGCTATAACCGAGGGTGGCTAACGCTGTTTCATTGGCATCGATGAAACGCATCTTTGCCCGGTCAATCAGATACACTGCATCAATCGAGCTGTCGAGCGCCATGCGGAAACGACGAAGCTCTTCCTGAGAACGCACACGCTCGGTTACGTCCTGCGCCACCAGCAACAGGATGCACTGCTCCGCGAGCAACGCCGCAGATACATCAAATTGAAAGTGGCGTTTGCCGTTCTCATCCGCAAGACTCACCAGTAAATCCCGCTTGTTCTTCCCCGTAGCGAGTACTTGTTTCAAACTGTCGGATAGCGTGCTGTTTGGAATGACATCGCTTAGGGGCCGATCAATGGCATCCCTTTCCGCTGCCACCTGAAACATTCTGCACATCACAGGGTTCAGGGATCGAATTTTCAGCGCCGTATCAACCACCATTACGCCGGAAGGCATCGACGCAATAATCTGTTCAGCATAATTCTTGACACGCAGAATCTCGATACGGTCAGCCTTAAAATAGGTATTCAGAGCGAACACCATATCGAGGCAAATTACCTTAAGTAGCGCATCGTAGGTAGCAAGGAAATTTTCCGGCTCATCTGCCATTAAATGTGAAAGAAGTGGCATCAGCTCGGACAGGTATTTACGATAAGCACCGACATACCACTTCGGCTCGAGCACGCTTATTTGACGCTGAACGCTAGTGCTCAAGTGATCCTTAACATGACCGGCATCATACGCACCTTGGGTCACACGATCGAAGTAAGCCACTTGCGTCCGCTTGAGACTGTCAAGTTTTTCCGGTTCCCCAAGCGCTCCCTGCAAGGCAGGAAACCGCATCAGATAACCATGAAAAGCATCTACCAGCGCCGGCTGATACAAGGTTAACCTCTCGTGAAGCTTGCGCAACAGGGCGATATCCGCATCGCTTATTTCGAAGGCTGCCTTACATTGCGCCAGTTCCTCTGGAGCCAAATCCATCTCATCGGCGACCAAGTCGACAAGTTGCTCCGGATTTTTCATGCAGTGACTCCACTAGCACCGTAGAAGGCGCCCCTTGTGTTCCATATAGATGCCAGCGTCACTATCATTGCAAGGTTCGTGCTATCAATCGAAATTGCCAACCGAGAGCAAGCACACATACCGCTGCTGCCCCTTCAATGCATTATCAAAATTGATATGCGTGCCAATAAAAAATGAAGATGAATCGCTGAATTAACACATTTTGCCAGCAAGTCGGCTGTGCTGCCTAGAAGCATCATGTTGGTTGCGCCATTGCATAGAAAATGCACGCCTAGGCTTCAATGCGATGAAATACAGAATGGAGGAAAAGGAAGGGAGATAAAGAACAAGGCGCGGTCATTGAAAAAATTCAATGACCGCGCCTTCGACGTCCTGGTCGGGGCGAGACGATTCGAACGTCCGACCACCTGATCCCAAATCAGGTGCGCTACCAGGCTGCGCTACGCCCCGA
>CBHCMF010000280.1:0-5212 GCA_965974465.1 uncultured Noviherbaspirillum sp.
TGATGAGTCATCCGAAATTGCTGTTGCTGGATGAGCCGTCGATGGGCTTGTCTCCGATTATGGTCGAGAAAATTTTCGAAGTCGTGCGCAATGTGTCGGCGCAAGGCGTCACAATCTTGCTGGTCGAGCAGAACGCTAAGCTCGCTTTGCAGGCTGCGCATCGCGGCTATGTGATGGATTCTGGTCTCATCACGATGAGCGGCAATGCGAAAGATATGCTTGACGATCCAAAAGTGAAGGAAGCCTACCTTGGCGAAGGTTGAGTAGCAGTATCTCAATTGGTATGTCAAAACCGCCTTGATCGATTCATCGACAAGGCGGTTTTATTTTATGTCGACTGTTTCGATAGAGAGACATCTCGAGATGACTTGGCCTTCCTTGGCACATCGTCATCGACCGAACCGTACTGGGTCAGCTGGCTGGATGGTCTGATGTCATAATCTGGTTCTGATAGGCGGAAAGGATTTTTATGCTATTTGTTATCCCTCCTCAGAACATACCTGCCATTCCCATTGCAGGTGGCGATGCATTCTTCCCTGTCCATCGGATTTATTGTGTGGGGCGCAATTACGTTGAACATGCCCAAGAAATGGGCTGTAGTGGGCGCGAGGCACCATTTTTCTTCATGAAGCCGGCCGATGCAGTAGTGCCAATTGCGCATGATGAGGTCGGGACAATGCCTTATCCGGCCATGACCAATGACTTGCATCATGAGATCGAGCTCGTTGTTGCACTTGGTCAGGGTGGACGGAACATCAATGCAGCTGATGCGCTGCGGCATGTTTGGGGTTATGCAGTTGGTTTCGATATGACGCGTCGCGATTTACAAACAGAAGCAAAAAAACTAAGTCGTCCATGGTGTACCGCCAAAGGCTTTGACTACTCGGCACCGATTGCTCCCATTCATTCAGTAACCCAAAGCGGCCACATCACCCAAGGCAAGATTCGTCTTGGCGTCAACGGTGTGGTGCGACAAACAAGCAATATTGAAAAACTTATCTGGAACGTTTCGGAAATTATCGAGCATCTTTCCCGATATTATGAATTACATCCAGGAGATCTCATCTTCACTGGTACGCCAGCGGGCGTAGCAGCAGTGAAGAAGGGCGATCTGCTGGAAGGCATGATCGATGGTCTAGGTGAATTGCGTATGCAAATCGTATAGGAATATGTTGTGGAGAGAGGGCTGGCATGAAACTCTATAGCTATTTTCGCAGTTCCGCATCTTATCGGGTGCGCATTGCGTTGAATCTGAAAGGGTTGTCATACGAGACAATTCCAGTCCATCTCTTGAAAAATGGCGGTGAACAATTTACAGAAGAATACCGAAGGTTGAATCCGGCCGCGTTAGTTCCAGCGCTATTGGACGACGCAGACGACGATCCAATGGTGCTAACACAGTCGCTTGCCATCATTGAATATCTCGAGGAAACGTGCCCTGAACCATCGTTATTGCCATGCGATCCGCGCGACAGGGCGCGAGTGCGTGCAATTGCTCTAGCAATTGCATGCGATATTCATCCGCTTAACAACTTGCGCGTGCTGCGCTATTTAGTGCGCAAACTGAACGTAAGCGAAGACGACAAAAATGCATGGTATCGTCATTGGTGCGAACAAGGATTAGCAGCAATTGAAGCAAGGCTGGCAAATGACAAGCATACTGGGGTGTTTTGCCATGGTGATATACCGACGCTTGCTGATTGCTGCCTCGTGCCGCAGGTCGCCAATGCGCAGCGGCTTAATTGTGACTTGTCAAGTATGCCGACCATCATGCGCATCAATACCGCATGCCTTCTACTTGATGCATTTGCTAAGGCGGCGCCAGCTAACCAGCCTGATGCTGAGTAAGTGAGCGTGTCAATAGCACGTAGTGGCTTTACGCCCCATCCGTCCAGATATATCTATAACATTTTCGACCATAACGGAAACGATCAAGCATATTCGCCATATTGCGCTATAGCACGAAAAAAATGAGCGAAAGTCCCGCTAGCATTGTGCCTTCTATTAACATCACTATAAAAGGGATTTTCATCGTTCCCCTCCTTCCAGGAAGAGGCTGAAAAATACGAGTAATCTTTTCTTTTTAAATCTTTAGGTGCTCTGGCTTTGTAAAAGTTTCGATACTTACGTGGCATGGAGCGCATGAGCCGTCTTCCTGATAGCGGCTCGCACACGGATGGCCTATCTTGACGTCGTGTTGGCTTCGTTACTGGCTGGTTTTCCCTCATCAAGGGGAAGAAAAAGGTGGAGGGATTTAAAAAAGTGCCAAAACCCGTGATATCACGCTAAGAATAGAGTTGGGGGATATATTGGGCGACTTTGAACTAATTGGTGGTCCCGCCGACAGGAATCGAACCTGTATTTAGCGCTTAGGAGGCACTCGTTCTATCCATTGAACTACGGCGAGACGCTGAAGCGCGACGCTGAATTTTGCGCCACGGCCGTGATTATAGCCGAGTCTAGTGAAAGAAATAATTGCAGCATGTCGCTTCTCGGTACAATGCGTGCTTTGAACGTTCACTAAGGGGCGCCCAGCCTCTAGCACTAATTTATTTATGGCAGTTATTACCCTCACCAATGCGCAGCTCGCGTTTGGCCACGTTGCCTTGCTTGATCACGCAGAATTTTCGATGGAGGCCGGCGAGCGGGTTGGCCTGATTGGTCGTAATGGCACGGGTAAATCCTCCCTCCTGAAAATCATTTCCGGCGTGTCTAAGCTTGACGATGGCATGCTCGTATTGCAACAAGGTATCAAGATCGCTTATGTAGAACAGGAGCCCCAGTTCGCAAGCGACGCCACCGTATTTCACGCAGTCGCATCCGGGATGGGGGAGACCCAGAAACTGGTGGATGAATATAACGGATTGGTGGCCCAACTGGAGGCGGGTGACGATGGCGTCATCATGGACCGTATGCATGCAATCCAAATCAAGCTTGATGCAGCGGATGCTTGGAACCTGACCAACCGTGTCGAGACCGTATTGAATCGGCTGAATCTCGATAAAAATGCGCAAATGGGCACGCTCTCAGGTGGGATGCAGAAACGCGTAGCGTTAGCTCGCGCTCTTGTGGGGGCGCCGGATGTTCTGCTGCTCGACGAGCCGACCAATCACCTTGATTTCACGTCTATTCTTTGGCTGGAAGCATTACTGCGCGAATTCAAGGGGAGCATCCTGTTCATCACCCACGATCGTTCTTTTCTTGACAGCGTCGCGACTCGTATCGTGGAACTCGACCGGGGGCGGCTATTGTCTTTTCCGGGGAATTACAGCGCTTATCAGGTGCGCAAGGCGGAACAGCTGGAAATCGAGGCAATCGAGAATGCCAAATTCGACAAATTCCTTGCGCAGGAAGAAGTCTGGATCCGCAAAGGCGTTGAAGCGCGCCGTACACGTAACGAAGGGCGCGTCAAACGACTTGAAGAATTGCGTCACACGCGGAGTATGCGACGTGAGCAGCAAGGGCAAGTGAAGCTAGACGTGTCAACAGGTGAGCGGTCCGGCAAAATCGTGGCAGAGTTAAACAACGTTGGCAAATGTTACGGCGAAAAGATGATTGTGCGAGACTTCAACGCTATTATCATGCGTGGCGACAAGGTTGGCCTAATCGGTCCGAATGGTGCTGGTAAGACGACTTTGCTTAAACTCATTCTTGGGGAGGTGCTGCCCGATACAGGAACGGTCAAACAGGGCGCACGCTTGCAAGTTGCTTATTTCGATCAAATGCGGGCTCAGTTAAATGAAGAGGCTAGCTTGGTCGATACCATTTCGCCCGGGAGTGATTGGGTTGAGATTAACGGACAGCGTAAACATGTGATGACTTATCTGGGCGATTTCCTGTTCGCGCCAGAGCGTGCGCGCTCCCCCGTGAAATCGTTATCTGGAGGCGAGCGCAATCGACTTCTGCTCGCTCGGCTGTTCGCCAAGCCGGCCAATGTTTTAGTGCTTGACGAGCCAACCAACGACCTTGATATTGATACCCTAGAGTTGCTCGAAGAATTGCTGGAAACCTACAGCGGCACGGTGTTCCTGGTCAGCCATGATCGTATGTTTCTGGATAACGTCGTTACACAAGTCATTGTTGCAGAGGGGAACGGCGTGTGGCGTGAATATATCGGTGGCTATACTGATTGGGAGCGTGTGCGCAACTCAACAGGACAAGCTATCCAGGTAAAGTCCGCCACTAAAGTTGACGGTAAGCCGGCAACGAAAGAGACTGTGCCTGCACCAGCTCGATCGAAAAAGCTGAGTTATAAGGAGCAACGTGAACTGGAAACCCTACCTGAGCTGATTGCCTCCCTGGAAGCAGAGCAAAAGTTCATTTCTGAACGATTGGCTGATTCAGATCTGTACCGTCAGGAACCTAGAGAGGCACAGCAGCTCAATGAGCGTTTTGCCGAAATCGAAAATCTACTGCTGGAAAGTCTCGAAAAGTGGGAATTACTCGAAGCAAAAGCGAAGAGCTGAACTAGTTCAACCTTTTACTTGCCTCCCGTAGCTCAGGGAGTTTTCTATGCAAAAGTTCCGCATCAGGTGCGTTCGGTCGTTCGGCCAGATAGGCCTCCAGATCCTGGAGGGCTGCTTGGGGGCATTCTAGGTTTGCATATGCCAGCCCACGATCCCGGCGTTCGGTGATGTCGTTTGGCAGCAGAATCAGAAGACGTTGCTGTACGGCTAGAACTCTTTGCCAGCGCATATGCTCCGCAAATACGGTCTTCAGATTGCGTAGCATGCGCACCAGAATTTCACGTGGATGGGCCGTATGCAAATAGTAGGACAGCGGTATTGCTCCCGGATAGCTTTGCTGCTCGAAATAAGGCTCAAGCCGCTCTTCTAATTCTTCCCGAGACAGGCTGGCTCCATTAAACGGATCTAATACGATATCACCTGATTGCACGGTCAGTTTCATTAGAAAATGACCGGGAAAAGAGATCCCTTTGACGTTCAGCCCAATCTGTTGCGCCAGTTCCATAAAAAGTACGGCCAACGAGATCGGAATGCCGCGCCGAGTAGTGAGAACGCGGTGCAGATAACTATTGTCGGGATCGTAATAGTCGTTGACGTTTCCTGCAAAGCCGAGCTCACGATAGAAAAAGTGATTCAATCAACGTAGTTTTTGAACGGTGGATGCGTCCGGCGCCAACCGACGTTTTAACTTGGCCGCCAAAATATCAACTTCTGCTTGCGTACCCGCCAGGTCTAACTGAGGATCA